>JAGOMP010000017.1 GCA_017993505.1 Planctomycetota bacterium
AAAAATATTGCGTTTTTGGTCAAGTTTATTTTTACATTATAGATAATAGTTTTAATATATTGGAATATAAAGATTTATAAAATTTAATTTAAAAAGGATTAAAAGTAATAATAACTTAAGATAATTTCTATAAGTTATTAAATAATATTAAGTTAAATATTTTAATAAATATGTAAAAATATTGCGTTTCTTGTCAGTTTATTTTTATATTATAGATAATAGTTTTAATATATTGGAATATAAAGATTTATGAAATTTCCTTTAAAAAGGATTAAAAGTAATAATAACTTAAGATAATTTTTGTAAGTTATTAAATAATAATAAGTTAAATATTTTAATAAATATGTAAAAATATTGCGTTTTTGGTCAAGTTTATTTTTACATTATAGATAATAGTTTTAATATATTGGAATATAAAGATTTATGAAATTTCCTTTAAAAAGGATTAAAAGTAATAATAACTTAAGATAATTTTTGTAAGTTATTAAATAATAATAAGTTAAATATTTTAATAAATATGTAAAAATATTGCGTTTTTGGTCAAGTTTATTTTTACATTATAGATAATAGTTTTAATATATTGGAATATAAAGATTTATAAAATTTAATTTAAAAAGGATTAAAAGTAATAATAACTTAAGATAATTTTTGTAAGTTATTAAATAATAATAAGTTAAATATTTTAATAAATATGTAAAAAATTGCGGTAAAAGAAGAGTTTATTACTATTTTAAGAATAGTAAATATAACATATTAATTTATAAAGAGTTAGTAATAATAATCTTAAAAATATACAATAGAAATAATATTTTAAATGAATATTTGTATATATTTATATAACAATACATTATTGTTATCATATAATAAAAAAAAAACGGCAAGGATTGCCGTTTTTTAGAGTTTGTAGTTATACTATTTCATGTGAGGATATTCGTAATTTGTGGCAGGTACAAATACTTCTTTTATACTTCTTGCACTGACCCAGCGAAGTAGATTTAGATAAGAACCTGCTTTATCATTTGTACCAGAAGCTCTAGCACCACCAAATGGTTGTTGGCCAACAACTGCACCTGTGACTTTATCATTGATGTAGAAATTTCCAGATGCATCACGAAGTGCTTCATATCCTTCTTTGATGGCTTCAGCTGTTTGTGCAAAAATTCCACCAGTGAGTGCATATTTAGAAGTTGTGTTGCAAAGTTCAAGGGCTTTGGAGTATTCATCGGCAGCATAGACATAGACTGTCATAACAGGACCAAAAATTTCTTCTTCCATAGTTAAGGAATGAGGATCTTGTGTTTGAATAATAGTTGGTTGTATAAAGTAGCCTTTGCTATCATCATAAGTACCACCAATGATGATTTTTGCATTGTCAGATGCTTTGACAGCTTCTAAATATTTTACGATGTTGTCAAATGCATTTTTATCAATGACTGCACCCATGAAATTTTGATAGTCAGCAACATCACCAACTTTAATTGTGGCGATTTGTTTTTCAAGTTTGTCTTTTATTTCTGGCCATAAGTTATCAGGAATGTATGCACGAGATGCAGCAGAACATTTTTGTCCTTGATATTCAAAAGCACCACGGATAATAGCAGTGACGACTGCATCTACGTCTGCTGTTTTATGGATTACCATAAAATCTTTTCCACCAGTTTCACCAACAAGACGTGGATAAGAATTATATTTGGCAATGTTCAACCCTACTGTTTTCCAAATATTTTGGAAAACTTCTGTACTTCCGGTAAAATGTACGCCAGCAAGATTAGGATCTTCAATGACCATGTCACCTATAGTAGAACCAGATCCTGGTATCATGTTAATAACGCCATCTGGAAGACCAGCTTCTTTGAGAACATCCATGATAAGTTTTGCAGTGTAGACTGTGGAAGATGCTGGTTTCCATACAACTACATTGCCCATCATAGCTGGACATGTTGGTAAATTGCCAGCAATGGAAGTGAAATTGAATGGAGTGATTGCAAAAATAAAGCCTTCTAGAGGACGATATTCTACCCAATTCCAAACTCCTGGAGAAGAAATAGGTTGATCTGCATAAACTTGTTGTGCATATTTAGCATTAAATCTAAAGAAATCTACAAGTTCACAAACAATGTCAATTTCAGCTTGGTAGCAAGTTTTGCTTTGAATGAGCATGCAAGCAGCGTTAAATAAATTTCGATATTTTTTGGAAATGAGTTCTGCTGCTTTGAGGAAAACACTGATGCGATGTTCAAATGGCATTTGACTCCAAGTTTTTCTTGCTTCTAAAGCAGTTTGGATAGCTAGTTTTACTTCTTCTTTTCCTGCTTTGTGATAGAAACCAATTTTAGTTTGGTGATCGTGAGGTAGTATGCAATCTCCTATGTTTCCAGTTTTGATTTCTTTTCCTCCAATCATCACTGGAATTTCTAGCATTTGATTTTTTAGTTCATTGTATTTTTGGAGCAATGCTTCACGCTCTGGTTCTCCAGGAGCATAATTTTTAATGGGTTCATTAACAGGTTCGGGAACTTTGAAAAGACCTAAATTCATAATAAACACCTTTATTTAATTGCAATTAAAAAATAACAAAGTTAATAAAAAAAATACTACTTTTTCATATTATGTTAAAAATAAAAATAAGTCAAGAAAATATTATTTTCATAGATTTAGATTTTTATTATTTATCATGAAAGAGTAGTTGAAAATCATATTTTTGATGTATTGGTCATGACTAGCTGGATATTGTATGAAGATTTTTTATGAACGTTTCATGCGTTGTAAAATTGTCATGAGGTTTTCTTTTCCAGCAGCTGGTGGTTTCCATTCTACTTGTATTGTATTGGCTTCTTGAGTAATCAGTGTTTTACTAAAAACTTCAAGACCTATATTAATAGCTTGTAATTTTTCATGGAGAATGTCTATAGGTATGTCTTTTGGAGTTTGTATTTGTGGTGTAAGGGCTTGAATAATTTGTCCAGCATGAGATATGGCTTCTCGAGTGTCTGTATATGTGTGTATGTTTGCCGCTTGTAGTTTAGCTATTTGATCGCTGAGTTTTTGAGGATCTAGTTCTGTACCAATGACGGTAGCAATGTATGTAATATGTTTGTTAGGGTTTTGTTTTTGTGCTTGTTGGACAGTGTCTGCGATTTCTTGGGCTGGATCTTCATGGGCACCATATCCAAGGACTACATCTAATAAGATAATGGCAGTTTCTGGATCCTTGGCTTCTTGTAAGATTCTATTTAATCGAGTAGTTTGGTCCATCATAGGGTGGAGTTTTCCAACAGTAAAATCATCTGCACCTAGGTCTAAGACTGTATGTTCTTGACTTTGCATTAAATTATTGAGTTTTTGCATGCCAGGTAGGTTGATGTGTGTGAAAATTCTAGGAATATAGTCTCTAAGTAAAAGTAATGATTGAAATGCAAGCGTTCCGCCACTAAATAGTCCTCGTAAATATTTTTGTGTAGGTGCGTATTTGGTAGTATCGATCTGTGGTTTTTGGAATGTAGGTGGATTGTTTAAAAGTTCAATAGATGTCTCTGCTGCTTGTTCTAAAGTGGAAACGTAGTAGAGATTGTCTATCTGGGGAGTAGTTATGCTGAATCCTAAAAAGTTGATGATTACTGGTTTATCTGTATTTCTTGCAATTTGCAATAATTTTTGTGCGACTTCTGGACAAGGTGGTTTGGATATAATGATGATAACTTTTGTGTTAGGATCTTGTTGTAGGAGTTTTAAGCTTTGTATGGCTGTAATTCCACCAACTTCTTTAGATAAATCACGTCCACCTGTTCCAAGGGCATGAGTAATTCCATATCCTTTTTGTGCAATGCGAGAAATTACAGCTTGGATGCCTGTTCCAGAAGCACCAACAATTCCAATAGAACCCTGTTTGACTTGATCTGCAAATCCTAAGGCATATCCATGGACAATGGCAGTACCACAATCTGGTCCCATAACAAGCAAGCCTTTTTCAGCTGCTTTTTGTTTGAGTTTGATTTCATCTTCTAAGCTAACATTGTCGCTATATAGAAAAACATGTTTATTGTAGTTTAATGCTTCATTTGCTATAGTAGTTGCATATCTTCCTGGTAAGGAAATTAAAACCCATTGTGCGTCTGGCAACATTTTTACAGCGGTTTCAATGCTTTTGGGGCGATAGTCTACATCCACAGCTTCACTTTTTTTGTTTAAAAAAACATCTACTTGATCTAAAATGGCTTGGCCATGTTCTTTTGTATCGCTACGAACAGAGAGGATTAAATCGTTTTGATCGGCTTGCTCCATTTCTGGAACAAAAAGTCCACTTTGTTGTAAAATTTGTCGATTTAAGGGGGTGGCCATAACAACGCCACAATCGTCGCAATGTTCTAATGTGCTCAAATGTTTTTGTAATTGTAGGAGCATGACAGAATCATAATATGCTCCTTTTCTGATTTCATATACAATTTCCAATTGTTTTCCTTTCGTTTTCGTTTAAAAAAAGTTGAAATTTTATAAAATTTCAACTTTTTCTAATTTATAGAGTCCAAATTCGTTCAATGTCTTCTTGTACGCCTGGATAGATATCATGAGTGGATGCACAAAGTTTTTGGAATACATAGGGCAATTTTTTTATGTTAGCTTTAATTTTTATAGAAATATCTTGTGTGCAAAAACCTTTTTCAACACAGAAATCTAACCAATCATAGATATGTTGGACGTAAATGGCACAAGGATAGATAGAATCTTCTAAAGAAAGTATATAGGAAGTGACGGATAACATGTCAGGATATAATATGGGAAAATCTCCTTGTATAGATTCTTCTTTGAGTTGTTGAGAGATATCTTCGATAATGTGCATAAAATCTCTATCAAAAGGAGTTTCCATTTCTATGATTTGTTTAGATAGTTTAGATTCTGTGAATGTCCCGAGTTGTTTTTGAAGCAAGCATTCAATGATTTCATAACTTGCAATTTCTGCTTGTAAGTAAGGAACATTTTTGACATGGCGTAAGTATCCTACGAATTCTAGGGCTAAATGATAGAAATTTTCACGAATTCGTTGTTTTTCTTCTTCTGAAACTTTAGGGCTTCGTTTTTTCCCTTTTGTTTTTTGTCCTTTTTGTTTTTTAGGTAGAATGAAATCAGAAGGTTGCCAAGATCTTTGAATTTTTCGAGTGAGATAGTATATAAAGTTATCTACCCATTCTTCTTCAAATTCTCCATAATCTTCAAGCTCATGAAAAAGTTTATCTCTATCAAGATCGCCTTTTTCTAATGTTTCAAAAATTAGATAATGGCTTGCTCGTTCTTCGAGTTCCATTAATTCATCAGAATCTAACATTTCTTCAAACTCATTCATTTTTTTACGAATGCCTTCTACTAATTGTCTTACTAAAGAAAGTTGATTGGCATAGATGAGCATTTCTTCGATTTCTAGATAATACATAGAAGTTTCTTCTAAGCTTTCCACGAATTCATCAATCAAGGGAGAAACTTTCCCCCAGTTATTGTCGTTAATTTCCATAGTAAGATGGTAGTACACGATAGAATTTTTAAGTTCTGTGTAAATTTCTGGTTGAAACGTTTTGAAATGATCGCAAAATGCATACCATTCTTGTTTTGCATGCATAGTTCGCATAATGTGGTTAATTTCTTCTACTAAGTCATATATGAAGTCAATAAAAACTTCTGAAGCACTACCTTGTTCAATCATTTCTTGGGCAAGTTTAATTTTTTGTTTTTCATTTTGTTCATAGAAATTTTCCCACCAAGCTTCAAATTCAGCTTCATCTTCTGCGTCATATACTTCATCAATGAGGTCATCAATCGCTTTTTTGTATTGTTCTTCGTCCATCTCCTGTTCACCACAGCAACATCCACAGGAACTACAATCATGAGTGCATTCATCTACTTCTTCTTGTGATCTTTTTTTCTTTTTTTCTGTAGCAACAGAATCAGGCTTTATTTCATTACTTTGTTCTTCTTTTTTCTTTTTTTTTGTTTTTTCTTGGTCATTTTTTTTCATAGTCATTGTTTTCTCCTAACTGTATTTCTAAATAAATTGAGTCAATGCCTGAACCACGATCATTCTGTTTTCTTTTGTATTCATGAAATTTAAATTTTTTATAAAGTTGTAAACTTTTTATGTTTGTGGACCAAGTGATGACTCGAAGTTGTTGAACATTATTTTGTTGTGCATGTTGGAAAAGTGCGTTCATAAGTTGATCGGCAACTCCTTTTCCACGGGCATTTTGTGTAGTCGCAATGAAATGGATGTAGCCTTGGCTATATGGTATACCGAGTGTGTCTACTATAGGATCCATGTTTACACAAGGTCGTAAATAAGTTAGCATAGTTTCGGTTAAATGAGCGTAATAAACAGCAAATCCTAGAATTTCGTTATTTTCTTGTATATATATAATAGTACCACGTTCAAATAAGTCTAACCAATCTTTTAATGGGCGGCGTTGAGATAAGGGAGGATAAAAATCTGCATTGACTTGTTGTAATAGTTGTAATAATTTTTGTCGTATTTCTTTATTTTTGGTATAGATGTCTGTTTTCATCGTACGATTACTCTTTTGATTTTTCCTGTTTGTGGATTTCGTGGCAGAGAATCTGGGGAAAGAAGTTGGATTTGTGGTATATAGCAATATTTTTGTTGAACGAGTGTTCCCAGTATATCGTATTCTTTGAGTAAGTGTTGTGCAATGGTTAGGGGTAATGTTGCATCAGCAGTTGCGTTGTGTAATAATTCGCATGCCACTGTCATTTTTGTTTTTTGTTCCTGTTCTTCAATAATGAGTTGAAAATTGCGACTGAGTTGTGGAAATTGTTCGAGTGTGCGTTGAATAATATCGGGACTGATTAAATATCCTGCAACTTTGACTTCATCATCAGCACGTCCGAGTAAGGTAAATAGTGGTGTTGTTTGACCGCAGGGACATATGGTTGATTCTATGATGCCTTGGTCGCCAACTCGATAGCGTACACAAGGGGCTTTTGTATTGACAAGGCTTGTGGCAATAAATTCGCCAGGTTGCCCTATTCTAGCAGGTTCTTGTAAGTCCATATTAAGAACTTCTAAATACATGCTGTCTACAAGATGGTATTGATTGTAATTGCATTGAGAACATTTGATTCCAATAGTGCCTGTATCTGTGGAAGAGTATAAAAAAGGGCTAATGTGTGTACAATGTAAAATATCTTGTAAATATTTTGTTTGACGTTCTGACAAAAATTCTCCAGAATGAAAAATTTTTCGAACGTGTATGTCTTGTTGTATGTTGTATGGTAAGCTAGCTATATATTCTGCCATACGTACAATAAAACTAGGTACTCCAATTACAGTATTTATCTGAAATCGTCGTAAATATTCAATGAGTTGTTCTAATTTCCCTTTGCCACCTAAAGGCAAAATGCGACAATTAGCTTTTTCTAAAGCTTTATTGATCAAAGCATGCGTTGCCCAAATTCCTGGGAAAAATAAATTTACAACAATATCATGCTCGGAAAGTCCAACTGCAGTTAAGGATTCAAAACATTCTTGGCACCAATTTTGCACGAAATTTTGTTCCCAAGCTGTTAATTTTACATCTCCTGTTGTTCCACCACTTGTAAAAATATAGCAATTGCTTAAAGAATCTGTTAAGAGAGAAAAATGAGGAGGCTTCATTCCTTGATAATATTCTGTTCTACTCAAAAAAGGCAATTGTTGAAATGTTGTTAAAAAATTTTGTGCTATATTATATGTATTATACTTTTCTTTGTACAAGGGAGAATTCGTTTTAGCATGGTGGACAATATATTGTAATTTTGATATTTTTAATTGTTGATTTTGTTCCAATATATCCATCTGATTTTCCTTTTTTATATATTTTTATTTCTATTATTTTAAAATATGAATAATTTAAAGTCAATAATTTTAAATTTAAATTTACAATTTACAATTTGAAATTATATCTGTATAATGCAAAAATAGCTTTAGGTATATATAAGACTTTGTAAGGAAAGGGGAAAAAATGGCAAACTTAATGAAATGGAGTATTGTTCTTGCCATAGAATGGGAACCTGCAGAGCAAGAGAAAGAGTATATAGTAAATGCAATTTTAGGTAAATATTATCCTAATGAACCAGTAGAAAATTACGTTTATATTCCAGCTGAGGAATTATTAAATAAAGAACAAAAAAGTGTTGCAAAATTTTTAAAAACAAATGCAATTTACACAAGTTTTTTCCCTTGTCCTCGATTGTCAGAAATAGATGTGGAAGCTTTTATTTTAAGCATGATGGGAAGGATTGTTCAAGCAGAACCATATTCTATAGAAATACAATTATATCAAGAAATTGCTTTTGCTGGATATATTGTATTTTTGATTCCTAGGATTGAAAATTTTGTTATTTCGCCTGATGTTATGCCTAGTAAAATGATGCAAGAGAAAATAAATCGAGAAAAACAAGAAAATGATCTTGAAAAAGAAGAATGGCATGATTTTTTAGATGATTTAAAATCAGAATTTGATATACCTATGGTGACAGAAGAAAATACTAATGTATTTATGGACAGCAAAGGTATACAAAACTTAACGCCAGAAGAAATTTTGCAAAAAGAAAAGCGTCGAGAAACGATGTTGAGCAATGTACGCAATGTCCAATTTCAACAAAAGAGTTATAAAATTAATACAAATTCGCCAGAAAAAATATTAATTAGTTCTGATGATAGACCATTGCCTGAAAAAACAAAAACAAGAAGAATCTTTTCTTCATCAACTGAGAACAGAGCCAGTGAAACAAGATCTTTGCCGAAATTTAAGCCTACGAATGAAAACACATTGACAAAAGAAGAAATTGCTTTAGAAAATATGATGAAGAATAAAGAAGCTCCCTTAGATTCTAGTGCAGGTTTTTCTAAATTTTCTACTTTAGATCCAAAGACTTCTGTCAATTCAGCACGAGCTAGAGAAAAAACTAACACACGTAGACTCAAAGTTTCTTTACCAGAAATGGAAAAAGAAAATAAGAGCATGTCTACAGACAATGATCCAATAACTATTAGTGATCTGTCTCCCGATCAGATTATTATAGATGATGAAATCATTTCCCCAGAAGATATTTTATCAGAATCTACAATTGAACGAAAAGAAAAAAATGAACTTCTTCGCCTTTATGTTCATTCTGATGTAATCCATCCTGCTTTTAAACCTAAAAAAAAACCTTGGGAAAAAATTATTTTTCTTTTCTTTCTTCTTATTATTACTATTTTATGTATTTGGTATCCCTTGGGAGGTAAATCTTATTTAGATCCTGCTATTCAACAAGTACAAGCAGGGTATCATAAAATTTTTAAATGGCTTATTCATTTAATACAAACAGAAGAACAAAATATGGCTCTTGCTTTTCAAGAAATATATGAAACAGTAGATAAACAGAATCAAGTAACATTTTCTTCTCTGCTAGTCTCTTATACAGAGTTACATCAATGTTTCGAACAGTATAAAGATTCCACGGAGGGAAAAAATATTTTAAATCATGCAAATCAAAAAAGAATACAATGGACAGCTTTATTACTTTCTTTATTAGAAAAAGAAGTGCAGGATTGTTGGGAAGAGAAAAAATATCAAGCAGCAATGACGATGATTCAAGGATGTAGTCCATTTTCAGAATTGCAAGAAAAACAAGAGCTTTTATTAGATGAAACTCAAAAACGAGCTTTAGACTCCTTGCAAAGTACTTTTAAAGAGGCGGAAAAAATATTAATGAAAGAAACATGGAAAGAGAATAAAAATTTTCTCACTGCCTTTGAATATATTAAAAATAGAACGCATGGTCAATTAAATGATTATCAAATAGATATAAATGAATATAAAAAACAATTTGTTCTTATTTTTGTAAAAAAAATTCACGCAACACGTAAATATGATACTGGTCTACCTTATTTGACAAAATTTATACAGTCGTATCCTAATGAAGCACTTGAATTTCATTTAGACTATTATGTGTCTTGGCTATTACATAGACATGTTCTACGCTATACAACAACGTTTAAATACACAAATGCTGTCAAAATATTGCAAAAATATAAAATAGAATTGGAAAATTATAACCAAACACTGAATACTATGATAGAGGAAATTAAACAACAAGAAAGATGTTATGATTTTATTTGGCAAGGGATAAAAAAATACCAGGCTAGTAAAAAAGAAATTCATATAGACCGTATTCCTAAATATAAATTGAGTATGGTAAAAGGAAAAATTTCTCAATTTCAAAAAAATAAAGCAGTAGTAGAAATTACTGTTACACGAAATTATAAATGTCATATCAACCACTTATCATGGCATATATTGAAACAATTTGTAGAATATGTAGATATTATCCCAGCTCAGGAATTATCATATATGGGTGGTTTATTTTTATTAGGGCAAAATAGGAAAAAAGAAGCTGAAAAACTTTTTATCCAAGCTGATCGAAAACAAGAGTATCAAATAAAAATGATGTATTTTGATTAGAATAATATTAGGTTTGCTATGATATATCCAACAATTTTACAAGATTTATTAAAAAAATTACAAAGATTACCTGGCATTGGATTAAAAACAGCAGAACGATTAGCTTTTCATATTTTAAAAGCATCTGACCAAGAAGTCTTTGAATTAGCTGATGCCATTCGAGCCGTCAAAGAAAAAGTAAAAAAATGTCAATATTGCTTTAATATTACAGAAGAAAATCCTTGTTCTATCTGTTCTAATCCAAGGCGCGACCATGGAATGATTTGTGTTGTCGAACAACCAAAAGATCTTATTGCTATAGAAAAAACAGCTGTTTACCAAGGTACATATCATGTTTTAATGGGGCATGTGGCACCTTTAGAAAATGAACATGCAGAACATCTTACGATTGATGCTTTAATAGATAGAATACAAAAAAGTGTAAAAACAGATCAACCTGTTCGTGAAGTGATTATTGCTACAAATCCTAATTTAGAAGGCGATACAACTGCACTTTATTTATTACAGGCATTACAAGATTGTTCTGTAACTGTAACGCAAATGGCTCGTGGCATATCTTCAGGTGCAAGTATTGAATTTGCTAGCGAAATTATTCTTACCGAGGCATTGAATAATCGAAAAAAAATGAAGTAGAACGCAACATAGACAAAGGAACATAATCATGCAATTAAATATGACAATTAACCAAAGATTAACAACAGAATTACGAATGGCGCCCCATATCATTCAATCTATTGAAGTTCTCACATTACCTGTTTTAGAGATGCAGGCTTTTATCCAAGAACAATTAGAAAATAATCCAGCTTTAGAACAAATTGATAATGATGATGAACGCAGTATTAGAGTAGATGAAAATAATGGAGATGACCAAGAATATAATCCTGAACAGCAATATTCTGATGAAGAATCGTCTCATGAAAAAAATGAATATTTAGATGATGCAATCCATGATTATTCTTCCTTAGAACAAGAAGAATGGAGTGATATATATTCGCAAGATAAAATTAGCAAACGAAATGATTCAGATAAAGATAAAAAAATGGAAGCAATACAAAATAGTGCTGATAAGCCTATTAATTTACAAGATTATTTATTTGAACAATTCCTTTTATTTGATATTTCCGATGAGATTAGAGATATTGGGGAACAAATTATCTATAATATTGACGCTAATGGGTATTTTCGAGATTCTCTAGAAGAAGTCATTGCTGGTATGGATGTAGTCCCTGATATAAAGCTTGCGGAAGAAGCTTTACAATATGTGCAAAAGCTTGAACCTTTAGGAGTAGGTGCTAGAAATATACAAGAATGTCTTATTTTACAATTGTCACCAGAAAATCCCGATTATCCATTTTTAAAGCAACTTATCCAAAATCATTTAGAAGATATTTATTATAATCGATTTCCAAAAATTTCTAAAGAAACTAGCAAAACCATTGAAGAAATCCATGAAGCGATAGAATATATTCGACATTTAAATCCAAAACCAGGTGCAGAATTTGATAGTGCACCGATCCACTGTATCATGCCAGATGTGATTGTAGAAAATATCGATGGGGAATATGTCATTCACACTATGGATGAAAATATTCCAAAACTTCGAGTCAATCCGAGATTACAAAGGCTTTTACAACTCAATGAAAATAAGATAAAACAAGAAGAAAAACTCAAAGTTTCTCAAGAAGATTTTATTATCAATACAGATGATAAAGAAGAAATTAAAAATTCTAAAACTCAAGAGTATCTTAAGAAAAAAATTGAAGCTGCCCAATGGGTCATTGATGCTATTAATCAGCGCCAAAATACTTTAAAACGAGTTTCAGAAAAAATCATTGAATTTCAAAAAGATTTTTTAATACAAGGAGTCAATGCTCTCCGACCACTTCGCATGCAAGAAGTTGCAGATCCATTAGATATTCATGTTTCTACAGTGAGTCGAGCGATTGCAGATAAATACATTCAAACACCTCGTGGAATTTTTCCTATTAAATTTTTTTTTACTGGTAAAGTGGAAAATGAGAATGGCGAAATAGAATCTAGAAATTCTGTGCAACAACGAATCCAAGAAATGATTGATAAAGAAGATAAAAAAAAGCCTTTATCCGATGAAAATATTGTAGAACTACTGAAAGAACAAGGATTAGATATTGCACGACGCACTGTTACAAAATATAGAAAAGAACTGAATATTCCATCTTCACGTCAAAGAAAAATTTTCTTATAATCAAATTTAGGAGAAAATTTTTATTATGCAATCCATGTTTTTGATGAAAAGAAAAAAAATTCCTTTATTAAAAAAAAACAGAAAAAATCTATTCATGCTATAGATTTTTTCTGTTTTTTTTTTATCTTTTATATCTCAGTACACTGTGATTTTTTTATATCTCAGTACACTGTGATTGTAAAAATTCTACTGCGAATGTATTTTCTATATCTACACTAACATGTAAAAGGACAGAATCTGTGTATTCAGCATGATCTATAGTTACTTGCAATTGTTGTAATTGGTATTTTAAGTAATCTAATTGAGAATAATGTACTTTGATTTTACAAGAAAAAAGTTTAATGAGAGGCAGAAGTTGTTCTGGTTGGATTGCTAGTTCTACGACTTGGCTATAAGCGTCAATGAGACCACGTACGCCTAATTTTACTCCTCCAAAATATCTTGTTACTATTGTTGCAATGTTTGTTAGATTATATTTTTGCAGTACGCGCAATATAGGAAGACCTGCTGTACCTGATGGTTCGCCAGCATCAGAACAATGAAATAGTTCACCCTCATCACCAACAATATATGCCCAACAATTATGTGTAGCACGATACATTTTTTTTGAACGTGTAGAAATTTCTTCTTTTGCTTGTTCTACAGAGTCTACATATACTAAATAAGCGATAAATTCCGAACGTTCTACTTTATATGTTACTTCTTGTGTTTGATTGATGAAATAAAATTTTGCCATATTTTTTATTTTTATTGTGATAGATACTAAAAAAGCGAGAAGATATGGGATGGATTTCCACTTCTCGCTTTTCTATATTATCTTAGTAAGATAACACATTGGAAAACAGATTATTCATAATAGATTTTTTTTGTTTTCATATATGTATAAACACTATAGAGTTTTAATTCCATCTCAACTGTAGCAATGCTACCATCAAAATTTTCGCTGATAATATAGGAATCTCTGATAAAACCACTTGTTTCAGCGTTAATTTCATCTGATTCTGCAACCATGTCACGAACTGTTGTGCTGGAATCAAGTCGTAATCCTAATACTCTTTCTAATAAGTTTCTACGAGCATCGGCCATAGCAGCACGTTTTGCCATTAATTGAGCTTGGGCTGGATTATGTGCATGTCTAGGATTGACTGCACCTTGTCCTGTGGCTTGTATTGTTTCGTTCATCCAATCTGGATTATTGACGTTTGTGGGCATAGGTGCAGGTAAGGCACCACTTGGAGCAACTTCTTGTTCTTGAAGTTCATGATGTTGAACCGTTGTTTGAACAGGACTTGGGCAACCTGTGAGTAGAAGAGAAAAAATGCAAAACATTAAAATAAATTGATATTTCATGATATACCTTTCTATGTTTATATTTTTTAAAATATTTATTATATATTTAAAATTTATATTTTTTATATTTTTTTTAAAAAAAACTATTTCTGAACGTATCCATATACTGGTCGAAGAGGCATTGCAATCGTAACTGTACAAATATCGCCTTCAAAACTTTCATTTACAACTTGAAAACCTTTAATAAGACCACTAGTTTCAGCGTTGATTCTATCAGATTCTGCTACCATATCTCTAACTTCTGTTTGAGAATCAATGCGAAGTCCAAGAACTTGTTCTAAAAGATTGCGCATGGCATCTAATTTTGCACCACGTCGAGCCATTTGTTTGGCTTGTGCTGGTCTTTGTGTGATATCTACAGCACAAGTTCCTGTTGCAGTTATAGAATTATTAATCCAGTCAGGAGTAGAGGGGACTGTGACAGCTGGTGGTGTTGGCATCACTGGAGTAGGTTCTACATAGCTAGGCATTGTAGGTTCTACATAGCTAGGCACTGTAGGTTCTACATAGCTAGGCACTGTAGGTTCTACATAGTTAGGAACTGTTGGAGTAACTGGAGCTGGAGCAACTCTTACATTAGAACGTGGTTCTACTGGTTGTACATTGGGAACTACTTTGTTATATTCATGGGTTTCATGAATTTCTCTTGCACAGCCAACAGTAAATACCATTGCAATGACTAAAAAAATAAATAATTTTTGCATGATGTATTCCTTTTGCGAATTAATTTGCAGAAACAGGAGCTACATTGGGAACTACTTTATTATACTCATGAGTTTCATGAACTTCACGAGCACAACCAATCATAATAAATAAAATAGCAACAAATAATATTAATGCTTTTTTCATAAGTAATAACTCCTATTTTTATATTTTAGTAAAGAGATTTCTTAAAATGACGACTAGATGGTATACCCATACCACGTGCAGTTATTTTTCCGTGAGGAAAGTACTTGTAAAACGTATGTAAAGGAATAGAAAATTGTTGACTAAAACTCTTACAATCTATCCCAACTTCCACAGAAACATATCCTTGCTGATGAAAAATGGGCGGTTGTATGATTTTTGCACCTTGAATGATACTGTAAAAGTGAACTCTTAGAGTGTCATTTTTTGTAATCATATCTTTTATTGTAGTATTCCCAGTAATTTTCACACCTTGTATTGTTTCTGCTAAATTGCGATATGCATCAATCAAAGCAGCACGTGATGCTAGTACTTTGCCTTGTGTAGTAATATTATTCCAAAAATCATTCCTGTTATTTTTAGGGAATGATTTAGGTTTAAAACCATTCGTGCTATTTTTTGGAAATGAACTATTTTTTTTGAATGATTTTGCATCTCTTGTTGGGGATTCACTAGACATCTTTCTTTCTTGAGGATGGTCTTGTTGAGCAACTAGAGATGCACATAAAATGACCATAACTAAAAGAAATATAATTTTTTTTGTCCAGTGCATCTTACTTTCTGCTTTCTAAATAAGTTTTAATAACAAATTAATGAATAACAGTAAATAAGAATATAGCAAAAAACTTGCCAATTTATAAATAAAAATAAAATTGGCAAATTTTTTATTCTATTTTGAAATTTTTAAGAATATTTAAAAAAATAATCTTAAATTATAAAATCTATCTATATGAAGCTGTCTCAAAAAATAGACACCTATGAATTCAAAAAGCTACATTGTAGATCTTGGTATTTATTATAGACCTTGGTATTTACGAAGTCGAGAAACACCATCCATGGCTTCGGGACTAGAGCCTGCTCTTAAAGAAGATTCATATGCATTTTTTGCTTCAGAATATCGACCTATAGATTCATAGCACACGCCTATATTGAACCAAGCAACAGCAGCACTCTTAGGATTATTCGTGGCTTCTTTAAAAGCTTCTGCTGCACGTTCGTAATTTCCATTCTTTGCCCATTCCATGCCTGTTGTAATGGAGGGATGGGAATCCTCTTTTAATGCAATATTAAAATAATGAGGATGTGCAGAAATCTTTTTAATAAATTGGTGAGCAGCAGCACTAGCCATTCTTGTTAAAATATCATCTATAGCAGGAACACGTCCAGGTTGAGAAGCATAAAATTCTTCATCTTTAATAGTAAAAAAACCACCTATAACATCTTTATCTTTTTCAGAATTATATGTTTCTCTAAATGAATCTGTAATAATTTTTTGTTTGGTGCCAACATGTAGCATTTCTGATGTAACGTTCAGAGTTACTGATCGAATGATATAAGGAAAATTTCTTCTCATGGGAGGTGCATAAGGATCGTCAGCAGGAACTTCAACAGATCTGCTTGTATGTTGATCTTGGATAGATACTACATTGATTCTGCCAACAACAATAGCTTGAGAATCAGTTACTTTTCCAATTTGATTCATTTTTTCAGGAGTTAAAACAGCTCCTGCAGAAGCCATTGCCTCTTGCATCAATTCATTTAAACGAGCACGTTCTGCAACACTATATGTACCATAGCTTGTAATTTCATTTGCTACTTTATCTGCAATACTATCTTTTAAATATCCATATGTAGGATCTGCACTTTCGTTATAATCATAAGGCAAGATCGCAATTCGTTGAACATCTCCAGGTATATTCCCTTCAGCAGCAGCCATATGTTTAATAGGAACTTGCAACGATTGACAAGCCACAAAAAAGATACATAGCATTAGAAAAATGAGATTTTTCAAAAACATTATAAATTCTCCTTGATTACGATCAACGTGTACCAATAATTTTGATTACGATCAACGTGTATCAATAATTTTTATTATGATCAACGTGTACTAATAATTTTTGAAATACATTGTTTATGAAAATAATCATAGCAACTATTAATTAGAAAATCTAGAAAAATTTAAAAAAAAATTAAATAAAAAAAAAGTGTTTTGCTTACAACACAACAAAACACTTTTACAACAGAATACTTTTTTTAGAACTGCTGAATACACTGAATGAAATTTATATTAATGTATTTATATTAATATATTTTCATTATGAATGTTATTAAGAATACTTTTTATATTTTCATTATGAATGTTATTAAGAATACTTTTTAGAACTGCTGAATACACTGAATGAAATTTACATTAATATATTTACATTATGAATATATTTTCATTATGAATGTTATAATGAAAGGGACTGATGTAGATAAAACTGTACCAGAAAAAAATGCTATGACTGCAATATTAGATGCATTGTTTTTATTAATGATAGGTAATAGAGTATCCATAGCAGTGGCACCAGCTACAGAAATGGATTCCCAAGAACCAATATATTTTGCAATGAAAGGCACAGAGAAAATAGCAATCATTTCTCTAAAAAGATTTGTTAAGAAAGCAAAGCTGCCCAACTCAACGCTTATTTTGGAAAGCATGATAGATGATAATGAAGCCCAACCAAGCCCCATACTAACTGCTAATCCATCTCTCATATCGATGTTACTTAATGAAGTAGCTACGATTGCTCCAATGAGTGTGCCTATAATAGTACATATTGGCAAAAACCAAATACGTTTACCACATCTTTTCAGATTTTTTATAATATTTTCATTATTTCCTATGTCCATGCCAACAAAGAAAAGAAGAAGGCATAAACCAATATTGATCAACATACTACTTTGGTTGATAATTAGATCAACTCGGAAGAAAACACCAGAAAAAATACCAACTATTAAAGCAATGGCTATTACTAACATGGTACTTGCAAACCTCCAAACCTCAAAAAAATGTTTATGTTTATATATACTAAAAAAATCAAAAATGTTTATATTTATATCAAGAAATCAATTATTATCATTATTAGTTTTAGAGTTTTTAGAAAATATTTTATAAAATAAAAAAGTTAATAAAACGCTAAAACCACAGGTAAAAGCAGCAAAAATAACAGCTTTACCACCCATAACTGGGACTTTTGCAATTATTTGGTCATCAACACCAATGGAATAACCCATGATGAAAATTAAAAATAATAGAGAGATCGTTTGCAAATTTCCTAAATGTTTTTTTATGAATCTAGGAATCAGATGTTTTTTTGAGAGTATTGCACCAGCGGCAATGATGGATAAATAAAGTAGTATCTGTACCATAGAAATCATACCAAAAGAACTTCTAAATAAGATAGTTCTTTATTAAGAATAACCCATTAAAAATAATACACATATAAACAAATATATGATTCAAAAAAACTAAAAATACTTAAAAATCTGAAACTAAAAGCAAAAAAAATTTATTGTATTTTACTACCATTTTTTGAAAACGAAAAATACAGCTAAAATCATAAAAGCAAAACCAACAACGTAATTCCATTTCATTTCTTCATGCAAATACAGAATAGAAAACACACAGAAAACGCTAAATGTAATCACTTCTTGAATTGTTTTCAACTCTGCAGCAGAGTAATGTCTATGTCCGATTCGATTTGCTGGTACTTGGAAGCAATATTCAAAAAAAGCAATCAACCAACTCACCAGAATAACAAGGTATATATTTGCACTTTTGAATTTTAAGTGTCCATACCAAGCAAACGTCATAAAAACATTGGAAATAATTAATAATAAAATCGGAAGGATAGCATTCATAATAAACATTCATGTCAAATTGTAAAAGATCTGATGTATAATTTTGAAAAAAAAGATTTATTTTTACTTATTTTTACTTATATTCACTTATATTCACTTATTTACTATAATATACGATATTTTTTTTGTAATTGCAAGATATTTTTTAATATTTTTTGTAAAAAAATAAAAAAATATTGATAAAAATAAAAAAATATTGATTTATGGTAAGAAAAATTTAAAAGTGTTCTATATTCACTTATTTACTATAATATACGATATTTTTTTTGTAATTGCAAGATATTTTTTAATATTTTTTGTAAAAAAAATAAAAAAATATTGATAAAAATAAAAAAATAATGATCTAAAATAAGAAATTTTTAGAGTGTCTTATATTTATATATATTTACCTATATTCACTTATATTCACATATATTCACTTATATTTGCATATATTTATATATATTATCATAATAAAGTATATTTTTTTATAATTTTAAGATAAAGTTATTATTATTTTTATAATAAATAAATAAAAAAATATTAATAAATATTCAAAAAATATTTATTAATATTGATAAATATAAAAAATGGCGGTACAGGTAGGTAGCAAGAAATAAAAAAATATTCTTTTAAAAATCACGATCTTGACGCTTGACATTAATAATATACTGACCTTTATTAAATGGTAGAAAAGGAATTGTGGAATTTACTTCGCGGTTAATTTTAAAATATGTTGCAAACGCAGAAATACTGTAACGGTGCCCATTGCCTTCTTCTAATGTTCCTAGTTTTAAAATTGCCTCAAAATAACCATTCATATCTACTCGAGCTTTAGATTGTAAAATCCAATCATCTTCATATTCATTTTGTACCATTATATATAATTGTAATTTATTTTGAAAATTTTCTGGGATTAAATGGTATTGCAAAATATGTCCTTGGACACGTGCTTGTACTTGATCAATCACTGCATCTTTTAATGGCTTTATTAAAACAATATCAACTTTAGGTGCATCATGAAAATTATCTACCCATTGGGCACCTTCCATAAATTTTTGTCCCACAAACACATTATAGCCAGCATCTTCACTAGTATGTTCTGTTCCTACACCTGTTCCAGCTGTGACTGCTATTTTAGGTGACAATTCATATTCAGCATTTACTCCACCTGTAATTTGTTTACGAGTTTGAATGCTCATTTTACTTACTTTAATCATAGAATAGACAAATGGTTTTTGCAATAATTCTGTATTATCAGGACTCATATATTCAATTAAAGGTTGTGGATCAATCAATTCATATTTTGTAATATCTTCTAAAAAAAGATAGATACTATGAGCATTTTCTAAACTGGGGCCTACACGAAACGAACTATTTAAAATTGCCTTGACTTCATCAAATGCTCGACCCTCGTAAATAACTTTTTTTGTTTGTCCAGTATGTTGTTTTGCTATTCTGCCACCCCAAACTTTTTTTGTATAAAAACCATTTTCACAAATATATCCTAAACGGTCTTCTTTTGGGAAAATACGCAACATTTCATGGTCTGTGACTCGTTCAAATTCATCTACAACTATAGTATCAGGATTTATAAAAAGATTTTGTAGTAAAGAACAAGAAGGCAATATGGTCAATAAAATGATAAATAATATTATTGTTTTCATAGTAGTGTTCCTAACAGATTTTTCTATAGATTATGAGAAAAAAAAATCTAACAAAAAAAGAGGACGGTGGGAGGTCCTCTTTTTTTGGGTGTCTTAATACTGTATTATTTTTAATGTAGACAAAGAATGCAACGAACTTCATATTCAGAAGAAACAAATCTTGCCACAAGTAATTCATCTGTATCTATAACATCATTTAATTTTGTAGAAATTTCTGGTAATTTAATAGAAATTTTTGTCCCTTTTTCACTTAAGCGGACAGCTACATTTCCTAATACCATATTTACGAATTCTTTTCCTGCATCTTTACTTAAATCATCAATCTTTCTTTGTTGTTCTTGAATCATTTCAGATGCAATTTTAAGAAATGTTTTTTCTGATATAGATAAAGTAAATATGCCAGAAATATCACCATAGAATGCTTGGTTAATATTCCAAAATTCTGCATTTTGTTTATTTTTGTCACGATGGAGTTCATAGCAAGCTAAATCCATTTGTGCGACTCGTCTCAACATTTTTAATGCTACATCAATAAAGGCTTGTTCTACGTCTGGATGTTTTGAGGCCTGTATCACTTCCAAGTTTTTTGCTTCAATTGCTTCTGATCTTTCTTGAATATATTTCATTTCTTCTTGCAATTCTTGCATAGTGAGATAGCCTTTTTGAATCATCAGCAATTCATCAACTTGTTCTTGTGTTAAATATTTTTTTTCAACGGCGATTTCGCCAAATAATTTATCCGTAGATTTTTGGCAGATGCAAATGGAATCTATTTGTTCTCTTGTTAAATCTTCAGATTCTAATGCAATTTGTCCAATGGATAAATTTGTGCTTTTTGTTAAATTTAGAGCTTCTAGAAGTTCTTCTCGAATAATTTTCCCACGCTCTAATAGAAATTGCCCCAAAAATTTAATGGACATAAATATTTCCTCCTAAAAGTGAGGGTTATTTTTTTGGAAAGCGATAATTCATATATTTGAATTATGATTCTGCAATTTCATTGGAACAAACTTTTTTCATCACTTCTAATAATGTGCTTTTTTCATAAGGTTTCATGACGAAGTTTTTTGCACCTTTTTCTAAAGATTCCATTACTTTTTCTTTAGTTCCCATAGACGAAACCATAACAATTTTTGCAGAAGGATCTTTCGCTATAATTTTTTCTAAAGCTTCAATGCCATCCATTTCGGGCATAATAATATCCAATAATACTAAATCTGGTTGAACCTCATCATATTTTATTAATGCATCTTCGCCAGATGTTGATTCTGCGACGATTTCAAATTCACTATCTTTTATGATTTTTTTTAGAATTTTTAAAGTTACTAAAGAATCATCAACTGCAAGAACTTTGAACTTGCTTGTATTGTCCATATTGAGACTCCTTTAATGAAAGTTTCACAGTTTATAGAACTTTATTGTACAAATTTTAGTATTGAATGCAAGGTAAAAATTTTATTGAAAAAATACTAAAACATGATATTGTAGATTATTATATTTGATCAATCAAGTTTAAAAAATACTATAATATGATATTTTAGATTATCATATTGGATCAATCAAATTTTATTCTCAATACGTTATTTTTAGGTACATTGATTATGGAAAACGGACAGTGTGAAAATAAATTGCAACAAATCGCAGCCATGTGTAAAGATCGTGGCTTTATCTTTCAATCTAGCGAAATATATGGCGGTCTTCGCAGTGCATATGATTATGGTCCCTTAGGCGTGGAATTAAAACGCAACATTATGAATCAATGGTGGGAAGATATGGTCTATTCTCGCGACAATGTAGTTGGATTGGACGCTTCCATTATGATGCATCCTCAAGTTTGGGAAGCATCAGGCCATGTTTCTAGCTTTTCAGATCCATTAGTAGATTGTAAAATTTGTAAAGAGCGATTTCGTGCAGATAAAGCTCCTATAAAAGTACAAGGGGATGATACAATCATTATTTTAGCTGATAAAGGTCGTGCTAAAGTTGCACAAGAACAAATCCGTCAAGATTATCAAATTGAATTAAAACGTGATGGAAATGAACTACATGGTGCTTTAGTAAAAGAATGTGGTTATGTTTGTCCAAATTGTGGAAGTCCATTTTTATCAGAGGAACGACAATTTAATTTAATGTTCCGTACATTTTTAGGCTCTGTAGATCCATTGCAAGAAATCGTTCAAGAAATTGAAAAAGGCACATTTCAAAATGTCCAAGGTAAAGAAATTCGCAGTAAAATAGAATATATTTTAAAGTCTTCTAATATATATTTACGTCCAGAAACTGCCCAAGCTATGTTTGTGCAATTTATGAATGTGCAACGAAGTATGAGTCAAAAAATTCCTTTTGGCATTGCACAAATGGGAAAATCTTTTCGAAATGAAGTCACAGTAAAATCGTTTATTTTCCGTTCTTGTGAATTTGAACAAATGGAATTGGAATTTTTCTGTAAACCAGGAACAGATGAAGAATGGTTGGAATATTGGAAAAAAGAACGAATAAATTGGTGGCAAAAATTTGCAAATCATCCTGAAAATTTTCGATTTCGACAACATGAACCAAAAGAATTAGCACATTATGCAAAAGCCTGTTATGACATTGAATACAAATTTTCATGGGGATGGGATGAATTAGAAGGCATTGCAAATCGAACAGATTATGATTTAAAAAAACATGCATCTTCTTCAGGCAAAAAAATTGAATATTTTGACGCTGAAAATAATGAACGTTACGTTCCTTATGTAATTGAACCTTCTGCTGGTGCCACTCGTGCTGTTCTAGCATATTTAAATGATGCTTGGGATATAGATGAAATCCCTGATTCTAAAGGAAATATGCAAAAACGAAATGTCCTACGCCTACATCCTCTTCTAGCACCATATAAAGTGGCTATTTTCCCCTTATTACGAAAAGATGGAATGCCAGAAAAAGCTCGAGAAATTGCTAAGAAATTTTTAGATGCAGGTATCCATGCAAGATATGATGAAACTCATGCTATTGGCAAACGGTATAGACGACATGATGAAATTGGAACTCCTTATTGTTTAACGATTGATGGGCAAACTTCCGAAGATGGTAGCATTACTATTAGAGATAGAGATACTACAAAACAAGAACGTATCTCTGTGGAAGAAGCCGTCTTTATTGTAGAAAATCGTTTAAAAGCATAATGTATACATTAGAGAAGCTGTTTTTATTGTAAAAAATCGTTTAAAAATATAATGTGTAAATAACAAATAAAAAAAATAAATAATCTCATGTATTCATGTATTTGAGAAAAAAACAAAATTTTTATTGCTTTTTAGATTCATGAATTGATACAATATAATAATATACAAATTATGTTCGTCATAATATACAAATTATGTTCGTCATAATATACAAATTATGTTCGTCATAATAATATACAAATTATGTTCGTCATTAAAAAATCTGTATAAATAAAACTTTTTTTACGAAAAGGAATATTTTTATGGCAACAACAGATCCTTCCATCCCTACTACAGGATCCAAGAAAAAACCAAGATGCATATTAGTCTCTTATCCAAAAGTCATCTTTTTCTATCCTTTAATGATTGTAGCTTTTGTTTGTGGTTGTTTAGCATTAGTACCTCCCAAAGCAGCCGATGCTCCTGTAGCACCTGTAGAACAAGTAGAACAAGTAGAACAAGCACCTGTTGAAGATCCTTTAGCAGAACCAGCACCAGTAGAAAAATACAAACCATTTAATATGCAAGAAATTATTGCTTTGATTTTTATCATTACATTTTTCTTAAATATTTTAGTTATTTCTTTTGATTTTTCTGGAATTAAAGCGATTGCTGTTATTTTTGGTGTTACCATTCTTGTCTTATTGGCAATTGTCTTCGAAGATAAATTGCCTGTATTAGACATTCTCAATGTATTTATTCATAAAATTATGAGTGGTGTGACAGTAAGTGCAGTTTTTTATTTTTGCATTGCTTTTATTCTTGCAATTATGGTTTTTGGTGGCATTATTCACAATACTCTATGGGATAGATGGATTGTGGAACCAAACCGTCTTATCCACATTAGAGGGATCATGAGAGAGTCCACTGAATATCCTGTGATTGATTTACAAGTAGAAAAACGAATTGATGATGTATTTGAATATATGCTACTTCTATCTGGAACATTAACATTCCGTCCCAATCCTACTACACCTCCTATCCAATTGGAAAATATTCCTTGGATTGCTAGTAAAGAACAAAAAATTCAAAAAATTGTTCGTGAACACATGGTAACTAGAGTATAAAAATCAATATTCAAAATACAAAATAAAAAGGCTGTGCAAGAGAATTCACAGCCTTTTTTTGTAGGAGAAATCATGAAAAAAATAACACAAGGGCTTTTTATTTTTTTTGCCATTGCTTTCTGTCTTGTATTGTACAATTATACAGAACTTGCTAAAGTGCAAATTCTATCAAATCGTACAAAATATGAATCCACATATTCTATTGAGGCTGCACACCTTCGCATTCGATGCCACAATATTGCAGCCAAAATTATTGCTTTGTTAAAAGAAAAAGGTTGGATTTTAGCATGTTCAGAAAGCGTTACTGGTGGAAATCTTAGTGCTTCCTTATCCTTAGCACCTGGAGCTAGTGCTGTTTTTGCAGGTTCTGGTGTATGTTATAAAATAGAGGCAAAAAAACAACTTTTACAAGTTCCAGATGAAAAAGAAGAAGACTTATACGACCTACAAACAGCCCAAGATATGGCCAAAGGAACTCAAAAATTATATACTATCCAACCACAATACAAAGTACAATCTAATGAAACGTACTTTGAAAAACCTATGTTTACTATTGCAACAACAGGAAGAGCAGTTACTTGGCAAGACCATTGGGAAGGTGGCGTGTACGTTGCTCTAACCTTTCCTGATGGAACTACACATTCACAATATTTCAAACATATATTTTTCGATAAACAAGGCAGACAACTCGAAGCACAGACAAAAGAAGAAGGCATGATTGTTGCCACATTTCATGCTTTACAATATGCATATAATGCATTAAGGCAACCAAAATAAAATGATGTTTCTATTTACGTGATAGAAAATATTATAGAAGAGAAAATAATGAAAATTGAAATACTTACAACAGGAAATGAATTATTAACAGGCAAGATCATTGATACAAATACAGCGTATTTATCCCAAGAATTAACTAAACAAGGTTATTCGATTTTTCATCATACAACTGTTGCTGATACTTTAGAAGATATTACAAAAGCATTGCAAGATGCATGGAAACGAGTAGATATTATTTTAATTACAGGTGGGCTTGGCCCAACTTTAGATGATGTAACTAGTGAAGGAGTTTGTCAATATTTTCAATGCAAAGCAAAATTTGATGAACCATCTTTTGAATCTATGAAACAACGATATTTAAAGAGATTTACTAGTTTGCCTGAATGCAATAAAAGAGAAGCCATGATCCCTGAAATTTCAAAGGCAATTCCTAATTTTCAAGGAACAGCTCCAGGGTTTCATATTGAAAAAGATAATCATCATCTATTTGCTATGCCAGGAGTGCCTCATGAAATGAAGGCTATGTTTCAAAGTTATGTTTTGCCTTTTTTACAACAACATTATGCATTGCAACAACCTATTCATAAAATATTTCGTACTACTGGTATTTCAGAATCCTCTTTATCCGAAACATTGGATCATTTATCTTGGTTACCTTCAGAAGTTGCATTTTCTTTTTTACCAGAATATTATGGCGTTGACCTTCATGTAACATATTTGCCTACTTTTGATTGTCAAGACATTATACAACAAATTTATGAAAAAATTAAACCATTTTGCTATGCACAAAACATGCAATCTATTGAAGAAGTAGTGGCACAATGTTTGATTCAACAAAAAAAGACGATTGCTTGTGCTGAATCTTGTAGTGGTGGTCTTCTTGTAAATCGTTTTACAAATATTCCTGGGTGTTCTGCATTTTTAAAAGAATCTGTTGTAACGTATAGCAATGAATCTAAAATAAACACATTGGGAGTGACTACAGATACTATCCAGAAATATGGTGCAGTAAGTAAACAAACAGCACAAGAAATGGCACGTGGAATTCGGATTAAAACAAATTCAGATATTGGAATTGCTATTACAGGAATTGCAGGGCCTACAGGAGATACATTTAAAAAGCCGATTGGGTTAGTATATATTGCATACAATGATAAAGAGAATAGCATTGTAGAAAAACATATTTTTACTGACAACAGAGAGCGACATAAACTGCGATCTACACAAGCAGCATTATATTTAATCTATCGCTATGTGTGTGAATGTTCAGAAAAATAAAAATTAAAGTATTAAATTTTTCATCAATGTATAAAAGAAGCCGAGTCCTATGCATAGGACTCGGCTTCTTTGTATAACATTGGCTTTGTTTTTAGAAATTGTTCTTATTTGTTTTCCTCATCAGGTTCTGTGTCATTGTCTATCATAGATTCTTCTATATCATTGTCTATCATAGGTTCTTCCATGTTATTGTCTATCATAGGTTCGTCGTCTGCATTGTCTATCATAGATTCTTCTATGTCATTGTCTATCATAGGTTCGTCGTCTGCATTGTTTTCTTTTTCTTCTACGCTTTCTATAATGAACATTTTGTCTATTATTGGGAAGAGTTTTTCAAAATCTGTTTTAGATAATGTTACGATAGGACGTTCTTCATCAAATAAAGTGTAGTATTTTCCATTTTGTTTTGTGACTTTGATAACATGTTGACTGTTGTCTTTTAAGTGGATAGTTAGGCTGTATTGAGGAGTGTCAAGACCGAGTTTCCCTAAATCTACTTCATCTGTATAGTCATCTGCTTTGAGTACGGAAAGTCGCCCAACTACTGCATTGAGTGTGTCAGCTTGTGTGGCGTATTTATTTTCTGGTTCCGCAAGAATCCATGTAATTTTTTCATCTTTTTCTTTTCCAAATACAAATCGATTGATGGAAAATGTGCCTTGTGGTATGTGATATGTTATATTTTGGATTTGTGTTCTATCAATAGTTAAAGAAGGCAATACAAAGTATTTACTACCTGATTTAAAAATTCTGTTTGAAAATGTCCAATTATCTAACTTATAGATGAGGTTTGGATTTGTTTCTAAATAGCAATATCCATCTTGTTCACCGCCTGTAAACGCACCATGTAAGACATATTTTTTGTCGTTAGCTAGTGTGATTTCTAGTTTGTAGTTTGGTTTGTCGATGTTGATTTCTTCTTTTTTGTTAGGATCTGCTACATCTTGTGCTTCAATATTTGTGATGGAATCAATGAAACTATCTAGTTCACTTTGATTAAAAGATCCTTCAATGGGTTTGAGTTTCCATTCTTCTTCAATTTTTGGGGCTGGTTTTTCTTTTGTTTCTGGGTCTTCTGGTTGTTCGATGGTCTTAGTTTCTTTTACAAAGTGTATTTTTTTGTCTGGATATGTGATAGCAATTTCTTTTACATCGTCTTTATTTAGTGTAAGAACATTTTTATCTAGCCAATGAGTATGTTCTGGTGCTTTGTCTTTTTCGTTACTAAAAATTCCAATTTCTTGACGTAAGTTTCTCCCAACTCGAAAGATAGTATCGTTATTATATAGTCTTACAAAACAGGCATTTTCACCATCTGTTTTTCCTAAAAGAATATGAGAAAGAATGGTTGATTTATCAACAGTCCTAGTAAGTACAATGTGAACAGCTTCTTCATTTTGGAGTTGAAAATCACTGAAAAATTCTTTAGGTGCGTTTCGTACTTCTCCGAGCATATTCTTTAATGTGTATAACAATTTGTCAATGTTATTTTTACGAGCTGGAGCTTGATAAGCTGTTGTGATGAACCATTGTTCATTTTCTTTTTTAAGAGTGACTTTTGAGTCTATTTTTGTTCCAAGGTATAATTCTATTTGGTCAACTTCTGAGCCAAGAAATTTATCGTCTAATATGTTTTGTGCACCTAGTTCTTGGATTAAATCAAATTGTTCTTTGGTGCTTTGTTTTTTTATAATAGTGGCTACTGTTAGTATAAGTACAATGATTAACAGTGGTATGAGTTTTTTGAACATGTTTTGCTCCTGAAGATAATTTCCAACGCTAAAATTTTTAGCGTTGGAATTGTTTACTTCATTAAAGAAGATACTCTTGATTTTTTACGGAATATTCCGTATCCAATACCAAATATGGCGATTAGAAATGGCATTAATCCATAGTTCAGTGCTTTCCATAATCCTGTATTCTCTGGTAAAGAGAAACTGCGGTTGATCATTTTATGGCTACGAACTTTGCTTAAATCTTCGTCTAATGCCATGTATTCAATACAGTTTAAGAGTAGGTTGACGCTGTTTTGAATCAGTTCGCTGCGGAAGATTCGTGAGCAACCGATCAATAAGAGTGTACCTTCTTGTGGTGTGACTTCTTTTGCTGGTGGCTCTGGAGTGTTACTGTCTTCTTCAGGTCGTTCAAATGGACTTTTAGGAGATTGTTTAGGCCATGCAGGGCGTTCTTTGTTAGCGTATACATTGGGGAATTGCCCTTCGATTTTTGCCATTAAGGGGAATTGATTACAAATAGATAGGTTTCTCATGAAAATGTCGTCTTCTGTTAAGGTATGGTCTTTGGGAAGTTTCCATGCATCACGACTTGTTTTCAATAGAATAGTATGTTGGAGTTTATTTTCAGTTAATGTATCGTTATCAACATGAAGTGCTGTCCCCCATAAATAAGGCAATTGTGGTAAATTGGAACTAATTGTTTCTTCTTGGTTCATGCTATCTGTGTTGATAAGAATATGAGTAGGAACTTTGATTTGGTGTCCTCCCCCGAGTAACGAAGCTAGTGTGTTGCTAGAATCTTGGATCGTAAGGGTAATATGGTTTTTATCCATTAATATTTCTGGTTCTACTGTGATTCCATAATGACTGAGTAAATCGTTGACATTGGGATTGTCTTCTTGTTTTTGTAAATTCAAGTAACCGCGTTTCACTTCGTAATTAAACCAATATTCTTGGACTGCTAAGAAGACTTTTTTCCCTGCATGCAATGCTTGTGCTACTTCCCATTTTTGGCGTTCGTTAAAGTTCATGGGATTGAATATCAAAAGTGCATCGTATTCTTCAGGAAGGGGACTTTGTTTGTTAAAGTTGATGCGTTTTACATCATAGCCTTCTTGAATTAAGAATTTCTCAATAGGCTGGTAAGGGTCGCGAGATTGTGGAACTGGACGACCAAGTTGCATGTACATTTGCACCATGTAATCAGGGATTTCGTCTTTAGGGGCTACCATAGCAATAATAGGTTGTTTAGGACGTGCAAGTCGATCTACTGTTTTTATCAAGAGGCTTTCTAATTGAAAGAGTGTTTGTCCTGTTACTGGTGGTAAGATTTCTTCTTTGTCACGGTAGGCAATGCCTATACTAGAATAAATAAGTTGTGTGCTTTGTTGATCGCCTTTTAAGATGCGAATAGAATAAGGTTCTACTCCTTTATCTAATAATGTTTCTTCTAGACTTTTTTTCTTGTCTTTATTTTCATCTTGTATGTGTGCAAATCTCTCTTGTTGTACTAAGTTTTTGACTTCTAAGTGCACAACTTTATAATGCATCTTCCCTTGGCTAGAGAGGGACATTTCTTTCAATGTGTCTACAATATCTTGTTCTAATGTTTTGAGTTCTGTAGGCATTTGTGATTGTGGTGTGATATATACACTCACTGTGACAGGTGCTTTTAATTTATTGAGAATTCGAATACTTGCATCAGAAACTGTATAAATTTTCCCTTCAGTAAAGTCAAATCTTCCAAGTCCAGCGTCAAATACTAAGTAATTGAATAGAAGTCCAATGGCTAAACAAATTGTAATGGCACTGGCAAATATAGAATTGAATTTTGGTCTATATCTACCCTCTAGGAAAAAACCAGTTAAGAATAGGAATATACAAATCCAAGTTAAGAAATAGACAATATCTACTACAGAAACGATTCCACGAATAAAGGATTCATAGTGTGGCATTATTCCTAATAGAACTTTAACAGTGCTACCCAAACCTTCGAAAAAAGAATCAAGATAGGCTGCAATAAAATCAAGACCTAAAAGATATAATCCAAAGCAACCAGCTAAAGATAAAACAGCTGCAATGATTTGGTCTCGAACTAGCACGGAAAAAAAACTACCTAGTGCTAAAAATAATGCACCGAGCAGAAATGCACCTAAGTAAGAACTAAAAATGACTCCTGTGTCTGGATTTCCTAGACAATATAGCATCAACGGAATAGTCCAAGTGGTAGCCAATACAAATGCATAGAATAATAAACTTGCTAAATATTTTCCAAGAACGAGTTGAGTAGACGTCATTGGAAAAGTAAGAAGCATTTCAATGGTGTTTTCTTTACGATCTTCTGCCCAAAGTCGCATGGAAATCAAAGGGATAAGCACACAACATAAAAATGGTAAAAAGTTGAACATCCCACGCATATCAGCTTGTAGATTTAAGAAAAATGGAGGGATGTACAGCCAAGAATTGATGAGCAAGAAGACAATTAAATAAATATATCCAATTGGTGAATGAAAATACGCAGTGATTTCTCTGCGTAAAATAGTCAAAATGTTTTTCATACGTATCCCTTTATATTTTTTCTGGTTCTGTCAATTTAAGGAAAATTTCTTCCAAACTGTACGGTTTTGTTTTCAATTCGAGGAACTTCCATTGATTGGCTTGTAAAAGTTCAACTACAAAAGGTCGTATATCGTGTTTTGAATCGCTTTGTATAAAACAAACTGTTTCTTTGTCTGTTTTGTTGCTGACATTAGCTTGGTGGATAGATTTATTTTCTTTGATTTTTGCTAAAACTGCATTTTCATCAGTATTCGTAGGCAAAATTAATTGATATTGCTTTGTGTCAAATTTATTTTCTAAGTCTTGTGTAGTTCCATCTGCTACGATTTGACCACGATTAATAATGAGTACTCTATTTGTAACAGCTTGCACTTCTTGTAATATGTGTGTGGAAAATATTACTGTTTTACAATCTGCTAATTCTTTAATTAATTTACGAATTTCTATAATTTGATGTGGATCTAATCCACTCGTAGGTTCATCTAAAATAACAATTTCTGGATCGTGGATCAATGCTTGAGCTAAGGCTGTTCTTTGTCTATAACCTTTTGATAACTCTCTGTTTAATTTTCGATATACAGTTTGTAATCCACATTTTTCTTGCACCCATTCTAGACGTTCTTTTAATTGGGTACCATGAATACCTCGAGCTTTGCCAACAAAACGTAAGTATTCTACAACTTCCATGTCCATATATAGTGGTAATTGTTCTGGAAGATATCCGATTTTTTTTCGTATTTCAATCGGGTTTTCACGTACGTTTAAATTTTCAATGAATACATTTCCTTCTGTAGGATATGTATAAGTAGTGATGATCTTTAATGTAGTGGATTTTCCAGCACCATTCGGGCCAAGAAGACCAACAATTTCGCCCTTTTTGACTTCAAAGTTTACATCTCGAAGAGCTGGCACAGCACCATAATACATGGACAGGTTTTGAGCTCGGATCATCCGCTTTTCCCTTTCCAAATAAACTATAAAATAAAAATATAACGATAATGTATGTATTTTATACTAAACATACAATCATGTAGTTTCTTAATGATATATAATTTTTATTATTATATATAATTTTTATTATTATAAAAAAAATTATTTATGAGTCATAAAAATATAATAATAATATTGTATGTATTTTATCTAACATACAATATCATGTAGTTTCTCAATAATATATATAACACACTATCATTATAATATGTGAATCATATATTGTAAATGATTTTATTTCAAAATAAATTGTCTTATTCGTATATTTTGTAATAATAAGAGGTATAAATTCGTTCTAAAATGTATTTGATTTTAGAACATGAAAAAATTTTGTTTATTCGCATGTAAAAAGAAATTTTACTAGAATTTGAAATTATATAATGTACAATATATTGCAAAATATATTGAATACATAAGAATAATTATAATATTTTTGAGGTTTTACAATATGGCTGTCATGGCAGTGCGAGGAGCTACTTCTATTGAACAAGATAATGTAGAACATGTATCAGAAAGAGTAATAGAGTTGTTTGAAAAGGTTAGAAATGGAAATCATATAGAACGTATGATTGCTGTATTTTTTTCTGTAACTCCTGATATTTGTTCGATAAATCCAGCATCTGTAGTGCGAAAAAAGTTTAAGTTGCTATCTGATGTTTCGTTGATGTGTTTTCAAGAAGCTATGTTTTCTGATTCCATGCCTAAAATTATTCGTATAGTTGTTTTTTTTGAAGGCAATGGAAAAAATTTTATTTATTTACATAAAGCTATGGAATTACGGTCTGATTTGAATCTTAGTTCTTTGGAATTTGATTGGACATAGTTCTTTTGTTTTGTCTTTTAGGGTATTTGAATGTTTAAACGAATTTTAGTTGCTAATCGTGGCGAAGTTGCTCAACGCATTATTCAAGCTGCACAAAAGATGAATATTGAAACTGTTGCTGTTTATTCTCAAGCAGATGAGAATGCTCCTTATTTAAAAATGGCAACAAAGTCTGTTTGTATTGGAGCCTCTCCAAGTTCTCAAAGTTATTTGAATATGGAAGCTTTATTGCAAGTGGCTTTACAAAATGAATGTAAAGCAATCCATCCAGGGTATGGTTTTCTAGCTGAGAATGCTATGTTTGCGACTTTATGTGAACAATATAAAATTTCTTTTATAGGCCCTTCTCCACATTCTATTCATGTTATGGGTGACAAAGCTTTGGCTAGAAAAACAATGAAAGAGGCAGGTTTAGATGTAATTCCTGGATCAGATGGTATTTTATCCAATGTAGATGAAGCCATTTCTTTGGCAAATGAAATTGGTTTTCCCGTGCTTTTAAAAGCAACTGCTGGGGGCGGTGGAAAAGGAATGAGAATTTGTCAAAATGAAGAACAATTGCGTTCTGCTTTTGTAGAAGCTTCGATAGAAGCTGAAAAAGCTTTTGGAAATGCTGCTTTGTACATGGAAAAATATATTGTGAATGGCAAGCACATTGAATTCCAAGTTTTAGGTGATGATTTTGGAAAAGTAATTCATTTAGGAGAACGTGAATGTTCTATCCAAAAGAAACACCAAAAATTAATGGAAGAATCACCTTCACCTGCAATTTCTTTGGAAATGAAACAAGCTTGGGGCAAACGTATTTGTGAAGCTGTATCTAAGATTGGTTATAAAAATGCAGGAACGATTGAACTTTTTTTAGATGGTGATAAATTATATTTCATGGAAATGAACACTCGTCTTCAAGTAGAACATCCTGTTACCGAAATGGTTACTGGCGTAGATATTGTCCAACAACAACTTCTTCTTGCTGCTGGTCATGCTTTGAAATTAAACCAATCAGAAATTACTTGGAATGGTCATGCAATAGAATGTCGCATCAATGCAGAAGATGCCAATGATAATTTTAAACCAAGTCCTGGCACTTTGACAAAGTTTCAACATCCTGATTTTACAGAAGATGCTGATATTCGTTTAGATACATATGTACAAGAAGGTTATAAAATACCTCCTTTTTATGATTCTATGATTGCCAAGTTGATTGTTCGTGGCAATACTCGTCAAGAAGCCATTGCAAAGTCCATTGAAATATTAAGAAATTTTAATATTGAAGGCGTTCCTACTACTATTCCTATTTTGTTGGAAGTTTTACAATATCCTCAGTTTCAAGACGGTACTTACCATACTGGTACATTGAATGAAATTTTATCAAAAAAATAGAGGAAAGAAAAGGATACATAAAAGTAGAAAATGTTTTCAAGTGCAAATTTTTACTTTAAAAAATATTTGCATTCTGTAAAGGCAATATTATAATTCAAAATATCTCTATTTCTAACTCTTGAATATATAAAAAGAGAGTGAGACGTAGGGCGTTTCTAGTTTTAAAGTTGGATATCGTAGATTCTGTTATCCTGATACAGACATATGAATCATTGAAAATTAAAATAACAAAAGGAGAAAATTAATGAGTAAGAAAATGAGTAAGTATCAATGTGAACCCTGCGGTTATATCTATGATCCTGAAGTCGGAGATCCAGATAGCGGTATAGCACCTGGAACAGCATTTGAAGATATTCCTGATGATTGGGAATGTCCAGTATGCGGTGTTGATAAATCTATGTTTGAAAAAATAGATTAAGCAAGCATAGAATGTATCATCCATTGTTATCTATGGAGGAGACAGCAAGAGCTATTATTTACGCTCATTGTACAAGGGCTATCAACTGCTTTAAATAATCTATAAAATTCTATAAAATAATATAAATTTTATAGAGTGTATATTTGTAATGAATGTGGTTTAAAAATAGACAGAGATTACAATGCAAGTTTGAATTTACTAACAGAATTAAAAAAACAAATAGGCAAAGTTCTTGCCGAATTTACGTCTGCGGACTTGACGGCAATGCAGTCAGATTTAGTAATAAATCAGATTGTAACCAGCAAGGTTGAAACAGAAATACAACAGAAATCTTATTTATAGATTTTTATAGCTATTTATAGGATTTTATAGGTTTGTAGGAACGGAAGCAAAATTCTCTTTCCATATCTACTGGATAAGGTAAAGAGAATGCGAATTAAAAAGTTGCTTTTTCCAATTAATAGAGGAAAAAGCAATGGCAAATAGAAAGTAAACATGCGAGAAATGCGTAACATCAATGGTTTTATATAGATAGAAAAAATTTTAATTTATCTATCATTTCGCATGCTTGATAATGTTGGTAAATGTGACAAATATTGATTCATTTCGAAAATTCAATGCAAAAAAAAATGAAATGGTTGCTCTAAGTACATAAGAATGCCTTGTTTTGCTAAGAACCATGATGAAAAAAGATTCTGTATTGAAAAAAATATTATTTTTGTTATAAATACAAAACAAGTTTAGTTTTGTTCAAAGCTAAAGATTTATTATTATTTCTTTATTTTATTGTAAAAGGAATTCACATGTTCCCTAAAGATATTAAATATGCTATAACCCATGAATGGGCAAGAGTTAAGGACAATGTTGTAGAAATTGGTATTACTAAACATGCTATTGATGCTTTAACTGATTTAACTTATTTTGAATTCATACTAGAAGAAGGCGATGAAGTCACAAAAGGCGACATCTTTGGTGAAGTAGAATCTGTAAAAACAAGTAGTTCTTTGTATTGCCCAGTATCTGGTACAATTGTTGAAGTAAATCAAGATATTGCTGACAATTTAGAAACTCTTATGGAAGATCCATATGGTGCTGGTTGGCTTATTAAAATTGAAATGTCTGATCCAGAAGAACTTGATGCTATGATGGATGCAGCAGGTTATAAGGCTCATGCAGAAAGTGAATCTCACTAATTTATAAAACCCATTGATATCAATGGGTTTTATATTTTTGCAATCTTGGAAAGAAAATATAAGTCAGGAAAATTATAGATGAAGTTTGCTTTTATTATTTTTAAATACTTTCCACATGGTGGATTGCAATTAGATTTTTTTCGTATGTTGCAAGAAGCAGTAGCACGTGGTCATGAAGTGACGATTATTACTAGTATTTGGGAAGATGCATTTTTAGAAAATGTACAATATAAAATATTACAACCTCGAGCGTTTTCTAATCATGGCTTCGCCCTTGCTTTTGAAAAACTTGCTTTAGCATATCTACAAACAACACATTTTGACTGTGTGTTTGGTTTTAATCGTATGGCAGGGCTAGATGTATATTTCGCTGGCGATAATTGTTTTCGAAAGACTTCTAGCCAAAAAAAATATTGGAAACGTTTGTTGAGTCATCGTTACAATGTATTTGAAAAGCTAGAGGCTAGTATTTTTCAACCTTTGTCTTCCACAAAAATTTTGTATATTTCTCCTCATCAAAAACAAGATTATATTCATTATTATCAAACCCAAGAAAATCGCTTTTTTTACTTACCTCCTGGAATTGATCCTAAGTTTCATATTCCTCAAAATAAAGATTGTATTCGTTCTCAAGTTCGGAAACAATTTCATATTTCAGATAATCAAATCGTTTTAATTCAAGTTTGTTCTGCTTTTTATACAAAAGGTGTAGATCGAAATTTATATGCCTTGCATGCACTTCCTAAAGAAATCAAAGAACGTTGTATTTTTTTAGTAGTAGGGTCTTATAAACATACATCTATGTTAAAACTAGCAAATTTATTGAAAATACAAGACAAAGTGATTTTTACTGGTGTACAACAAAATGTAGAAGATTTTTATCTTGCAGCAGATTGTATGATTCATCCTGCAAGAAATGAAGCTGCTGGGAATGTATTGATAGAAGCACTATCAATGGGACTTCCTGTTCTATGTACTGAAAATTGTGGTTATGCAACGTATGTGCAACAAGCACATAATCGTATTTGTCCTATGCCTTTTCAACAAGATACATATAATCAAATATTACAAAATATTCTCTCTAATGAGCAAAGTTTACAACAAATGAAACAAGATGCAATTCAATTTGCATCTACCCAAGATTTTTATCATCGTGCTTCTAAAGCCATAGATTATTTGGAGATTTTTTCGCATGGATCATCTTTTTCTAAATGAAACTTTTGAAACACTTTGGCGTGGAAAAGATGTTTTTAAAGAAGCATTTCAATTGTCTGGAGAAAGTTTTCGAAAAGTGAAATCTAGACATACTTTTCGATTTGAACTAGGTGAGCAAGGATATTTTGCAAAACTACATACTGGCTGTGGCTGGAAAGAAATTTTTAAAAATTTATTCCAAGGGAAAATGCCTGTTTTAGGAGCAAGCCAAGAATATAAGGCGATTCGTCATTTAGAAATGATTCAAGTTCCCACTATGAAACCTTGTGCTTATGCAAGTAAAGGTATAAATCCTGCAAATATTACTTCTTTTCTGATCACCGAAGAATTAGCAAACACAGTAAGTTTAGAAGATTTTTGCAAAGATTGGAAAACAAATCCGCCACCCTACCATATCAAAGCAAAAATCATTGAAAATTTAGGCAAAATGATTGGGAAAATGCATCGTTCTGGTTTAAACCATAGAGATTGTTATCTTTGTCATTTTCTATTAGATAAATCATCTTTGCATGAACATACTGTTCGCTTATCTGTAATTGATTTGCATCGTGCACAAATACGAAAACAAGTCCCTTCAAGATATATTATTAAAGATTTATCTGGCTTGCTCTTTTCTGCTATGGATCTTCCTTTAACAGGACGAGACATCTGTCGTTTTATTCAAGCGTATACGCAACAACCGGTTCATATTGTTCTACCTAAACAACGAAAATTTTTTAATCGATTCTATAAGGTCGCCGTAAAATTATATAAAAAAGTACATAAGAAATCACCAAAAAATTTATAGCTTGAAATATTGATATTATTTTTTATTGTTTTTTTTTATGAATTTGATTTATAATAAATATGATAGTTTTTGCTTTTTATGAAAGTAAAAGAAACAATAGGTCATTATTGGGAGGATTCATGATTAAAACTTTTTTTATTTTCAGTCTAATCGTAGTAAGTATGATCGCAGGCTGTAAATCGTATAATGATTATCAACAAGATCGAATTGCTTATGCTGTAGAACATTTTGACAGAGCTAAAAGAAGTAATGTAGATGAAACTCAAACTTTTACTTTAAAAGAATGTATTCGCCTTGCACTTCGCAATAATGTTGATTTACGAGTTTTAAATTTAGAAGAACAAGTTGTTGAAGAAATGCACACAAGCGAAATGCTAGGGATGTTGCCAGAATTAACTATTTCTAATGAATATTTAGAACGTAGTAATGTGGAAGCCAGTAGAGGCAAAAACGTTTACCCAGACAAAGATGGTGGCACCCATACATATTCTCAAAGAGAGGATCAACAATTAAATCTATTTAATATAGATTTAGCATTTAGCGTGTTAGATTTTGGATTGGCATTTTTTAATAGCCAACAAGCAAAAGATCGAGTCTTTTTACGAAGACAACGAGTTCGTCGTATTGAACAAAATTTAGTTTTAGAAGTAGTTCAAACATATTTCAAAGTTGCAGTGGCTCAGAGAGCAAAATTTGCTACTGAACAATTGTTGAAAGATTGTAGAAATCGTATGAACTCTCTTTCTAAAATGGCAAAACAAGGTATGATTGCACCTTATCGTGCTTTTGAAGAAACTCAAAAGTTAGTAGATATTGAAAAACGTTTGACAAATTATTTTCGTCATTGTGAATCTTATCGTGTAGAATTATGTGCTCTTTTAGGTTTATATGCAGATACAAAGATTAAAGTGGATCATTCTATGTTAGATACTGTTCCAACTTTTACATTTCCTGAAATGGAACTTATGGAACAAATTGCACTTATGAGACGACCAGAACTTTTTGAAGTAGATATCCAAAAACATATTAATCATGTAGAATGCTATAAATCTATTTTAATGATGTTCCCCAATGTTCGTTTATTTGCAGATTTTAAAACAAATAATAGCGATTTCCAATACCATACAAGTTGGTGGGAAGTGGGGATTCGTGCGGCGTATAATCTCCTTAAGTTGCCACAAAATATTTCTCGATATAGGACGTTTTCAAAACAAGTAGATGTAGATAAAGAACGTACTTTCGCTCAATCTATAGCCATCATTGCACAAGTTCGCATGGCACATGCTAACCTTCTTGCAATGAAAGCACAACTTGATATGGATTCTAGAGTACAAGAAACATATAAAGAAAATTTAATGAGTGCTACGGCAGTTCTCAATAAAGAAAATGAAATTGAAAAATTAGAACAAGATTTAATGAGACTTGCTTGTATAGAAAAAAATATAGAAAGAGAAATTTCTTTAAGCAATTATTATGTATCATATTTTCGTATTTTAAATAGCTTAGGCGTAGAAAATTTAGAACCAGACACAGTACGTGATTTTCGTGAAGCACTAAGTTATCAACATGTTTTAAATGCTGGTAATTTTATGACACAAAAAAGAGAATATTATACTGGAGACTATATTGTAAAATACAGCCCTGCTCTTGCTCGAGTGTCTAGACGAGTCGGTGGAAATGTAGATGACTATGAAGTGGATACAGAATCTCAAGAAATAAAACTGTATTCAACAACTTCTATGATTAATTTTGAATAAATACTTTGTAGAACAATGTACATTTTCCCTTATTTTTTACATAGTAAAATAAAATAGGATACGATACAAATGCCAATCAATGAACTTTTTATAGATGAATTAAGCAAAATTCATTTTACTGGAGAAATGCTTCGTTTTGATTTTGTCAGATATGCTCCTTTACAGGAGGGACAACCACCTATTATACAAAATGAATTTCGGTTAATTATGCCACCCAATGGTTTTATAGATGCTTTTAAATCTATGCAGGAATTAATGGATCGATTAGTATCTTTAGGGATACTACAACGTCAAAAAAGCCATAGAGTCCATCCTCCTTTACGATTAGTTAAAGATGAAGTCATTGATGGCAAAAAAGTCGAATCTATTGATTCCTTCTTGCCGATTGATAAAGCCCTAAATACACAAAAACCATTGCAAAAATTAAAAAATTTGAATTTACATCAGCAAATGTTGCCGATTAATTTAATGCAAACTGCAAATGAAGTTGCTGAAACAACAGCAAAAGAAGTTGCACAAACAACGGCAAAAGAAGTTGCACAAACAACGGCAAAAGAAGTTGCACAAACAACGGCAAAAGAAGTTGCTGAAACAACGGCAAAAGAAGTTGCTGAAACAACAGCAAAAGAAGTTGCTGAAACAACGGCAAAAGAAGTAATCGCAAAAGAAATTGTGGATACAGGTAAGAACCTAGATGAAACACTAGATCATACTGCTTCAGATTATCCTGAAACCACAGAAAAGAAATCTAAGAAAAAAATATTTTCTTGGTTTAAAAAATAATAGAAAATTTTTAAATATTGTGATACTTAATAGGAATCATTTAAATAAAAGTTTATTTTTTTATGAAAATTTTTAAATTTTTATTGCTAAAGATGAAAAAATTAAGTATAATAAAATAGATTCTTTAGATTATTGAAAGAATAATCTAAAGAAATGGAAATAAATATAGATTATTAAATGAATAATTTAAAGAAATAGAAATAAATATAGATTATTGAAAGAATAATCTAAAGAAATGTTTTATAGTATTTAGTAGTATTAACTAAAAAAAGATTAGGAGTTTGTATATGTCAGAAAAAAAAGAATTCCGTGAATTCCGTAAAGAAATGTTTGCAGACGGACTAGGTCAAATCCATTTTGCAGGTGGAATGGTTCGTTTTGATTTCATCACACTTCAACCAGAAGAAGAAGGTAAACCACCAGTCCCACAAGCAAATCTACGAGTGATTATGCCACCAAACGGTTTCTTAGGATTCTTTAGTTCTATGCAACAAATGATTGACAAACTAGTAGATGCAGGCATTTTACAAAAAAATGAAAATGCCCCTAAATAGTTAGTTGTTCATTTTCTAAAAAAAAAAGCACCTGAACAAGGTGCTTTTTTTTATTCTATCTAATTTTTCTAAGGTGGGATTTACAATGGATGAAAGATTAATGGAAATCTTAGACAAAGCCAAAAAAGAAAATTTTGAGGTTACTGTCTTAACAGGTGCAGGTATTTCTGCTGAAAGTGGTATACCTACGTTTCGTGGACAAGATGGATATTGGACTAAAGGTTCTAAAGTCTATCAGCCAGAAGAACTTGTAACTTGGCGAGTTTTTCAACAAGATCCTTATAATATGTGGCTTTGGTATTTAGCTAGAAGGCGAGATTGTGCTAAAGCCCAACCTAATCCTGGACATTATGCAATTGCAGAATTAGAAAAAATGCTTGGCGATCATTTTTGTCTTGTTACACAAAATATTGATGGTTTACATTTACGAGCTGGCAATTCTTTACAACGGACTTATCAAATCCATGGCACATTTGCAAGTATGCGTTGTTCTAAGGAATGTTGTACAAAAGTATATTCTATTCCTGATGAATTAATGGAAATTGATGAAAAAAATCCTCTTACCAAACAACAACAAAATCTTCTTGTTTGTCCCAGTTGTGGTGCAGTCACGCGACCTCATATTTTGTTATTTGATGAATGTTATAATGAGGAATTTTATTATTATGAAAGTTCAATTCGTCGATTGACAAAAACAGATATGTTGATTGTGATTGGAACTTCAGGTGCTACGACTCTTGCGAATATCTTAGGACAACTTGCATGTCGAAAAAATTGTGTTATGTTAGATATAAATCCTGAATCTAACCCATTTCGCCACATGACATATAGTGTACAATATGGTCATTATGTGACTGTGCCTAGTGGAAAAATTTTGCCTGAAATCATAGCATATTGGAAACAATAGAAAGATATCATGAAAATCATCTATCACAACATTTTATCATTTTTTTTATTTGCTAGTCTCTTATGCTGTATATTTCTTGTTCGCTTATTTTTGTTTGAACCCTTTCAAATTCCCACTTCCTCTATGGAACCTACTTTGATTGGCGATTCTCAAACAGGCGATAGAATTGTTGTGGATAAAATAAGTTCTACATTAAAACGTTGGAATGTTGTAGTTTTTGAAAAACAGAATCAATATTATGTGAAACGTCTTATTGGGCTTCCCAATGAGATTTTAGACATTAAAAATGGAAACATCTATGTGAATCATAAAATTGTAAGAAAACCTTTCCAAATACAACAAGACTTACTATATGAATTATATAATATGCAGTATGATGAGATAGATAAATTTTGGGTAGCATTGGACAAAGAAAAGGTTCAATTCCAAGATAAACAAATTCAATTTCAATCTACGAACAATATAAATTGGCTAGTTTATTATCAAGAGTTGAGCAATAAATATGATCCTAAACAAAAAGATTTTCTTTGGAAACGCTCTAAAAAAACGTACCAAGCAGGTGGTTTTCATGGTGTTGGTGAAATACAACTTTCTTTTTATATAATTCTAGAAACAAAAGAAGGAAAATTTCATATACAACTTTGTCATGGGAAAGATACATTTATATGTACGCTTTCCCAAAAGACAAGTACATTTACTCATCAAAAAAATAATCATCTTCTACATAAAATCAATTTAGATTTTTCATTGACCCAATTTAAAAAATATCATATAATTATAAAAAATATAGATTTATTATTGCAAGTGTTGGTGAATGATCATAAAATATTTGAATTGGATTATGCTACAGATCTACAAAATGCATCTTCACAAACTTTAAATAATTCTATTCAAATTGGAAGTCAAAATGGACAATTTTGCATCAAAAATATAAAATTGCAACGTGATATTTATTATTTAAACTATGATGACAATACTTGGAATATTTCTGAAAATAATTATTTTGTTTTAGGTGATAATCCACCACAAAGTAATGATAGTCGCCATTGGGAAAAAGATACATTTATTCCTAAGGAAAATATAATAGGAAAAGCTATTTTTATTTTTTGGCCTTTGGTACATATAAGAAGATTATAAAAGTATTCTCCACTTTTGTTCTTGATGTGAAAATTAAAGGAAGTTTATATGAAAAAAATTGCTCTATTCTTTTTTTGTATTTTAGCTATTATATCAGTACAAGCACAAACAACTGATGATATTATGAATAAACTTTTTACTACGATATTTTTTAAAGGTGAAAAGATTAAATCTTATATTGTAAAAACAGATACACTTTTAAATTATGTCAAAGAAGAAACAGATAAAAATAAAATTAAAGAATCATTAGATATAGCTACTAATTATTTGAGTAAAAAGAATATGATTTTCGTAGCTGTATGCAAAGAGGGGCAAGCAGAAACATTTGCACAATTCTATAAAAATTTATCAATGGCTAAAGATAAGACACAAAATACCTTATCAAAAGTAGAATATCAAAATATTTCACCAAATATAATACTGGTAATAAAAGAATATACAATACAAGAGAAAATTTATAAAGTATATGTTTGTTTTGCAACATATAAAAATGTTTTTTTTGAATTGATTGTTACAAGTGAAAAAGAAAATAGTCCGTATTCTATAGAAGATTTTAAAAACTTTTTTGAAACTTTGCAAACTATTTTCTAAGAAAAAAAAAGATACTCTAGTGCTTTGTATCATTAGAGTATTTTTTTTTTATGTAATAAAACAATCTTTAAGGATAGTCACATAACAATGAATAGAGAAGAACAAAATAATCATCAAGTAGGACAACATGCAGAGCCAATAGAGACAAATCAAGAACAACAAATAGAAGAACAAGATAACATAGACAAAGAGCAACAAATAGAAGAACAAACAGAAATAAGCAAAACAGAAGAAATAGAAGAAGAATCTGCACAAACAGAAATAAGCAAAACAGAAGAAATAGAAGAAGAATCTGCACAAACAGAAACAAGCAAAACAGAAGAAATAAAAGAAGAATCTACACAAACAGAAACAAGCAAAACAGAAGAAATAGAAGAAGAATCTGCACAAACAGAAACAAGCAAAACAGAAGAAATAGACGAAGAATCTGCACAAACAGAAACAAGCAAAGCAGAAGAAATAGAAGAAGAATCTGCACAAACAGAAACAAGCAAAACAGAAGAAATAAAAGAAGAATTTGCACAAACAGAAACAAGCAAAGCAGAAAAACCAGAAATAAGCAAAGCAGAACAGACAAAAAAAGAAATAGAAGACCAGCCAGAAGAACAAACAGAAGAAGAAAAAGATTTAGAAAATTTTCGATGTGATGGGTATCAAATCAATATTGCAGAAGAAGTAGCAAATTTTGAAATTCATTCTATTTTATTTCATAGCCATTATCTACAAGTGAAAGATTTATTTGAAAATATTCTTTATAATTTTGATTTCCATAATATACGAAGAATATCGATTGCAAATACGCCTGTATATGGTTGTTTCATCGTAAATATAATAGGATTATATTTTGTAATTTTATTAATATATCTTATATTGGGGAATTCTATTTTAGGACAAAATATTGCCATAGGAGTTGCCACTGTAGGAATGATTGTTCTTTGGTTTGTGAAAAATATTAATGAATATATTGTTAAATTTAATTATGAGGAACAACCAATGGCATTTCGTCTGATTCTTTCTAGATCTAAAATGAGAAAATTTTTAAAAATTTTAGAGTATATTAAAAATAAATATAATCTAGAATTTATGGTAGAATTTTTAGAAGGAAAATTTTCTGATTTATCTTCTTAAGACTACGATAAAAATAAGATAAGAGAAATCAAAATACAAATACAACTAATCAAAGCACAAAGAATAATAATAAAGTGTTTTTTTATTTTTTTTAAAATACGTCGAAATCCAGTATTTGGTTTTGCTATCGTTGGCTTTCCTTGCAATAGAGCTTGTAAATCTAAAGCCATTAAAGAAGCATTGGCATATCGATTTTTAGGATGGAAAGACATTGCTTTTTGAATCACAGCTTCTACATAAATAGATAAGTCAGGATTTACTTGTCGTGGTGGTAAATAATCTCCCATAATAACTTTTTGTACAATGATAATTGCATTCTTACCATCAAAAGGAGTCTTGCCAGTCAAAGCATGATACATCGTAGCACCTAATGAATATACGTCACTAGCATAGCCCACTAAATGATTTTTTCCTGTGGCTTGTTCTGGAGGCATATAATCAGGCGTACCCATGATTTCTCCAGGTTGTGTCAATTTTGTATCTTTGCATTTGGCAATTCCAAAATCCATTAAATATGGATGATCTTGTTCATCAATCATAATATTCCCAGGTTTAATATCTCGATGAATAATTCCAGCACGATGTGCACAAGCTAGTCCAGCTGCGATTTTTTCTAGGATTTTCAACACATAAGTAGTATTTAAAAGTGGTTTTTTTTTCAAAATAGCGTCTAATGTTTGGCCTTCAATGTAATCCATGGTATAATAAGGTGTATCATTTAATGTTCCTACATCATGAATACCTATAATGTTAGGATGGCGCAATAAAGAAACAAGATCCATTTCACGATAAAAGCGCATTTTGGCTCCTACATCCTCTTGAACTAATAAAACTTTTAATGCCAATGGAATATCTAATTCAGGATGCTGTACTTTATAAACTACTCCCATTCCTCCTCTGCCAAGAATTTTTAATATTTGATAAGGACCAAAATATTCTTTAGGCAAGCCTGTTGTGATAGCTCTAAGATCTTTTTTTAATTTTTCTTGTTCTTTTAATGGTTTATGGCAATACTCACACAATGGATTTGCAGTTTCTTCTTCACACAAATTTTCATGGTTGCAATTTTTACAAATAAAATATCTATTTGTTTCTTTACAATATGCTTTCCAATCTTGCTGTAATTGTTTATATACTGTCTGATCAATGAGCTTATTGACTAATAGAATAGAAAGAATATTTGAATCTTTATTGTGCATCATTAAATCTGTTAGAATTTTTGGAGGTACATACCCAGCATTTAAACAGCGTTGCATTAGAAAAAAGTTTTTATTTAAAGCCATTATTTATACCTATAATAGAAAGAATATGCTAGAAAGAATAATTTTTTTAATGATTTATAAAAGAAAATTGCTATATTATATGTTATAAGTATATTGTATTTTATTGACAAAGTCAATTTTATTTATATTCATGTCTATTTATAAAAAAAATAGATAAGTTAAATAGGAGAATGCGCAACGCGCCATACGCTTATGAAAAAACGATTATTTTCTGGAATACAACCCACAGGCAGTATACATATTGGAAATTATCTTGGTGCTATCCAACGATGGGTAGAACTTGCTCAATCAGGAGAATATGAATCTATTTTTTCTGTGGTAGATTATCATGCTATGACCATCCCTTATCCAGTGCAAGAAATGAAAAATCGCATTTTGGAAGCAGCAACTTTAATTATGGCAGCAGGCATTACACCAGAAAATGCCTCTCTCTTTGTTCAAAGTCATGTCCCAGAACATACAGAGTTAGCTTGGATTTTGAATTGCAATTCTACTATGGGCGAACTCAATCGTATGACACAATACAAAGATAAGTCCAAAGATAAAACAGAATCTGTTAGCGTAGGTCTATTCACTTATCCTGTGCTGATGATTGCTGATATTTTGATTTACAAAGCACAATATGTTCCAGTAGGTGAAGACCAACTACAACATTTGGAACTTACAAGAGAATGCGTTCGTAGATTCAATAAAACATATGGCGATATATTTCCAGAACCTCAACCAATTTTAGGACAGGCTAAGAGAGTTTTAGGCTTAGATGGTGTGAATAAAATGTCAAAAAGTCTTGGAAATACTATTGGTGTCATTGAATCTCCCGAAGTAATTTGGAAAAAACTTGCAGGGGCAAAAACAGATGAACGACGCCAACGAAAACAAGATCCTGGCGATCCAAAAGATTGTAATGTATATAATTCTTACCATCAATATTTTACACCAAAAGAACAACTCGATCAAATTACCAATGATTGCAAAAACGCTGCTATTGGTTGTGTTCAATGTAAACGAATGTTGGCTAAAAATATGGAATCTATGCTAGGACCTATTCGAGAGAAATACCAAGCCCTTATCAATGATCCTAAACCTGTTTATGATTTTTTGAAAACTTCAGCAGAAAAATGTCGAAAAATTGCACAGGAAACTATGGATGAAGTTCATGAAAAATTAGGAATTAAATTTTAGAGAATACAATAATATTTCATAAATAAAAAAGACTTCGTATATACGAAGTCTTTTTTATTTATCTTGTCTGTTTATATAGCACTAATAAACGGTTGGTTTCTACTTTTTCCTTTATCATCTAATCCGTAGCCAGCCACAAAAAAATTTTCTACTTTAAACCCATAATAATGAGGATGAATATTGTATTGTACAGCAGATTCTTTAAAAAGTAATGTGCAAATTTTAATATCACTGGCTTGATAATTTTGTAAATGTTGGATTAAAAAATTCATTGTTTTCCCAGAATCTACAATATCATCTACAATTAAAATATGTTTTCCTTGAATTTTTTCTTTTTTAACATCAAGTTGACATTGTAAATCTTTTGAAATTTTTCCATCTCCATAAGAAGATATTTTAACAAATTCACAATCTAAAGGAAGATGAATTTCTCGAACAAGGTCTGCCATGAAAATAAAAGACCCTGTTAAAACACCTAAAACAACAAGTTCTTTACCTTGATAATCTTGAGTAATTTGTTTCCCTAGTTCTTGTATTCTACATTGTATATCTTTTTGAGAATATAATATATTCAAAATGTTTTCCTTATATTGTAAATGAAACAATAAGCACAATAGCTTGAATAATAAAGGAAGCAATGCTTGCACAAATGGCTGTTTTAAAAATTTCTTTTGGAAACTTTTTTTTGTGACTTTTTATTTTATTGGGGAATTCGATTTCAGAATCTGTTTTTTGTTTTGTAATTGTAATTTCTGAAGTATCGTCAGCTTTTAATGAATCCATTTCAATGAGAGGGGAAGTGTCAAGAATTCTAGGAATTTGTCTTGTTTTTTCTAAGGCAACATTAAAGGCTCGCCCACTTTCTGAAACTTCTACTACTTTAGGTAATAATTCTTTATACGAACCGATTTTATATGTTTTGATATCGTTTAACAAAAAATTATCAATAGCAGCTTGTAATTCATATGCATTTTGATAGCGTTGTTTTAATTCTTTACTTAAAGCACGAGACAATACTAAAGAAAGAGAGTGAGGAATATCTGCTACTCCATAATTAGGCAATACTGGTTCCATTTCTCTATGTTGTAAAGCAATTTCTTTTGGGGATTTGCCAGATAAAGGTGGATTCCCAGTAATAATGTGGTACATGATTGCACCCAACGAATAAATATCTGAATATGCTTCTAATGGTTGGCCTAGGAAAATTTCTGGGGAAACATAATTGGCAATTTCACCACTAGGAGTGATTTCACCTTCATTGCAAAAATTGATTTTGACTTGTCCACCTTTTCCTAAAAGAATTCTATCTGGATGGAGACTTCGATGAGTGACAGAATATGCATGAGCATGCACTAAACCACGAATAATATCTCGTGCTAATTCTGCTGCTGCTGCCCAATGCAAACGAGGATTTCGTTGCATTAAATCGTATAAATTTTCCCCTGGAACATATTCCATAACAGCATAGACAAAGTCTTCATTTTCACCAGTCTCTACAACATTCACAATATTTTCATGTTCCAATTGACTAATAGAACGAAGTCGTTCTATAATTTCTTCCCGATTGCAAGCATATGGATCAGGATAAAAAACTTTTACAGCAAATTGGATATCAGGATTTTCTTTAAAGGCTAAAAAAACTGTACTAGAACCAATTCGTTGCACAATTTGATAACCATCGATATTTTGTCCTAATAGATTATCTATATTATTGCTATTTGATTCAGTCATGAGTATAACCCTAAACTATTAGTTTTATGTAAGTAATTTCAATGAAATACTTGTCTATGAGTCTGTTCCTTGATTGGTTCAGTCTAAGAAAGAATGTAAAACTATTGTAACAAAGATATTAAATTTATTCAATAAAAAATTTTTGTTCAGATAGAGAGAGATTTTTTTATTCTATTTCTCGAATCACTTCTTGTAAAACTTTGTCAATGAATTCTTGGGATGGTGTTTGAATATAATTTTTTTCAACGAGTGTATGTAAAATTTGTTGGTTTTGTTGAATGTCTTTTTGAGCCTTAGCGTAGATTTCCTCTGGAGTGAGTGTTGTATGAGCTATATTATCTTTTATAGCTTGTTCTGCAACTGCTTTAGCAACAATAGGATAAATATGATTTTCATCCATTTTTGGTAAAATATAATCGGTTGCAGGATTTTTTATGGCATTGGCCAGTGCATATGCAGCAGCAATTGCCATATTATCTGTAATTTGTGTGGCTTGTGCTAAGAGTGTTCCTTTTAAAATTCCTGGAAAACCTAGTGAATTATTTACTTGATTAGGGAAATCAGAACGTCCTGTGGCAGCAATGTATGCACCAGCGTCTAAGGCTTCATAGGGATAAATTTCTGGAATAGGATTAGCACACGTGAAAAGAATAGGGCGAGGAGCCATAGTGGAAATCCAATGTTTTTTCACAACATTGGGACCTGGTTGTGATAAAGCAATGAGTGCATCTGCATTGTGCAATGCATCTTCAATGTTTTGAATGCAGTGAGGGTTTGTTGTTTTGCATAATTCCCATTGTCTATAAAAGCGTGGATCTTCTTTTATATCTCTTCTATTTTGATGCAATCCACCATGAATATCAAATAAAATGATGTTATGAGGTGGAACATTCGCTTTGATAAGTAATCGTGCTACCGTGGAATTGCTTGCACCAGCTCCCATCAGCACAATTTTAGCATCATGCAAATCCTTATTTGCTAATTTTGTAGCATTGATCAGACCAGCTAAAATCACACAGGCTGTACCTTGGGCATCATCATGCCAAACTGGAATACCACAATCTTGTAAATCATCCAATACTTTATAACAATTGGGTTGGCTAATGTCTTCTAAATTAACTGCACCTACACTAGGAGATAACATTTGAACAAAATCAATGATTTTATTGGGATCATGTTCCCAACTTGGATCATGCGTTCCTGCTTTATGGCGTTCTTTATGACTATCAATGCAAAGGGAAATAGAAGACATTCCACCAAGATAATACATGAGAAAAGACTTGCCTTCCATTACGCCTAAACCACCTGATGGGGAAACATCACCATCACCTAAAACTCGTGTGCTGTCCGAAACAACGGCTACTAAATTCCCACGATTGCTTAGAGAATAAGATTTAGTAATTTCATCTCGAATCGCTGTGGAAATCGAAGATACACCTGGAGTATAGTACACACCAAACCAACCAAAATCATATAATCCAGCTTTAGGAATCGTAATCATTTTTCCTTGATATAATTCATGGATAGCAAGAGAAATTTTTTTTAAAAATACAGTTTGAGCTTTGGCAAGTTGTGCTTTTGTATAATGTTTTGGAAATCTTTCTGCTAAATTATTCAGCTTTAGATAATCAGGTATTTGCATATTTTATCTCCGTTCCTACAAACCTATAAAATCCTATAAATAGCTATAAAAATCTATAAATAAGATTTCTGTTGTATTTCTGTTTCAACCTTGCTGGTTACAATCAGATTTATTACTAAATCTGACTGCATTGCCGTCAAGTCCGCAGACGTAAATTCGGCAAGAACTTTGCCTATTTGTTTTTTTAATTCTGTTAGTAAATTCAAACTTGCATTGTAATCTCTGTCTATTTT
>JAGOMP010000018.1 GCA_017993505.1 Planctomycetota bacterium
AAAAAATAAATTATATTGACAAAATCAAACTTAAAAATTTGAAAAAGTTAATATAATTTCAAGGTAAAATTTTGCAGAAAAATTTTACCTCAGAGATAGTATGTCCACACATAAAAACTTGAAAACACTAAGATTAATCATAATAACTTATTAAATTACAATAACTTACATAAATTATTATCATCATTTTCTATCAATTTTTCATCAAAATTCTTTCAAAAAATCACCAATTTTTTTTCTCACTAGAAAATTCTTCCTGTTGCCATCCAAATCGCTTTTTTTCCACTACAAAATCTTCTGAAATTCTCTCTAATTTTTCCAAAATCTCTCCAATTTTTCTCAAAATTGGAAAAATTCTCTCTTTTTTTTCAAATTTTTTTCTTTTCCTCAGAGTATATTTTCCCCAGAGTAGATTCGCACTCGTTTTTCCCCGGAGAAAAGGAAGACCATATTTTCACGCATTCACGCATTTCTACGTAATCTAACGCATTGTGACGAATTTCATTTCACGTTTCTTTCTAATGCGTTTCTCCCCAGAGCAATATTTTCCCCTGGAGCAACATTCAACATTTACCTCCCAAAGTATATTCCCCAGATCATATTATCCCCAGAGTAGATTCGCACTCGTTTCTCCCCAGAGAAAAGGAAGACCATGTTTCCACGCATTCACGCATTTCTACGTAATCTAACGCATTATGGCGAATTTCATTTCACGTTTCTTTCTAATGCGTTTCTCCCCAGAGCAATATTTTCCCCCAGAGAAACATTTACCTCCTCAGAGTATATTCCCCAGAGCATATTCCCCAGAGCAGAGTAATATTTTTCCCCAGAGCAATATTTACCTCCCCAGAGCAGATGAACAGATTTTCCCCAGAGCATATTCCCTATATTCCCTAAGCAGATGAACAGATTTTCCCCAGAGCATATTCCCTATATTCCCTAGAGCAATACAGAGCAATATTAACGCATTGTGACGAATTTCATTTCATGTTTCTTTCTAATGCGTTTCTCCCCAGAGTAATATTTCTCCCCAGAGTATATTTTCCCCAGAGCAGATGAACAGATTTTCCCCAGAGTAATATTTTTAGCAAAAAAAGAGAGAGACGTTTGGTTAGTCTCTCTCTTTGCTAGAAAGGGGGCTGTGTCAGTCCCCTCTGTTTTTTTCTATTACTATTGTCTGTTAGATTTTGATTTGTAGTTTGCTGAGAAGTGTCTCAAGGAGTTCTGGTTTGTCTTTGAGATCGGAGGTGTTGAGGTATTCTTTGCGTTGGTTGAATCTATTTTCAAAGAGTTGTTTGTATGCTTCGGGATCTTTGATGTTGGTGGCATCGTATTTTTCTAGGTATTCTGGGGCAATTTTTGTAATGGATTCTTTGGCAGGAATCATGGCACCAGGTAAAACTGTCCAAGGTTCCCATTCTAGTTCGTTGCAAAGGATAGCAGTGTTGAGTCGTAGACTGAGTTTGAGTGGAATGTCCACTGTTTTTTCATTACCAGCCCAGAATACACCAGAGTTGAAGCAATAGCATTCAGCACCTGCTTCTAGAACTTTGTAGAATCCTTCGCAGTCTTTGTAAAGTTCGTATACTCGGAAAGGATTGGCAAAAGGTTCAAATACAAGTTTTTTCATTTCTTCGATGGATACGTTTTCTGCTGCTGTTCGTTTTGTCATGAGAGTAGCACCCATGGCAACAGCTAGGTATTTATCATCGAATTTGATAACTGGAGGCAATGTTTCGTCTTTCATAATCCAACATAGAGCATGGGGAAAGGAACATTGATTGATATATGTATTGGCACCAAGTAGGTCTCTATCAAAAATGGCTCTACCGTTTTTATTTCGTATATCTTGTCCTAGAATGCGAAGTTCTCCATCTATTGGTAAGACAGCATTGTTTTGGCTTGAAATGCAGTATTTCCAGTCTGGGTGATCCATTTCTCTACTGTCTGTTTTATCAAATAGAGTGGGTTCCCAAACGCGGCAGAGTTTGTTTTCAATATCGATTTGATAGGCATCGTCATGAAGAATTTTTCGTTTGAATCCTGCTGGTAGTGTGCCAGCATGGTCGTGAGAATTGGTATAGGAAGATTTTCCACTACCAGAAAGACCAAAAAAGGAAATAGAGCGTTTGCCTAATGGATGGTATTTTGGATCTTCGCATTCTGTAAAGTCTATTTCTTTGATGCCTGCATGGCAAGCTACTTGACCAAGTCTCATACCAGAAGACCAAGCTAAGGTGAGTGTACCTTTTTTTCTTTCTCCGAAATATGTCATACCTAGGTTGACAACAACGTTTTCATAAGGATCAAATAGGGCAAGACCTTTTGGATAATCAGGGTGTCTCCAAGAGGGATCAGAAATGAAGATGATGTCCTGAATAGGAAGAGGATCACTATTGTCGTATTCTTTTTTGCAAATTTCATAGGGTGTGAAGTTATGATACCAGTTCCAAACATTGTTAGCATCTTCTACTGTTGCAATCATGTGTGCTTTGATCATAAGACCTGGATCAAGACCAATGACTGCTTCTGCTTGGATTAAAGGTTTTTTTTGCATTTCATAGACTGCATCCATGAGAATGTCTCGTAATTCTTTTTTTTGTTCTTCTGAGGCTCTATCATAGAATCTACGAGCCTGTGCAGCTCGTCCTACAACCTTGCCAGTATATTCATTTAGAATAGTTGCATTTTTAGGTAAACGGTAACGTTTTCTTGCGACTTCGTAAATGGGCATGTCTGTGATAGTTACACTGGCTTGTTGAGATGCCAATTTATACGCACGCTCTGGAGTTAAAATTTCACGAGGAAATTCAGGATTTTTGTGATACAATAAAGTACTTGCAATTGCACGAATAGGCGACATTTTTTTAATGTCGTCTTTGTAAAATTCATAGGTAGGTTGACTAGACATGATTATTATACCCTTAAATATACGTTGTATAAAACAAAACCTTATATTGTATTGTACTATTAGATTTTTATTTTACAAGCTTTTTTTAAAAGATTCTGTATTGATAGAAAGTAGCATTATATTTTTAGTCTTTTTTTAAAAGATTCTGTATTTAGGGAAATAGGAATTATATATCTTAAAAAATAGGAATTGTTATGTATGCAAAAGCATTTCAAGAATTAGAAAGTATTTATGAAGATTTGGAATCTGAACTTGCAAAATTAAATGTAAAATGTCAATGTTGTGGGGAATGTTGTAATTTTTCAACAAATGGAATGCGTCTTTATATTTACCATATAGAAGAATTGTATAGCATGGAAAAAAATCAACAACCTTATACATTGCAACAAGGCATTTGTTGTTTTCAAAAAGATAATCTTTGTACAAGTCATATTTATAGACCTCTAGGTTGTAGAACGCAATTTTGCACGATTACTTTACAAGATATATATGAACAATATGCACATCAAATAATTTTGCTAGAACAAAAATATAATATTGATTATGAGTATAAGGAGGCATTTTTAGATTGATTTATGACTTAACAAGTATGGTAGCAGATTTTTTTGAGGGTAGTATAAGATAATGTGGAAATTATTTTGATATTTCAGAGTAATTTCCACATTATATTTACTATGTATGAAATAGTTATATGTTTATTCTACTTGTTTTTTGTTTTCTTGAAAATATTTATTGGCGTCTTTAAAGAAGCTGATTGCAATTAATATAATAATAATACCGATAGGAAATGCAGCGATGATAGACAATGAATAAAGTTGTTGTCGGCTACTTTCTGCAAAAACAAGTGCTATGGGCAGTAAAATAAATAAGATTGCCCAATAAATTCGAACTCGTTTATCAGGTTCTTGGTCGTGGTCTAGTTGTTTATAGGTATAAGAAGAAATAACCATAGTAATAGCATCAAATGTAGTTGCATAGAAAGCAATCATTGTAATTACAAGAAGACCTAGAGCCACTTTTGGTAAAGGGAGTGTGTTAAAAATATTAATAATGGCTTGGTATGCATCTCCAGTTGCTGCAATGCTTCCTGCTACATCAAGAACACCTGATGTTTGTTGTCGAAGACCATAATTTCCTAAGATGATAAAGGAGGCAAAAGTTCCTGCTAATCCCCAGAAGTATCCTCCAAATACAGTATTTCTAATAGTTCGTCCTTTACTGATGACACCAATAAAGAAGGGTGTTGCAATGCACCATGCCATCCAATATGCCCAATAGAAAATGGTCCAATTTTGTGGGAAAGAGGGTTCTGTACGACTTGGATCCATCCAAGTGGAAATTCGAATAAAGTTTTGTGCTAAATTTCCAATAGCAGTGATGCCTGTTTCAATGATGTATCTAGTTTCATTGCCTAGAAATAGGAAGTAGGCAAGTAAAATAAAGAAAATGTAGACACAAATATTGGCAAGTTTTGCAACTCCTAACATTCCAAACCAAATGGTAATGGTATAGACTGTAGCAATAGTAAGTAGGATGAGTATAGTCACCATTCTGCTTTGTTCAATTCCTAGAATATGAGTGGTAGCTGTAGCAAGTAGAGGTGTGGCTAGGGAAAAAGTAGTGCTTGTGCCTGCCAATAGGGCAAAAACAGAGATAATGTCAATGGTTTTTGTCCAAAAGTTTTTTTGTTTAGCAGGTATGAGAGGATGGCATGCTTCTGAAAATTTTTGGCGTTTAATGCCTCGAACGTGGAGCATAAATCCAAAAGGAATTGCTAAGACAATGTAGAAACTCCAAGGAATTGGTCCCCAGTGAGATAAGGCAAATGTGGGTGCCCAATCTTGTAAACTTCCCATTGTTTGTGTGTGAGGATCTGCATAATAAAGTGCCCATTCGTGCAAGGAGAAAAATAAGATATCTGCTGCCATGGTAGAAGTAAATATCATGGCTCCCCATTGAAAAGTGCCATATTGTGGTTTATCAATGTTACCTAATTTAATGTCTCCATATTTGGAGATTGCCATGTACATGGTACAAAGCACGCAACCCATTCCCATAAGAATATAATAGGAACCAAGTTGATCACTAAAAAAATTACGAATGTTTTCAAGTGTAGTGTTAGATTTTTCAGGTGAAAAAGAGAATAAAAAACAGAGAATGACAATACAGCAAAGAGGTACAAACATAATTCGTTTGTCTAGTTTTCGCAGGAGGGATTCTTTTGTTTTTGGTGCAGAAGATGAGTTGTCTGCAACTTTATTTTCTATAGGTTCTTGCATATGGAAAGATTTCCTTTCAGATTTTGTAATCTAATTAGATTTTGTAATTTAGTTGATAGAATATTAATTATTAGTATAGATTATAAAAGAGTGATATGCGAGATGCATTTCACTCTTTTATAAGAGCGAAATGCATCTACATTCACTCTTTGATCAGGATGAGTATGTTGTATATTAACTAGCTAGCAATGATTCTAGCTCTTGTACAAGTTCTTCTGTCTTGTACAAATAATAGTATTGTTCTTGGTGGCAGTGGAATTGAAATCCAATGGCTTCCGCATCTTGTTTTATTGGTTTGATATTAATGATATCTTCTTCTAGGCAATGGAGTTTTTGACAGATTGTTTGTAAAATTTTAGAGCCAGAATTTGTTTTGTAGGTAGGGTCGTATTGACGTAAATCTTCTAAGCTGTCGAATTCTAACATCAAACCGTTTTTATATTTTTTAGCATACATATCGAATTCATCAAGGTGTTGGATATAGAGGTCTTCCCAATACATGTTTGCTGCATTGGGATCGTGGTATGCTTGTTCAAGGTACGGAATTAGTTTATTAGAAAATTCACGGGTAAAAAAAACATGCCCTGTCATAGTCCAAGAATCTCGACCGCCTATTTGGACATTTATAATTCTGTCGTTTTTATCTGTCTTGACACACCATTCGTCTGTTTCCCCTTCATCGTATTTTACAGAGTAATAGGCATGAGGCTCGTGAGATTGGAAAAGGTTCATGGTATAGTACATATCTACAGTACAAATATAGCTGTTTTTTAAATATTGTCTTGCTACATACAAGGTTGAGTGGTTGTTTTTAATATTGTATTCGTTATTTTCTAGTAGGATGACATTGTATTTGTCTTGTAAGTATTGAAATTTTTCTTTTTGGTAGCCAAGGACAACAATAATTTCTTTAATCCCACATTCTTGTAGTTGTCTTATTTGGCGTTCAATGAGAATTTCGCCATGCACTCTGAGTAATGCTTTAGGGCATTCATAGGATAGAGGAGCCATGCGAGAGGCAGCACCAGCTGCCATTAAAATTGCATTATCTACTGGGATCATAATCCTTTCCTTTCTCTTCTTCCTATTTTATATATTTTTCATTTCTTCTTTGATGATGGGATAGTAATTTTCAATATAAGAATATTGTAGGTTAGTATAGTCTCCAAAATCAACACCGCAGATTTTTTTGTATTCTGCCCAAATTCCCCAGAGAAATCCAGCAATACAGGCATATGCATAAATTTTTAAACGGCGTGCAAGTTTGCATTTTCCTTGGCAGTAAATACAAATTAATTTGTCAAATTCTTCTTTATTATAACCAGCGTAAATTGTAAACATGGCAATGTCAAGGTCTTGGTCTTGCATTCCAGCATATTCCCAATCAATCATAAATACTTGATTTTGTTGGTTGTTCAATAAAAAGTTGTCATGGTTAGAATCAATGTGTGACAAGTAAAAAGGTTGGGCATATTTTTGAATAAAATCTCTGAGTTCATAGACTTTTTCTTTGTTTTCTTGGTAATTGCTGAATTCTGAGCCATGGTCTGCAATCAATTTATCATATTTTTCAATGTTATCGTAAATAGCAAAGGAATAGTCCATTGTAAGTTTCAAATTATGGAATGCTCGCAATGCATTCATGCTAATTTCAACTTCTTCCCAATTTCTTGGATCACAATTTTGCACATTATCTAAATATTCTGTAATTTTATAAGAATTTTCAGCAGAAAGATAAACCATGGGATCTGTAATATTGTACTCTGCAATTGTTTGGTATACGTTATATTCCATTTTGCGATTTACAAGTTCAGCAGATCCTTTGCCAGGTATTCTGATAATGTATCGTTTTTGATCGACATCAAATACATAAGAATCATTAGTCATTCCATTTTTCATAGCTTGGATATTTTTGATGTCTTTAATATCACATTGAAACACTTGCGAGATAAATTCTAATGCTGTATAATTTAATAAACTCATATATATTTCACTTTTTCTACAATAAAAATTATTGTTATAAGAATGGTATTTATATTTTAAAATATTGTTATTACAATGATATTTTCAAAAATTTTATACAATGTACATTATATATATATTACATTATAATTGTATATTGTGTAATAATATTGTAGCAAAAAGTATACCAATACAATATAGATATAAAATCTGATCTAATGATCCATTATATAAAGACTTATTCTATAAGATATAAAGTGAAAAAAGTATATGAAAGAAAAATCTTGCATAGTTTATTCTTAGGTGCAAGAAAAATCTTGCACCTAAGAATAATTTTATTGAAAAAAAAAGAGTGATCCAAGACTAGACCACTCTTTTTTGATGTATGATTTTATTAATATCTGTCACAAAAAACGTGTTGGTGCAGTAAATAAATAATCGTGACATCATCAATAATCGGACTATTAAAGATACTAGGAGATGCCACAGGATCAGCTTCTGATGTTGTTTGCCCCACGGAGGGAAATGCAATATTATACGTATATCTAAATTCATTGTTTTCACTGAGGATATAAGGATCACCCGGATTTGTGCTAGGCATGCTCTTAGGTATTAATTGTGCAAAATACCACTCGCTCTCTATTGGATGATCTGTTGGAGTTTCGTCTTCGATTAGATCAATAGCTTTATGGTTAGTAAACATATCATTAAAAGCATTGATAGTATCAATCGCACTTTTTGTTTGAAATTCATCTGTACGAACCAATTGGTTATCATAATCATTATGATTATATTTGAATACACCATCGTGTTTATGTGATTTAAAATCTCGATCTGGAGTCCAGTTTCCTTGAAAGCGATCATTATCCTCTGCCAGATCAATTGGAGAATCTCCATCTGTACGATTAATCCATACAGTATCTCTAGTTTTACCAGTTTCAAAAGTATCTGTACTAACTTCTGATCCAATGGTTTTATCATCAAGAGTGAATTGTATATATACATAACTTAAATATTTATTTAGTTCAGTGCCACGCCGAGATTTACGATATTCATATTTCACTTTTAAAGTAGTATTAATTATGAGATTTTTCTCTTTGATTATTTCGTCTACGTAATTATCCCCAAGTTCTTGTTGTAATTTTTTAATTAAGGCTAAAGGTAATTTTAATGGATTTGTAGTGTCGGATGTAGTCTCTAGAGAAATTTTTTTAGGTGGTTTTGTTGTTTTTATTTTAAGATTTTTCTTATTTATAATGGGAGCATGTTCTGTAATTTGTACAGAATATTCTGTATTTTGAACGTCACAAAGGCGAGGTGTCCAAGATACAGAAGAAATATTACCTTCAATACCATGTCCTTTGACTTTCCCTTGAAAAATACCATATGCATTGATCGTAGCGTTGTTGACTGTTATATTTTTTTCTGTTCTTGGGAAGCGAGTAGGAAGGTAACGAGAATGATCTATAGTATTATCTATAGTTTTTGTAATGTGGAATTCATCGATCGTCATACATATAGGTAAGTTGCTATTTGAAAAAGGATCTCCTATAAAAAATACATTTTGAGCAACATATTCAGGATGAAAACTTTCTAAATTTATGGGGCCAGTATAGAGTTCAGGCTCTATTATAATTATATTGTCATCTGTATTATTATTTGGATTTTCAGGATTATTTGGATTTTCAGGATTATTTGGATTTTCAGGATTATTTGGATTTTCAGGATTATTTGGATTTTCAGGATTATTTGGATTTTCAGGATTATTTGGATTTTCAGGATTATTTGGATTTTCAGTGGTTTCTTTATTGCTAGTATAAAAATCTCCAACTATTTTCATGCATTCATCTTTTCGAAAGGAATTACGAAAGTATATGGTATTTGTACCTTCATAAAAACGAACTGCTAGGTGATACCATTTATTTGTATGAATGCCGTACGATTTCGCAGGATCTAAATCATAGACAATGTTGGTATGTAAAAAGATGCTGTCACTATTTACACCATCACCAGATGTACCTGTATCATCACCTGGTTTACCTGTATCATCACCAGATGTACCTGTACCATCACCTGGTTTACCTGTATCATCACCAGATGTACCTGTACCATCACCTGGTTTACCTGTATCATCACCAGATGTACCTGTACCATCACCAGATGTACCCGTACCATCACCAGATGTACCTGTATCATCACCAGATGTACCTGTACCATCACCAGATGTACCCGTACCATCACCAGATGTACCTGTATCATCACCTGGTTTACCTGTACCATCACCTGGAGCAGTATCTCCATCTGGCAGGTCTAATTTTAATGTGTCTGTTATAAAATTTTCTGTAATATTACCAAATAATGTATTTCGAAATCGAATTTGTAAGCGTCGTAGAAACCTATCTTGACTATTTATATTTTCTTTTGATACTCTAAATTGAATTTCTCTTTGTATGCCATTTGCTCCTTGTGATTTTGTTTGGTTAGAAAAAAACACAGTTTTCCATTCATTTTCTGAAAAATCTTGAGAAATTTTAAACCAAAAGTGCACGAGACCTGGTTCATCCATATCAGGGAAATTTTGCGAAGTAATTTCATATGCTAAATTAGACATGCTTTCATTTAAAAGAAAGCCATCAGAATATAGATTACCACCTATGTTATTGCAATCACCTGTTGTAAAATCGGGGTTTGGATAGGCAAGTTTTTGTTGTTCGTCAGATAAATTTTCTATTGTATTATTTAAAGAAGAACAAGAAAGAGTAAAAAGATAAGTTGGATCAGATACAGGAGTACCAGTTTGTATAAAAATAGACTCTTTATTTACAATGGGAACAATATGACCAAAGATTTTACTAGTATCATCCCAAAGTTGGCTGATCGATGGATAAGATTTTTGTGTGTTGTTGCCAGAAGAAAAAGCATGAAGACCTTCGCCATAATCTGGATTAGCAATATCTGGATCTTGTTTAAATATTTGAGGATTACCTTTTTCTCTTAATTCAGGTTTTTTAGGATCATACACAATTAAATTTTCAGGTTCTGGAACATGTTGATACTTTCCATTTTGTGCTAAAAATCCATCAGGACCACCTTCAAAATCATATTGGCTTGTATGATATAAAGTATCAAAAATAGATACTACGGAGTTTTTTTTGCTAGAAGCAACCACATTATTTTGTACATCCCAAATTTGTCCTAAAGATGTGATTTCAAATTTTCCTAAAGGATAAAAACAAAATTCAGTGCTATAATGATCAAATTGTGTTTTTGTCACTAATTGGAAAATAGGAGCATCTGGGTTGCTTTTTTTCAAGTGTACGTTGGGATCAAAATTGCTTTTAATCAAGGCACATTTATATTCATCTAAAGCATTTGCTTGTTTTAATGTGTCTATGTATTGGTAAAAATCATGCCAACTTTCAAAATTATATTTATGTCGATACGATAAAATAGCTGCTGCCACTGTTTTAGCATTCAATTCTGTTAATTTAATCTTTGTAGTATTGGAAGTGATAATAGAAAGTCCTTCTAAAAGTGCAATTAAAACAGGGTATGGTGCAGTATTGATATTTACAGGCACTCTATATTCTATGCGATAGCTATCTTCTGGAGAGCTACCGGCTGTATGGTTCTGAATAGGGGCAATGTTTCTATATATTGTGTTTTTATACATTTCTTCCCATTGAGGATATACTGTAATATAATCCCACATAAATAATAGATCTTCTTGCGAAATACTTCCGCCTTCATATTCACCGATCAATTGATATTTACTACTAAATCCTTGTAATTCATTTCGTTTTTTTATAATTTCTTTTCCTAGACCATGAAAAGGTCCTTTTTCATCATATTGATCAGATTCTATGTAAGATTGTAATTTAGCAACTTCTCGACTTAAAATATCTAGCATATTTCCTAGGATAGTAGCAGTTGTGTTTTTATACTGTTCATCAGATGTACTTGCAGAACTAACATAATTTAATGCTTCATTCATTTGTGATTGCGTAACATGACTATTTAAAGGAAATTGAGAAGTAGTATCTAATATTTTGAGTGCATACGTTTGTAAATCTACGTTTTGATAGAAAGTATTAGGATCATTTTCTTTTTGTATAATTTGAGGAAGAAAACCAGATATATTGTTTCGAACTGTGTAATTGTTTTCTTTTTTATTTTCTAATTTATAAGCTGGTGAAATTTCACCATGAACGTGAAGTTTTTCTATAGATAGACCAGCAGCAGAATCATCATATTCATCACCAATATTGGAATTTTGATTAATAGTTTTAGCTATTTCATCAAATTCTAAATGTTTTTGAAACCACCAAGAAGAACGTCCTACTTTGGTGATACTCGCAGAAAATGTTTCTTTTAATTTTCCAATAGCATAATCCATGCCAGCATCAGCTACTAAGCTAGCATTAGTCATATCAGAATAGGTAGTACTAATTTTCAGTTCTAATGTGCTAGAGGAAATAAAAAAAATACTCATAGTAGCTAATAAAAACATAGTACAAAGGATAAGAATTAAAGCATTGCCTTTTTTCTTAGATATATATTTTAATTTTTTTTTGTATCATATATTGTTCCTTTTTTATAAAAGTAAAACTTTTAAAGGAATATTATATATGTTAATAGTTTATGTATATTATTAACATATATATATACTATTTTTATTTATAAAAAAATATGATAACTATATGCTAAGAACGTGTGTTTTTTTCATACGTTCTTAGCCTTATAAATATATGGTATCAATATATATAATATATTATTATATATATATGATTTTGGAAAACATAAATTGTATATAGAGGGAAAAGAATCACTATCTATATAGAAATTTAGGAATTTTGTATATCTTGAGAATAATTTTCTCCTGTTTTAGAATATTCTGAAACAGGAGTATCTTGTTTATTTTACACTTCTGTCTTGTTTGCAAGATTTTGATAATTTTTTTCTTTACTTTTTAGTAAAGAAAAAAATAATTTGATGTCTAATTTTATTCATATCTGTCATAAAAAACGTGTTGTTGCAGTAAATAAATAACGGTAACATCATCGATAATTGGACTATTAAAAATACCAGGAGATGCCACGGGAGTTATCTCTTCTGTTTGTCCTATAGAGGGAAATGCAATATTATACGTATATCTGAATTGATTGTTTTCGCTAAGGATATAAGGATCACTTGGATTTGTACTAGGCATGCTCTTAGGTATTAATTGTGTAAAAAACCATTCGCTCTCTACAGGATGATCTGATGGATTTTCATCTTCAATATTTAATTCATCTGGATCAATATCACCTTGGCTAGTAAACATTCGATTAAAAGCATTGATAGTATCAATCACATCGTTTGTTTGGAATGTATCTGTACGAACTAATTGGTTATCAAATTTATTATCATTATGTTTATATACGCCATCGTGTTGTCCAGATTTAAAATCTGGGTCAGGAGTCCAATTTCCTTGAAAGGCAGGATAATTAGTCGCCACATTAATTGGAGCATTTCCACTTGTAAGACGAATCCATACAGTATCTTTAGTTTTACTAGGTAAAAAAGTGTCTGTAGTAACATTTGTTTCAATGATCGTACCTTGAGATAAAGTTAATTTCATGTTTACAAAAGTTAAAGATTTATTTACGTTATATCTACCATCATCACCCCGCCAATATCCATTATTTGAAGCTTCCCATTCATATTTCACTTTTAAAGTGGTTTCAATCTTGCAATTTGTCATATTGATCATTTGTTGTATATAATTTTCCCCCAATGTTTCTTGTAATTTTTGAATTAGATCTAAAGGCAATTTTAAGGGGTTTTCAGCATTGGTGGTAGTTTCTACATTCACATTTTCTGGTGGTTGTGTTGTTTGTATCACAATATTATTATTCATAATAGGAGCATGTTCTGTAATTTGTACAGAATATTCTGTATCTTGGACGTCACAAAGGCGAGGTGTCCAAGATACAGAAGAAATATTACCTGCAATACCATGTCCTTTGACTTTCCCTTGAAAAATACCATATGCATTGATCGTAGAGTTGTTGATGGCTATATTTTTTTCTGTTCTTGGGAAGCGAGTAGGAAGGTAGCGAGGATGATCTATAGTATTATCAATGGTAGTTCCAATATGAAATTCATCGATCGTCATACATATAGGTAAGTTGCTATCTGAAAAAGGATCTCCTATAAAAAATACATTTTCAGAAATATATTCAGAATGAAAACTTTCTATATTTATAGGCGCAGTGTAGGTTTCATATGATACTTCTAAAGAATTATTGTAGACTGCATTTTCTTGTGAATTTTCATGCAATGTTTTGTCAGCATAAAAATCTCCAACTATTTTCATGCATTCGTCTTTATGAGAGGAATTAAGAAAGTACATAGTATTTGTACCTTCATGAAAACGAACTGCTAGATGATACCATTTATTTGTATGAATGCCGTACGATTTCGTAGGATCTAAATCATAGACAACATTTGTGTATAAAAAAATGCTGTTGCTTGGATCTATAATATTTTCTTGTGTATTGTTGTTATTTTCGGAAGATCCTGTATTTTCGGAAGATCCTGTATTTTCGGAAGATCCTGTATTTTCTGTATTTTCGGAAGATCCTGTATTTTCGGAAGATTCTGTATTTTCGGAAGATCCTGTATTTTCTGTATTTTCGGAAGATCCTGTATTTTCGGAAGATCCTGTATTTTCGGAAGATCCTGTATTTTCGGAAGATCCTGTATTTTCGGAAGATCCTGTATTTTCCCCAGGTGTACCTTGATTATTGTTTTGTACTGGAAGGACTAATTTTAATGTGTCTGTTATAAAATTTTCTGTAATATTTCCAAATAATATATTTCGATACCGAATTTGTAAACGACGTAGGAATCTATCCTGACTAGTTGTACTTGGTTTTGATATTTTAAATTGAATTTCTCTTTGTATGCCATTATCTCCCTGTGATTTTGTTTGGTTAGAAAAAAACACAGTCTTCCAATCATGTTCTGAGAAATTTTGTGAAATTTTAAACCAGAAGTGTACGAGACCTGGTTCATCCATATCAGGGAAATTTTGCGAAGTGATTTCATATGGTAAATGAGAAGTGCTTTCATCTAGAAGAAAACCATCTGAATATAGATTACCACCTATGTTATTGCAATCACCTGTTGTAAAATTAGGGCTTGGATAGGCAAGTTTTTGTTGTGCTTCTGATAAATGTTCTATTGTATTATTTAAAGAGGAACAAGAAAGAGTAAAAAGATAATTTGGCTCTTGTATGGCAGTGCCAGTTTGTACAAAAATAGACTCTTTATTTACAATGGGAACAATATGACCAAAGATTTTACTAGTATCATCCCAAAGTTGGCTGATCGATGGATAAGATTTTTGTGTGTTGTTGCCAGAAGAAAAAGCATAAAGACCTTCGCCATAATCTGGATTAGCAATATCTGGATCTTGTTTAAATATTTGAGGATTACCTTTTTCTCTTAATTCAGGTTTTTTAGGATCATATACAATTAAATTTTCTGAATCTGGAACATGTTGATAATCACCATTTTCTGCTAAAAAACCATCAGGACCACCTTCAAAATCATATTGGCTTGTATGATATAAAGTATCAAAAATAGATACTACGGAGTTTTTTTTGCTAGAAGCAACCACATTATTTTGTACATCCCAAATTTGACCTAAAGATGTGATTTCAAATTTTCCTAAAGGATAAAAACAAAATTCAGTACTATAGTGATAGAATTGTGTTTTTGTCACTAATTGGAAGATAGGAGCATCTGGGTTACCTTTTTTCAAATGTACATTGGGGTCAAAATTGCTTTTAATCAAGGCACATTTATATTCTTCTAAAGCACCTGTTTTTTTTAATGTATCTATATATTGGTAAAAATCATGCCAACTTTCAAAATTATATTTATGTCGATACGATAAAATAGCTGTTGCTACTGTTTTTGCATTTCCTTCGGTTAAAGTAGTAAGCGGATCTGCAATAGAAAGTCCTTCTAAAAGTGCAATTAAAACAGGGTAGGAAGCAGTATTGATATTTACAGGCACTCTATATTCTATGCGATAGCTATCTTCTGTATGGTTCTGAATAGGGGCAATGTTTCTATATATTGTATTTTCATACATTTCTTTCCATTGAGGATATACTGTAATATAATCCCACATAAATAATACATCTTCTTGAGAAATACTTTTATCACCATATTCACCAATCAATTGATATTTACTACTAAATCCTTGCAATTCATTTCGTTTTTTTATAATTTCTTTTCCTAGACCATGAAAAGGACCTTGTATATCATATTGGTCTGAATCTTGATAATGTTGTAATTTAGCAACTTCTCGACTTAAAATATCGAGCATATTTCCTAAGATAGTGGCAGTCGAGTCTTTATACTGTTCATCAAATGAATTTGCAGGATGGACAAAATTTAATGCTTTATTCATTTGTGATTGCGTAACATGACTATTTAAAGGAAATTGAGAAGTAGTATCTAATATTTTGAGTGTATACGTTTGTAAGTCTACGTTTTGATTCGAAACACTAGGATTACTTTGTGTTATAATTCGAGGGAGAAAACCAGATATATTATTTCGAACTGTGTAATTGTTTTCTTCTTTATTTTCTAATTTATAAGATGGCGAAGTTTCTACATGAGATTCAAGTTTTTCTATAGATAGACCAGCAGCAGAATCATCGTATTCATCACCAATATTTGTGTTCGCCTGAATAGTTTTAGCTATTTCATCAAATTCTAAATGTTTTTGAAACCACCAAGAAGAACGTCCTACTTTAGTAATGCTCGATGAAAATGTTTCTTTTAATTTTCCAATAGCATAATCCATGCCAGCATCAGCTACTATGCTAGCATTAGTCATATCAGAATAGGTAGTACTAATTTTCATTTCTAATGTGCTAGAAGAAATAAAAAATATACTCATAGTAGCTAATAAAAACATGGTAAAAAGAACAAGGATTAAAGCATTTCCTTTTTTCTTAGATATATATTTTAATTTTTTTTGTATCATATATTATTATACCTTGTTTATAAAAGTAAGAAATATGAAAAAATACTATATTATGTGTTATATAATATATAATCAATATACATATATATTATAACACATAATATAGTATTTTAGTGATAAAAAAAATCTGATTGTGCTTTTCCCAAGAATGTGTGAAAAAATCACACATTCTTAATTTTGGAAATATACAAGGAATAATATCAATATATACTGTGATAAATATGGTTTTGGAAAACATAGATAACTGTAATATCATCCACTGCAGGACTATTAAATAGAACACTACTTGTATTCTGTATCTTTCCAGGAAATCGAATGGAATATGTAAAACGAAAGTCATTTTCTGTTTTTTCCAAGAAATATGTATCATCTATGTTGACTAATATATCAATAAAGCGATCAATCGTCTTTGCATACCAAATAGTTTCTGAATTTTTATTATTGCTAATCACTTCTGTAGACTTAAACCATTTATAAAGTACATCATTGTACAGTTCATCCAATGTTTTCCACCCAGGGCTTTGTTGTGTTTTTTTGTCGATATAGATATTATATGTATCTGCTCCACCATTGTCAGATCTTAAAGTCCATTGATTTTGTAATGTACTTATATTATCTTTTGTTAGTAGCCAAACTTCAGGGTTGTAAGGTACCCCCAGATATGTATCATCATATGGGGTTGTATTATCTGAGTCTGCATTGTTGGTCCATTTCATTTTAGGAGTTCCATTAAATCCATCTGGATGACCAGGGGTAAATATTTGCAGAATTGTTGGAATAATAATTTCTTGATTGTCATTTTGAAACATTGTTATTTGAGCAGGAATTTTGAAGGTTTCTTGTTGTGTTTCGCCTGGAAAATTTTTACGCCAAAGTGATAATGTAAATGATGGATTAAATGGTTTATCTAATTCTGTTGCTGTTTCTTTTAGTGTTATTTTTGTATTAAATGCTGTTAGTTTTAGTTTCCATTTAGATTTATCCTCATCGTCACTATACTTTTTCTTAATATCTTCCCACCATGACTTTACACGACTATCTATCAATTCAATTTCTGAAGTAGCCTGTTCTATGAATCCGAGTGCAAATCCCATATTTCCTCCGAATCGAGGCGTGCATGTAATGGAAGTCACATCACCTTCTATGTCATGGCTTCGAATTTTACTTTGAAAGATACCATAAGAACCATTGTATGTTTGATCATCTATTTCTACCTCTGAGCCAACGTGTTGAGGGAAAGGAAAACGAGATGGCAAATAAGAAGGATCGTCAATAGTATTTTTAATTGTATTGGAAATACAAAATTCATCGATAGTCATATAGGGAGGTTCTGTTGCGTCTGTATTATGGGATCCAATGTACAATGTATTGTGATTATTGGGATTAGATATCGTATATAAAGGAGGATAATTTCCAGCAACTGTATATGAATTTTGTATGTCTTGCGAATAACTTTCTCCTGTTCCAGGAGATTGTTCATTTCCATCTTCCCCTTCTCCATCTTCCCCTTCTCCATCTTCTGGATCTTGAATATTTTCTTCCTTTTTTTCAGATTTATAAAAATCTCCAAAGAGAACGAAACAAGAAATTTTATTTGCTGTCTCTTCAAAATTATACATGCTTGCTCCCTTATGAAATCGCAATGCTAAATGATACCATTTATTAGTATGAATTCCATAATGAGTAACAGGATCTAAGGTTAATTCTTTTACTGTAGAAGTATACATCCCTGTAAATTCAGTAGATTCTGATTCACCGGTAGCATCTCCATCTTCTGTTCCACCGGTAGCATCTCCATCTTCTGTTCCACCAGTAGCATCTCCAGCATCTGTTCCATCAGTAGGCTTAGGTGGCTCTGGCAATTTCATAATATGCCTAGCAATCGTATCATTAATATCACCATATAAGTTATGTCGAAATCGAATGTGCATTTTTCGCAAAAAAGGATCTTGTTGAAAATCTTCTGTTTGATTAGGTGAATAAATTTTAAATTGAATTTCTCTTTGAATTCCATAAAAATTAGGTGAATCTTCAGTTTGGTCAGAAAAGAAAACTGTTCTCCACTCTTGATCATTATCCCATTGAGAATCGATTTTAAACCAAAAATGGATCAACCCTTCTCCGTCAATAGGTGGAAAATTATTCTCTGTGATGTTAAATTGGAGATGTTGCAAATTGTCGTTTAAAATACAACCATCAGAAACTAAATTTCCTTTTATACTAGGCGACTGAATCAATCCAGTCTTGTCATCCATAGTTCTATAAAAATCTTTAGGTTGACTTGTTCGTAAGTTTGGATATTGTCTTGTACGATACATCTCAGAAAGGTTAAAAAGATACGTGTTATTATCTAAAACAGAACAGCCTGTGATGGTGTGAAGATTATTAGGAACTATGTGTCCAAAAAGTTGGCTAGAAGCAGACCATAAGTCTTTAGGAGTTACATATGCTTTTTTTGTGTTATTGCCAAAAGAAAATGCATTCAATCCAATTCCAGGAATTTTAGAAGTTCCAGTATCTGATCCTTTTTGAAATGTATCTTCTGTTCCTATACGATTTTCAGGTTTATTCTGTTCATAGACTAATAAATTTTCAGCAAGTGCATCTTGTAATGTACTATAATTAGGGACTATTGTAGTATGAGCAATATATCCATCAGGACCACATTCAAAGTCATATTGGCTTGTCTGGTAAATGCAATCAAAAATAGACACTAAAGATTGTTTTAAACTACTAGAAATTAGATTTTCATTTGGATCTAAGATTTTTCCATAAGATGAAATTTCAAACATACCTAGAGGGAAAAAACAGAATTCTGTAGAATAATGAAATAAGTTTAACTTTGTCAAAGATTGGTAAACAGCATAATCAGGATTACTTTCATGTAAATGAACATTGGGATCAAAATTTGCTTTGAGTAGAGCATTTTTTAGAGGATGGTCTGTTGTAAAAACATCTCCAGAAGAAGTTAATTGATCAATAAATTTATAAAAAGCTTCCCAGTTTGTAAATGTTTTATCTGATACATTGACTTCTTCTTCAGAGTTACTTTGACCTTCAATATCTTTATATTGTGCAAATTTAATAATTTTATCTGCTATTTTTTCTGCTTCTGCTTTACTAATCGAAGTTACTTCTACAAATTGTCCTTGGCTATTTTTTTCACTCATAGACAAATTTTTCAAAATAGCAATCAATACAGGACGAGAAGCAGTATTAATATTGACTGGTACTCTATATTCTATGCGATATGTGTTTTCTGTTAAATTTTTAGGTGCAATATTTCGATAGATATTATAATTATTCATGTTTTCCCAAGTAGGATATACAGTGATATAATCCCACATATAGTGTAAATCTTCGTTAGTAATGGTCTTCCCATTTTCATATTCACCTAAAAGGTCATATTTACTAGTAAAACCTTGCAGTTCATTTCGTCTTTTTATAATTTCTCTACCTAAACCATGAAAAGGTCCTGTTGCATCGTATAACCCTTCACATTGTTTTAATTTTCCTACTTCTTCGCTCAATGTGTTGATCATAGCCCCCATTTTTATCTCTTCTTCTTCTCTATTATAATTATCATAGGGATCATGACTAGCAATGCCTACAGCACAATTGATTTGGTGTTGGCTAACATGACTATTTAAAGGAAATTGAGATGTAGTGTCTAAAATTTTTAAGGCATATTGACCTGTAGAACAATGTCCTGAAATTTTATTGTCTGTTAATAAAGGAAATGAAACAGAAATATCTATATTTTCTTCATTTTCTAAATAATTTTCTATTTTATCTAAAGGAATGCCAGCTGCTACTTCTATATTATCAATTCTATTATCTTCTGAATTTTTGAAGTGCATGATAGAATATAGCCAAGTTCTTCGATCTACTGTAGTGATTTTTTCTCTGAATATTTGTTTTAATTGTCCAATGGCAAATTCTATTCCAGCATCTGCCAATAATTCTGCATCTGTGATATCTGAATACATTGTTCCTGTTTTCATTTCCATGGTGCTTGTAAGAACAAAGGTAATACTCATAACTGATAATAAGAGCATGCATCCTAATACAAGAATGAGTGCATTGCCTTTATTTTTACAAATGAGCTTTTTTTTATATTTTTTTTTCATATAGATACCCTATTTTAAAAAAAGCTTAATTTTGGATGAGTTCAGTGAAATATCCTCTATAATTATATTAGGGATACAGTTCATTTTTTCATATTATGAAGCAATTTTGGGTTGTATTTCCCAATTACATTGACTATAACTAATTTCCCATGATGAAATGAAGTGTTTGCCATTTAAATAAAAAATTTCTTGTTGTTTTACATGAAAAAGATCTAAACTAACACTAATAATTTCGTCATAATAAATATAACTACAAATAATATAACTAGTTTGGTTAACTGTGTACATTTATTGTATGAAAAATATTTATTCATATCTATCTTTTATAAATATACGATAATATTTATAAAATATCCAATAAAAAAAAAATAAACAAATAGTCTCATATCTAGAAATAAAAAAATGTGTGAGGTAATAGAACATACTAATATAATTATAGTTAATCATTGTTAGGTATTCAAAATAATATAATACTTATAATTATAGCTAAAGAGTCTTATAAAATTTAAAAGGCTATCAAATTAGTATACACCCTAATTTGATAGCCTTTTAATTATGTAATGCCAAAATAAAATTTTTATACTATACGTAAACTTTACTGTCTAAATATTATTTTTGGAATACTTTTTGAATTTTCCAGATATCTTTGGCATATTCTTCAATAGCTCTATCGGCACTAAAGAAGCCTACACGAGCAACGTTGTAAATAGATTTTGTAATCCAAGATTCTTTGTTGGTATATGTTCTTTGAATAATGCTTTGAGCATCGCTATATGCTTGGAAGTCGCCTAAAATGTAATATGGTTCATTAAATCGAAAGAGTGCATCAATGAGTGGATTAAAAAGATGGGGATCGTACATAGAAAAATAGTTGCTTCTGATAAGAGTAATGGCTTGTTGTAGTAAAGGACAGTTGTCATAAAATTCTCTAGGATCATAGTGTTGTGTTATTGCATATACATCGTCTGCAGTCATTCCAAATGGAAACATATTTTCTTGTCCGATGTGTTCCATCATTTCAAGGTTAGCACCATCTAATGTAGCAATGGTAAGTGCACCGTTTAATGCGAATTTCATGTTGCCAGTACCAGAAGCTTCCATACCTGCGGTAGAGATCTGTTCACTAATATCAGTTCCAGGTATGATGCATTGTGCATAAGTTACTTTATAATTCGGAATAAAAATTACTTTGAGTTTGTCTTTGATATCGGGGTCTTGATTAATAATATTCGCAACTCCATGAATAAATCGTATGATAAGACATGCTATGTCATATCCTGGTGCTGCTTTACCTGCAAATATAAAAACTTGGGGATGGATATTTTCATTGGGATTGTTTTTAATCCGTATGTAAAGTGTAATAATATGCATTAAGTTTAAGAGTTGTCTCTTGTATTCATGAATTCGTTTGGCATGTACATCAAATATAGCATAAGGATTTATGTCAATGCCTTGTGTTTCTTTGATAAATTTTGCAAGTTTTACTTTGTTATTGTGTTTGATATTGTAAAATTTTTCTCGAAAACTAGAATCTTGAATAAAATTTTCAAGTTTTTCAAGTTTTTCTAAGTTTGTAGGCCACTCAGATCCAATAGATTCTGTAATGAGTTGGGTCAATTCTGGATTGGCAATCATAAGCCAACGTCTTGGTGTGATTCCATTTGTTTTATTTTGAAATTTTTCTGGATATACGTTGTAGAATTGTTTTAAAATGCGTTGTTTTAGAATTTCTGAATGTAATTTAGATACTCCATTGACTGTATGAGAAGCCACAGTAGCTAAATGTGCCATTCGAATTCTTTTTTCTGGATATTCTTCTACTAGGCTCATTTGTTCTAAGAGTTCATTATTGCCAGGTGAATATATAGAAATATCACTCATAAGGTGACTATTGATTTCATAAATAATATGAAGGTGACGTGGTAAGTATTGGTGAAAAAAATCAACAGACCATTTTTCTAAAGCCTCTGGCATAATAGTATGGTTTGTATATCCAAATGTGCGCGACACAATGTCCCAAGAATATTCCCATGAAAAATTTTTTTCATCTAATAAAATACGCATGAGTTCTGGAATTGCAAGAACAGGATGTGTATCGTTGAGTTGAATAGCAACTTTTTCTGGGAAAAGATCGTAATTTTTTTGATAATTAGCCTCAAATCGACGAATAATATCAAAAATGGTGCATCGAACTAAAAAGTATTGTTGCAAGAATCGAAGTTGTTTACCTGCCAAATGTTTGTCATTGGGATATAAAATTTGCGTAATTTTTTCTGCCTCAAGTTTTCGTTGCAACGCTGATGTATAAAAGCAATCGTTGAATTTATTTAAATCAAATTCTTCGTCTGCCATTGCTTGCCAAAGTCGTAATGTATTGACGTTATTTGTGCCATAGCCAGTCACAGGAATATCATAGGGCATACCAAGTACATAATCATCTGGTTCCCAAACCCATTTCAATTTTCCATCTTGTTGTGTTTGTTGATATGCTTTACCACCTAATGGTACAGGAATAGTATAACCATGTTGTGGAATTTCCCAAGCATACGGTGTTTTTAACCATTCATCACCGTGGATAGTTTGTTGTCCATTTTCTATACCTTGTCTAAAGATTCCATAACGAAAGCGCAGTCCATAACCTATTGCAGGGTAATTGCATGTTGTCATAGAATCGAGAAAACAAGAAGCAAGGCGACCTAGACCACCATTTCCTAATGCAGGGTCTTCTTCTAAGTTATATATATCATCCCAATTTAATTTTAATTCAAAACCATCCAGTTTGTATTTTTTAGGATTGAATGTTTCAATGGCTTGTCGAACTTCATCTAATATGCCAAGATTGATAAGATTATTGGTAAATAATCGACCAGGCAAAAATTCCATAGATAGATAATAAACACGCTTAACTTTTTGAATGTGGTATGTTCTTTGTGTTTGTAACCACTTATCGATGATTTGTTCTTGTATTACCATAGCTAAAGCAGCATAACAGTGATGAGCATTGGCACTGTATCCATCTTTTGCTTGAGAAACTTTTAGGTATGTTAAGAAAGATTTTTGAATATTTTCAATTCGTTCTTGAAAGTCCATGTAAAATTCCTTTTTGATTCTACTAAAAAGATTTAGGCTAATTTTTAATTGTCGATAATTTATTTTTTTATGTAGGATTGCATAGAAAATTATTTATTTTATAAAACGAAGTCCTACATCGCTTCGTCTTGTTTGGGGAAGAAAACTAATAGAAAAGCAGGGCGAAAGTAAAATTTCTGTGCTAGAAAAGGATCCACCTTTGGCAATATAAAATAAAGAACCTTGTATGGGACATTTGTTTTGACACCACTCCCAAACATTGCCAGATAAATGGTAGCAACCGTATTCTGAGGCTGAAAGAGTATCAATATAGATTAATTTGTAGTTAGGTAAGAGGCATGGTGTGGACATTTCTGAAGGAACATCACCATTGCAATTTTGTAATGTTGGATATGAGTTGCCCCATGGATATAGATAGCCTTTTGTTGTTCGTGCGGCATATTCCCATTGTTGTATTGTAGGAAGTTGTTTTCCACTCCAAGTAGCATATGCTTGTGCATCATACCAAGACACATGTACTACTGGTAATTGCGGATCTTTTTCTATAAAATTGGGTGGATAGGGACGTGCTGTTTGTTGACAAAATATACTATATTGTTGATTCGATGTTTCGTATTTGTCCATGTAAAATCCATTGATGTTTATTTCTTGTATTTTGTAAATTTCTACAAACGTTTTATAGTTGTTTAAAATGTTCTCTAGATAATGGTAAATTTCCTGTTGTTCGTGCAATAATCCTCGTAATCGTTCTATATCTGTATAACATTGTCGCAATAAATTTGTGGCACTGATAAAAAAATCTTTTTCTGTAAATATGTTGCTAGATTTATTTAATTCTGCGAGTTCTTCGGGAAAAGAACATTCTTGATTTATGTTTTTTTCTGTTTGTTGATTATTTTCTTCTGTTTTCCCTAAATGGCTATGTATGTTGCTCCATGTTTCTGTTTTTTTGTATACGCTTTGCATTTTTTCTGACACTTCTTGCAACGTTTTTTTGCAAGATTCAAGACTAGCTAGCAATGTTAAGCGAATATTTAAATCTTGGTGATTCCATTTTTTTTGTTCTTGTAAATATGTGAGCAGTTCTGAAATATGCTCTTTCAATTCTTGAGCTTGTTCTTGAGAAAATCCGAGGATGGCTATTCCAGTAGGAATATAGACCATTTCAGAATTGTCTTTTCCCCAAATATATGTATTTTTTTTATGGCTTTTTGTCATTCCCATGGGCATCCATTCATTATGCCATCCTTTTTTTCGTTTAGGTAAAAAAAATTCATGAACAAACCATTGACCATTTTCATCTTCTATAGATAAGTAGACAGAATCGATGCCACTTTGTATTTTTAATGTCCCATAAAACCAATATGTATGATCCCAGTAAATTTTTTGTAACCCTTGTGCCCATTTTTTTGTGATTTTCCCTATTCGTAATGGATTTCCTTGGCAGACGACATTTTGTATTGTGAAATTATGTCGCAAAAATCCTGAAAATATAACTTCTTGTGTTGTATCTCCTAAAATTTCTTTTGGTTCTATCCATTCTATGCATGGTTTTTTTTGAACTAATTTAAAAGCAACGTTGCATGTTCCAAAATATATGGGAATTTGTCCAAAGCCAGATAAAGTTACGCTTGTGCAAAGCCATTCTGCTAATTCTGAGATAAGTAGAACTCCATCTTTATTTTTATCTGCTGTTTGGTTTAAATATTCTACATTTCGCAATGCCATACGAAAAAAATAAGAGAAAAAACTTACACCACTTCGCTCTAAAGACATGCTATTGTGCGATGCACTGAAAAGTACACAAGTATTTTGTTGTAATAGAGAAATGTCAATGTATTTTGGATTGTCTTTTGTTAACAAACTGGGACAAGAATAAAATATATCAAAACAAAGGAATATTCCTTGGGCAGGACAAGTTTGTAATTCTTGAAAAATAGTATTAATATCTATGATCCCATCTGAAAAGATAAGGGAAAGTGTATCGTTAGAAAAGATACTATTACTGATAACATATAAACAAAGAACATCATTTTCTTGGCATTGATTCCATGTTTGTAATGTATCTAGCATCATTTGTGTTGTGGCTTGTTTCCCCTGTACAACTTGGACGTGTCCGCCAACATATTCTTGTATTGTCTGTCCAATGGAAATTGCATCATGTTCTGCACAACGAATTTTTGGGAAGTCTTTAGATTCGCTATTTTCAAAAATTACAGAAATGTATTCTGCAAAACTGCAATGGACAAAAAAGAAACATAGAATCCAATATAACATTTTCATACTCATCTCCTATTCACTAGAAAATCATTCTTCTAGTAAATTATTTTTTTGCATATATTGAAATCCGGCACAATTTTGGAGCATATATTGCATGTCTTCTGGAGACATATGATCCCAATAAGGAAATGTTCTACATTGTTCTGGGCGAACAGCATAAATTCTGCAACCATTTTGATAAAAAATGCAATCTCCTTCTAAATTATCTTTTAAACGTGGACCATCTGCAGTTTCTTTTACGTATTGTTCTTGAAATCTTGTAAGTGGCATGGAAAGATATTGTGCTATATCTTCCATTTCTTTTTGGTCGAGCCAAACATAGCCCTCGCCACGACAACATCTGCCACATTGTAAGCATTGAAATTTTTTCATGTGTATAGCCTTTATGGTAATTCTTTGATTTTATCTTTGATATGTCGTTGTAAGCATATTTTATAGCAAGAGCAATTAGGACATACTTGACATGTGGGACTAAAAGTATATGGTGAACATAATTCACGTTCTGGCCATACATCTTTTATTAAATCTTCAATCCATTCTTTTTCTTCTTGTGTTACTGTATTGTTTTGAAAGTGTTCATAGATAGCAATAGCTTTATTGTAGAGTTGGATAGCATTTTTAGTTTTTTTGTCTTGTTTTGGTTTAACAGAAATTAGGACAGGTTTTTTAAAAATAAGATAGAAAAGGACACCAGATAACATTCCTACACAAATAAAAATGCCTGTGGCAATGCCTTGGCTCAATGCTCCCATGATGAAAAAAATAGTACAGAAAATGGCAAAATATTTAATTCTAATAGGAAAAATGAAAAATAATGCAATTCTACTCTGGGGAAAGATAAAACCATGAAGAAGCATAAGGGTTAAATCTGTATGCCAGCTTCCTATTAGGCGAAGACCACAGAAAAGTGCCGTGAGACCACCACATATAATAGATACAAGGTAGAAAGCTACAAAAAATTTTACTCCCCAGATTTCTTCTAAAGGCAATGCTATGTATATAAAAACTAAAATATGTAATAAAAGAAAAATAATATTGCTTTCTTGTATAATAAAATTATATGTAAATAGTCGCCAAATTTGACCTTGCCATACAGAAGAATCCAACATCATAGCTTTGATAAAGGATCCACTTGGGTTTGTATATGAAAAAAAAGCGAATATAATATATATTGAAACAAAAAAATAAATAGAACTGTAATTTTTTGTTTGCATGAGAAGTCCTATATAATAAGAGAAAAAGGCACAATATAAAATGAAATGTGCCTTTTCATACAGACGTTTCTTATTTGGAAAATGATTTATTGGATTTTTCGTATTCTTCATTCATTTTTTGGATAATGATACTAGTAATGTCGTTATCTTTTCCCCAATAGAGTACGTTTCTTGTAATAATTTGTGCTCGTAGGGCTTCGGCAGATTGATTGCTCATAAAATCTGGTTCTGAAACAGAAAGAATCATAAAATAGTTATTTTTTTGAGCATATTTTTCAATTTCCTCGGCTACTTCACGATATACATCTTCTAAGCTTTTTTTTAATTTTTCAGAAAGATAGTGGTTGCTTTTTGCTTCTAGATATTTTACTTCAAAAGCAAGATCTGTGAGGCGTTTTTCTTTATTTTCTCTGATTCTGCTTCCGGCTTTGTACAGAGGAATTTCTTCACGAAGTTGTTTTGCTTCTTCGCTAAGACCTTTGATTTTTGCAACTTCTAGTTCTGTTTCTTGTCTAATTTTTTCTTCCATAATAGAAACTTTTTTGTAATCTCTAAATACTTTTTTGAGATCTACAAAACCGATTTTATGTTGTGCTAATAGAGGAGTAGTAAAAAGAACACATGTTACAATGAGTAAAAGTTTTTTCATAAAAAATCCTTTGTTTATAAAATCAACGTACGACTTCTGCAGGGTCAATGGACATGGCAATTTGACTGGGAATAAAAACTGCTATCCAACAAGTTATGACAAGCAGAATGATGAGGTTTAGTAAATATTCATGTGGTAAAATGAATTTCAATCCAGTATCTGATAAAGAGGCAAAGGAATTAATCCATATGCTTAAAAATTTTCCTATTTTTTCCCCAACATAAATACCTAATCCACATCCAACAATAATAAGCATGGTGGACTGTATATACATAAGCATAAGAACTAAAAAATTGGAAGCACCATATGCTTTAAAAATTCCGATTTCCTTTTTTTTTCGTAACAGGCTACTATAAAAGGTACTGAATAGAACAGTGCTAGAAAGAAAAAGTACAAGACCAAAGACAATAATTAAGGCATTTTTGAAAAATTTTTCTTGATTTTCAAATGTTTTGATATATCTTTCCAAAATAGAAGAGGCAAACAGTCCCATAGTCCGCAGTTCTTCCAAAGTAGACAAAATTTGGTGACGTTCTTTCATGTATAATGCTGCTTGGATATATTGATGCTGGTGTTGTATAGGAAGAAAGTCGCTCCATGAACGGACATACATGTCTTTCGTTTTTGTTTTATACATGCCTAAATTTTCTAATTCTTTATTTTGTTGTAAGCTTTGATATAAAGTATTGAGTTGATCAAGAGTAAGTTTCATGCCTTCTGATAGAGGATTCACAGTGAGGCGCTGTTCATAGCCACTTTCTGTTTCTGTAAATTCTATATTCAGTTTTACGGAAACATATTGTTGATAGAGTGCTATAATATCTGGATGATCTTCTAGCCAAAAACATTCTTCATCTGTTAAAATCCAGTATGCTTGTCGAATTTCTGGTTGTAATTCTACAAGCTTTTTTTTATTTCTATCTTGTAACATATATTGAAATTCATGTTGCCAATGGAGAGTCAAATTGTAAAAATCCTCTGTAATCATATATTCTGCACGTTGTAAATTGGGAACAATTGCAAGAATAGGGATAGGTAAAGGAATGGAAGTTATATTTCCACTAGTATTTGTTTCTGTTACAAGAATTTTTAATTGTTTAGGCAATTGTTCTGATTTCCAAGTTTCTTTTTTCTCGAAATACGCTTCTTCAGGTAAATAATTTAGTTTTTTCAGAAAATCAAAACTAACAATGAGCCCAATTTCATCAAAAGGTTGTTCTAATTTTTCCTTGCTTTGAAATTGTACAGGTATATCAAATATATCTTTAATAATAAAATTTTCATGTGGTGAAAGTGTGCAGCCCCTGATGTTGTATGGTATTTTATTTGTATTGAGGAATGTTAAATTTGTGGGTACTATTTTATATAATGCGTCAAATCCTACCAATGCATTTAATTGCGGTTCGACTTCTTTCAAATCTTGCACAAGAGAATCTTTAGATTTAAAAATTTCAATGCAAAGAGGTAATTTTTGTAATACAGATTCTGTATAAACTTGAAAAGAAACAAGAAGTCCGCTTAGACCTACAAGAACAGTCATAGTGGCTGTAACAGCTATAATATTAAGAAGTGTAAAAAGTCTATCTTGTTTATATATTAACGATTTCCAACTATATTTTATCATGTAGTTGATTTTCATCGGATTCCTTTCTTAACTTCGTATGACAACATCTGGATCCACTCGGACAGCCATGCGGATGGGGAAAAATGTTACGCATAAACAAAAACAGATGCCACCTAAAAACACTGCTACTATAAAGTATGTGGGCATTAAAAACCAAGTGGATTCTGGCAATTGAAGATATTCTTGAAGCCAAGAATCCATTTTAAAGCCAAAAAGTGTACCTAGCCCTACTCCAATTAGGCTAGATAATGTGCTCACTAAAATTGCCTCTAATGAAAAAATTTGATATATAAGAAATTTTGATGCACCACATGCTTTTAAAATCCCAATTTCTTTTAATTTTCGTAATATCAAAGATTGAAAGGTAGAAAATAAAATAACACCAGAAAAAAAGAACATAATACAACAAATACCACCTGCAGCTGCAATGAAAAATGTTTCTTGTTGTTCATAGTCATCAATATAATCTTCTAAACCACTCGTTGCTCTGAGTCCCATACTGCGAACATGATGTATAATAGGTATAATGTCTTCCCGAGTTTGTGCATAGGCTGTGGCGTGCGTATCCTTCATTTTTGGAACTGTGTGTGCAATTTTAATTTGAGTTACATTGGGGAAAATAGGATTGCCTTTTCTATCCAAAAGATTTGTTTTCCAAATTTCGTGCCAAGCCAAAGCAAAGATTGTATAACAATCTTTTGTCATTAAATAATTTCCATTTTCTGTTTCTGCAGCCACACCAATAATAGGCAGTTCCACATCTGATGTTCTTAAACGCATTCTAAGGTGCGTGGGAAATTTTTCATCTTTCCAAGTTTCAGGCTTTGTAGCATCGGCAGATGCTGGTAAATACGACAATTGTTTTAAAATTAAAAGAGGTACAATAATTCCCAATTCATCATACCAAGCATCCTTCATTTTTTCTTTTGGTAAAAAGCGAATCGGTTCTTGCGAACGTATGTCACGAAGAGACAACACTAATGGATCTGCTAACTCCACGGTGCGTCCAGCAAGGCCAGCTCGCAATGTTCCATCTTTATCGTAAAATAAAAGCGAAGTCGGAGTCCACCAATGCAAAGAGGAAATATTTTCTAAGTGATGCAATTCTTCTCGTATGTTGTCTGGCATTGCTTGTTCTTCTTTAGAACTAATTTCAATGCTTAAACCAAGGCTGTCCATCATAGCATCTGTGTTTTTTTCAAATGCCATAAAACTACCAGCTAAAATCACAAAAACAGCAGTTGCAATTCCTACTGCAATTAAATTGATGAGTGTAAAAGGACGATTGCCTCGATACCAAATATCTTTCCAGACATATTTAGCAATATAATTTTTTTTCACAATCCAAACTCACAAAAAAATTTTTTTCTTTTATTATGTCTTAAAACTCTTTATTTGTCTAGCAAAATTTTTCGTATATTATAAAGAACCTGATTTTATCTTGATTTTTATTTTGTATTTCTGTACATTAATTACAAAGTAATATCATTTATATGTAAATATAGTACATATATTAAGGAGGTAATATATGAGGGGGACAAATCAAACTAGAAAAGGGAATGCATTATTCCTTGTTTTATTTACAGTCATGATGTTATCGTTGATAGCAACTACTTTTGTAATGACAAGTACTTTAGATTTTAAAATAAGTACTACTTGCAATAATATAGTTGAATCAAAACTTTTAGCAGATGCAGGCATTAATTTTGCAATTTCTCAGTTAAAAGAAACTTTTAAGTATGCTATTGCAAATATAGGCAGAGACAATTGGTGGTATTCATTAAATCCTTCGGGTAAAACTTTAGAAGAAGATCATAATATGAATTTGGGGGATGATTTTGATGATTCTGGTGCTGGTTATACTTTAGAGGATATTACAAAGGAAGAAACGCGTATTCAACCTTCCTATCCATGGAGTAGAAGAGTAACAATGCAAGAATCAAGCGATCAAGAACAAAACGATAATGAAGGTGAAGGTAAAGACGGTTCTAACACTTCAAAGAACCAAGCCCAAAATATTGCTGGTGGATCTAGGACTTTAAATCAAATTTCTGGACTTGTGAATCAAAGCAGTTTTCATACATATACATTGAAAATTTTAGACACAACTTCGCAATTTCCTTTAAATACCCATGCTAGTCAAAATCAAATAAATAAAGCTGCAGGGTTGAGTGCTTCATATACTTTATATGACAATGTTTCCAATCATATTGTAGGACAGATGCTTGATACATTAAGTGAAGAAATTGGCAAATTAAAAATATGTAATGGAAAATATTCTAATGGAAAAGGTCCTTTACAAGGTGCTGGTGAAGCAATTATTAAAAAACGAAATACAAGAGGTGGTTTTACTAGCAAGTATGATCTTTTAGGAGAATATGATACTTCTCATGGAAAAGTTACAATTACATTAGAAGATTTAAATTATGTATGGGACTATGTAACTGTATATCCTTCTTGGGAAGAAATGAATCATTCTCCCCTTTATCGAAACATTGCTCCCCTAGATGATAGCGAGGGACATTATCGTGTAGAATATCGTTGTCCCATTAACATCAACACTGCTTCCTATCCTGTACTCATGGCAGTATTAACACACCTTGAAACAAAAAATAATATTTACTTGCCACCATCTGAAGTAAGGAATTTAGCAGCTCTTATCCTTGACTTTCGAAAAAAAGGATATGTTTTTAATACTTGGCAAACATTTTATTCATTTTTAGACAGTCAAACAACTGGAGGATTGTTTGGATCAGGAGAATCAGCCAATATAAAAGCTGCAATGGTAAAGGTAAATTTTGATCCCAATGTCCATCTAAAAAAAAGCAATCCAGATGCTTGCCTATACCAATCTATAAATAAAACAGAATTAAAAACATATAGCACAGAATTTTGTTTTTTCCCTTTAGGTTCTTTTGAAATTACGTCATTAGGACAATTATGGGATCCGCAAGGGAATATTATTTCAGAACATAAATCATATTCCATAGCCACAATTTATGATTTTATCTACCATACTAGCCAGTATGATTTTGAAGGTGGTCCTGATGGTTTTTTTGTGAATACTCCACTAATTACAAGCTATACAGAATTACCTGACAACGATGCCAAAGCTTTTCTTGTATACAATACCAATAATCTAGAAGCAAGAACAGTAGATACAGCACAAAAAATATTATTTAGAAAAGCTAAAGATGATATAAACCAATCCCCAAATGGACTAGGGTTTTATAGTTTTTCTTCTGGAAATAATTTATTTCAAAATTACCCATTGCCTAAAGATTTATGGACAAAGTCCAGTAAATTATTTGGCCATCTTGTTCCCTTAGACTACAACATGGAAACTGGTTTAGAAAATGAAAATAGCAATGATCCTGATTATTGTTTTCAATTAGACTTTTCTGATCGTTCCAATCCTATCATGGAGGATGTTTCTCAAAATTTAGCATACCCAAATCCAGATATAACAGGAATAGTAGACAATAATTCTAACCCAAGTTCTGTACATTCGGATGGATATGTATTTTCACCTTCTATAGATACACTGTGTTGCGAGATTAATACAAATAATTTTCCAAATATATCAGAAGAAGGGCTAATATTATTTTGGTTTAAAATTTCCAATGATTGGTGCCAACTTGACAATACTTGGCATACTGTATTTTTCTCTAACCAGACTTATAGAAATGGTGGCATTCTACGAGAAATTCAATTCCAAGTCACAGGTCCTAAAGATGATAAAAGCAAAAATAACCATGATCTTTTTTTACGAAATATTAACATACGATTTCATAATAGAGTGTACGGTGAAATCGATGAAGAATTTCTTAAAGAGATGATGTCAGAGGATAAGATCACACCACCTTTTAGTTTTCCTAAAGAAACTTGTAGAGAAATGTACTTAAAGTCAAATTATAATTTGGGCATTCATACAAACAATTGGTATCATCTCACAGTGCGATTTCATCAAGGAATTTTCTTAAATGATTTTTCAGACGACACGGATGTATCTATGGTACTTTGTGGTGATTTTTATGGAGATCCCACCTATAGCGTAGAAACTAAACAATATAAATATGAAAAAAACAAAGATAGACATAAAGTGAGAGATGATTTGATATTGCCAGAAGAGAATGATAGCTATGTTGTTGGTTTTTCACCTGTAGAATTCAATCAAACAGAGATATTCCCAGGCGGTTCTCCAAGCAATTCTACAGGCGGTTCTACAGACAATTCTACAGGCAATTCTACAGGCAATTCTACAGGCGGTTCTTCTAGTACTCCTCCTAGTATTATTCTCACTCCTATATCTAATGTACAGCAAAATAATTTTTGCATTGGTGGAATATATAAACCTACAAAGACCTTTACAATCGATGATTTTAGAATAAAAAAACCTGATACAAATACTATATCTATTGCTCATGCAGATTATCTTCCTATGAGATTTCCCAAAATTGAATTTATGGACTTTAAGCAAGATGTAATTCTCAGACGTAGTGCAGGAGATGATGATGATACATATGATGAATCTGACCTTGCTTTGTTTTGTTATGGTGCTTTCCAAGGAAGAATCAAAGGTCATAATAGAAATGGATGTGTTACATCTTTTACATGGACGCCACGTATGGTCTATGATCTTCAACCTGGAGATCCAAAACAAGCAAGTATGCAAGAACGAACTATCAACATTAATGGGAAAGAATACTTAGAACGAGAAATTCGAAGATTGTTTCAAAAGTTTTTAGGAGAGATTTCTAAAAATTTCAAACCTGAGGGGATAGGAAAGAAAAAGTATGATGTTTTTAAAGAAATGGATAAACATCAATGGCAAGCGGAAATTACTGTTTTTACAAAATATAAAGATAAGAAAATCGATTTGGAAGAAATGATCAAGAATATTGAAAATCTGGTAAACACTCAGGAAAACGATTTGGAAAATGGGCAGGGAAATGGGTGGGGAAATAGTCTGGGCATCATCGATTTAGAAAAGTTAAAAGAGATACAAAAAGTCCTATGCTTAAAATATATGCCCAAGAATAATTCCGCTAAAGAAAAGGGTCTAAAAACAGGAATAATATGCACCCAAAAGGAAAATGAGGAAGCTATATTAGCAATTCCAAAGAACAAAGGAAACATAGAATCTTATGACAAATATTCTTTGTTATCAAATCATGCATACCCAGATTCTTCGTCTACAAATGAGTGGGCTGTAACAAAAGATGATAAGTGGCATTATAACAATTATTATTCAACAAAAGAAACATACTATTCTCTTGCTGAGTTAATTCTACATATGAATACTTATTTCAAGGAAAAGATAGAGGAACCTGAAGAACAAGCAACTGATTTTACTTATTTAACAGTAAGTACAGAAACTGTAACACCTACTGGAGAACCGTATATAATAGATGCTTCCAATGATTATCGTTTTGTATATGCTTTAGTATTTCCTGCATTAAAAAATTCTAAGGCTATTTTTAATAGTCCTGCTGTAGATGATGTTACAGTAATTTATACTCTAGATAGTTATTTTTATAATGACTATAAATAAACTAGAATGTTTCTGAAAAAATCAGATAAAATGTTTCTTTTTTAAAAAAAGAGAAGTATAGGTAATTCTATACTTCTCTTTCTTTATATATTAAAATGAATTTTCAAAAGTATATGGAATTAATTTTTTTCTTTAGATTTTTCTAGGATTTTTTGATACCACTGGTAATATATGGTATCTGAAAATAAAGATTTTCGAGCCATCCAATAATCTAAGGCAGCAATATATTTTTTTTCTTGCAATAATATTTCTAACTGCTCAATGGCTTGTAACATTTTTTTATAATTTTTTTGCTTATATTGTAAATCTTTATCTTGTATATACAACGTGAGTTGCTCTTCTAATTTTTCTTGATAAACTATATTCCCTGTTTGCAAGTGAATATAAAGATATAAACATAATGTTTCAAAAATTGTTTGTATTGCAAAATTTTTGCTATCTTTATATTCTTTCATTATACGATATATATTATCCCAATCTTTTTTTTCTAATAATTCTTGTGTTTCTAGCCACAATGCTTGCCAAAAAATACTACATGCTTTGTTGTATTCTTGTTTTGCTTTTTTTGCTAAAAAAAGTCGCACGAACCATTTTCTTTCTGGTGGGGCTGGATAATAGGAAATGGTTTTTTCTGCTAAATGTTTTGCATCTAAGAATTGTTTATTTTCCAAATATTGTTCTGCTTGTTCGTACCATTTATCTGCCACAGGACAACTGAAATAATTTGTATATAGAAAATAGCTACCAACAATGCATAAAATTAGAATAATCCATGGTAAAAAGCCTCGATACATTTTGCTTTTCCAAGCTGTTTCTAGTGCTTTTTGAAATTCGCCAGCTGATTGGTATCTATCTTCTGAAGCAATGGACAGTGCCTTTGCTAAAACTTTGTCCATGCGTAAAGGAACTTTTCGAAAATGAGAAGCAAAGGGAATTTCTTCTTGCAACACACAAGATAAAAAACTTTGTGTTTGTTTTTCATGAAATGGTAAACGAGACGTAATCATTTGATAAATACAGACTGCAGAGGAATATAAATCTGTTAAAGGGTTGCTAGGTGTGCCTAAAATTTGTTCTGGTGCCATATAATAAGGTGTGCCTGATACTTTACCTTGTTTTTTTGTTATCTCATTATTTTGTAATGTACCAAGTCCAAAATCTATGAGTGTGAGAGAAATATTTTCTTTTTCGCCATGAATCATAATATTTGCTGGTTTTATATCACCATGGACAAGACCTAATTTATGAGATTCATGGAGTGCATTTAAAAGTTGATAAGAAAGTCGTTGGATTTCAATTTTTTGTAGTTTTCGTGCTGCCAATAGATCTTTTAAGGTAAGATTTCCGTGATAATCCATAGCTAAGAATAAAATTTTATTCCATTCTGAAATAGCTCGTATAGCAACAATATTAGGATGTTTTAATTGTGCCATAAGTTTTGCTTCTCGTAAAAAACGACTACGAAAAGGCGGTAAACTTGCTAATTCAGGGCGTAAAAATTTTAAAGCCATTTCTTTATTTAAATCAAAGTCATGTGCTTTGTACACAAAGCTACTACTCCCTTCGCCCAATAAATGTTCAATTACATATTTTTCTTGAATTTTTGTTCCTGCTTGAATTTTCATAATACTCTCTAATATGTATTGACTTTTTTTATATAGAATTTTTAAAAATCTATAATGTCATATAACAATTGTATGGTAAAGGGGTTGATTCGTATGACTTTTGCCAATCCTTTATTTAAAAGGTGTCGCACTTTGCGAAATCGTTTTGTTGGCATTAGTGTTTTGCCATTTTTGGAAATTACATGTACTACATACATATATTGCATCCTCTACAAAAAAATCAATCTTCTTGTAGAGCTGCGACGAGTTGTTCTCGCTCCTGTCTTTGTAATCCAAGAATGAATTCGTCTAAATCACCTTGCATAACAGCTTGTAAGTTATAAACACTAACATTGATTCTATGGTCTGTAACTCTATTTTGTGGATAATTGTAAGTACGAATTCGATCACTTCTATCACCAGAACCTTGTTGAGAACGGCGCATTTCGTTTCGTTTATCGTGAAGTTCTTGTTGTTCTTTTTGATATAGTTTTGTGCGTAAAATTCGCATAGCTTTCATCTTATTTTTGTACTGTTCAGGTGTGTCTTGACAATTTACTACAATTCCTGTAGGTAAGTGCGTAATTCGTATAGCAGAGCTAGTTTTATTAACGTTTTGACCGCCTGGTCCTGAAGCACGAAGTGTATCAATTCTTAAGTCTTTAGGGTTAATTTCAATTTCCACTTCTTCTGCTTCTGGCAATACTACAACTGTGCAAGCTGATGTATGGATACGACCGCTGTTTTCTGTAGCAGGAACTCGTTGGACTCGGTGTCCACCGCTTTCATACTTCATATTTTTGTAAACTTCTTTTCCTTTAATGCTGAAAACAATTTCTTTGAGACCACCTAAATCAGTAGGACTGCTATCTAAGACTTCTACTTTCCAATTTTTGAGTTCTGCATAGTGTACATACATTTCGTACAAGTTAAGTGCAAATAAAGAAGCTTCTTCGCCACCTGTGCCAGCTCTTAATTCAATAATGACGTTCTTTTGATTGATTTCATCGTCTTGTATGAGTAGGTCTTTAAGGTGTTCATATGTTTCTTTTTCTTTTTCCATGAGGATTTCAAGTTCTTCTGCTGCTATTTCTTTTAACTCTATATCCTGCTCTTGCTCTTTCATGGCTTCTACATCTTTCATCTCCTCTTGTAACTTTTTAAGTTCACGATACGGAGTAATAATACGTGCCAGCGTGCCATGTTCTTTCATGTATTTGCTATAGACTGCGTTATTTTGCATGACTTCTGGTTTCTGAATCTCTTCATCGAGTTCTTGGTATCGTTTTTCCATGTCATACAATTTTTTTAATAGACCTTCTAAAATTGCGTCTGCCATAATTTACATCCACAAGGAAAAAACCTTGTCCCTTTCTCCATTGTCAAAAGAACATTATATAATGTGTAGTATATTTTCATGAGTTTATAAAAGAACATTATGTAATATATAGTATATTTTCATGAGTTTATACAAATTTATCCTGTCAACATAAGCTAACAGGATATTTTTTTTAATTCAGCAAATAAATAAGTTATTTTTGTTTTGCTTTGGCACCCCAGTTGAATTTTTTTTGGAACTTTTCTACACGTCCTGCTGTATCGATTAATTTTTGTTTACCAGTATAAAAAGGGTGGCATTGAGAACAAATTTCTACTTGGATTTCTTTTTTTGTAGAACGTGTTTTAAAAGTTTCCCCACAACCACAAGTCACAGTTGCTTCTTCATATTTGGGATGTATATTGTCTTTCATAAAATAAAATTCTCCTATGTTTTTTCTTGCGTATCTTTTTTTGCAAGAGCAATTAAAATATGAAATCTCTTGATTTCTATCCCATCACTAAATTTTATGCTACCACTCACAGTAGTGTATTATTTTTCAGTGGTATACTCAGTGGTGTATTATCTTTACTTATAAAATTAAATTCTATCAGAATATAAGAAAAAATCAAATACTTTTTGCTTTTTTTGAGAAAATGCATGAAAAACAAAAAAGTAAAATGTTTTAACTAGTATTTGTTACGAAAATAATATATAATCCTTGTAATAAAAATTTGTTTTAAAGGATTTTTTATGCTTTGTCACACTATAGATGATATTGATTTTTACCAATTTGAAATTTTACAAAAACATCATGCCATTGTACATGCTGTTACAAGTCGTTGTGGAAATGCAAAAAATGCTTTTTTTTCTATGCGGAGTCAACCAAATTTAGAAATTGCTATACAAAATCGAACAAAAATATGTGAAATTCTTGGCATTTCTGCACAATATCTTGCGTTGCCATCTCAAGTTCATGGGAATGGCATTGATCAAGTCATTCAAAAATCTATTCAAAAAGGGAAATTTGCAAATCATCGATTTGAAGAAGTAGACGGCTTAGTAACAAATCTTATTCAAGTCCCCCTCATGGCACAATCAGCAGATTGCCCTTTGATTGGCATTTATGATCCTGTTCAAAATGCTATTGGAATTGCTCATGCTGGTTGGCGTGGCACTGTTTCAGAAATGGCAATATGTTTAGTAAAAAAAATGCAAGATTGTTTTCAATCTAAAGCTTTTGATTTAAAAGCTGTATTGTCACCTGCAATTGGACCATGTTGTTATGTTGTGGGTGAAGAGGTGATAGAAAAAGCAAAAGATAAGCCATGGGCAGAAAAATGTTTTTTACAAAAGCAAAATTCTTGCTTTTTTGATTTATGGACAGCAAATGAGCAACAACTTGTATTGGCAGGGATTTTGCCTGAAAATATAGAGTCAGCTCATATTTGCACAAAATGTAATCATGAACGATTTTTTTCTTACCGTGTAGAACAAAAAGGCGTAGGTCATTTTGCTCTTATTTTATGTATAAAGGAGAAAGTATGAATCGTTGGATTTTTATATGGACACTTATTTTTATTTCTACATTTTCTTCAGCAGACGTAGTTCGAAGAGCTTGTTTTGATATAGGCTCAGGCTCAACTAAACTAGTTGTGGCTGATGTAGATACAGAAACAAAAACAGTCAATGTTATTTTTGAAGAAGATGCTAAAGTAGATTATAAAGAAGATTTATTATTGTCAGCTGATAATACATTGAGTGATTCTATCTTACGAAAAGGTTTAGGTACTTTAGCAAGTTTAGCAATTAAAGCTCATAAAAAAGGAGCTGTTCAATTTGCTGGCGTAGGTACAGATGTATTTCGTACTGCAAAAAATGGCGAAGAGTATTTAGAAGAAGTGTATGATAAATTAGGAATCATGGTAAAATTGATTACCCAAGAAGAAGAAGCACTCCTTGGATATTTAGCTGCCACCCAAGGCGAAAGTGGAAAAAATTTTATAGTTTGGGATATTGGTGGTTCTTCCATGCAAATTTCTTATCAATCTGATAAGTTTTATATATATAGCGGTAACTTTGCTTCTGTTACTATGGCTCGCTATATTATTGAAAAAATTCAAGGTCATGGTCCAGAAGTCCGCACTCCTAACCCTGTTCAAGTAAAAGAAGCTGAACAAGCATGTGAATATGTAGCTTCTTTAGCAAAAGAAGTGGAACCAGAAATTAAAGAAGCCATTAAAGAGGCAACTGTAATTGGTATTGGCGGAGTTCATTATTATAGCGTACGAAATCAAGTTAAAAAAGGTAAAAACTATGACATTGATTCTTTATTCGCTACTTTAAAAGCACAATGCAATAAAACAGATCAGCAAATTGGTGGAGAATATGCCAATACAGAAGTTGGTAATTTGATTTTAGTATACGGTTATATGAAAGAACTTGGCATCAAAACTGTCAAAGTTAAAAAAATTAATATGGCACACGCTCTATTGATGTTTCCTCCTCTTTGGTAAAAATAATAATAGATAAAAAATAGTAGATTTTGAGGTTTATAAACCTCAAAATCTACCTTTATGAAAAACAATTTTTTAATATGTACAATTGTAATATTAAATATTTACATCAACAGCTGCAAAGGCTGCAACTACATCTGCTGTATTATATCCATAATCTTTAGCAGCATCTACAACGCCTTTGGCACCAGAAACAAAATTAGTACTACCTGTCCAATATACTTGATTAGCTTTTACAAATACGTCAAAAGCTTTCTTTGTATTCCAACCTGGACGATGAGCAAGTACATAAAAAGCTTTATTGTAAACGCCACTGCTATAATGTACATTCATTCCACTTGTAAAATCATTTGCACTGCCAATAGATTTTCCATCTTTAGTAGGATCGTCCATATAACGAAGTGCTCCTGTGCTTTTGAAAATATGTGCACCGATCTGCCAATCATTCGTGCCTGTCATATAATATTCAGCTGCTTCACCAGCAATATCTGAAAAAGCTTCATTAATTCCACCTGATTGATTGTTATAAATAAGACCAGAATTTTGAGATGTGAAACCATGGCTCACTTCGTGTGCTGCAACGTCTAAACATACTAATGGAAAAAAACGATCTTTTCCATCACCAAATGTCATGCTAGAACCATTCCAAAAAGCATTTTCATAATTCTTGCTATAATGAACTCTCATAACAAGTTTGAATGTGAGAGGAGCTGTATTGTACCATTCTTTGTACATATTAAATACAACATTTCCAAAATAATGAGCATCGTTGAGAGGACTGAATGCACCATTGACTTCTTTATGTGTATTGTGTGTACCAGAAAAGGAAAAAGGAGTAGAACCATAAGAACCATTTTTAAGGTCAATTGTTTTGACGTTGGCATTTTCCATAGTAGAAGTAGTTCCATTGTATTTTACATCTAATTTGCCATAATCTACGCCATAATTATATAGACCAGTTTTTGTATTACCACCAGGACCTGTGGCAACTAATTCATGGTGGAGGTTATTATATTGGAAAAGAACTTCTTGTGTTTTTGCATCTAAAAGGACAACTGGACGATAAGGTAGGCCACCTTCTGGTAAATCTGAAAAGAATGTCACGTGATAAGCAAGTTTTGCAACGCCTTCATGAACAAAAATAACGAGTTCGCTAGTTTCTAATTCATACACTAAATTGCTATGTTTTTCGCAATTACTTGTTGCTTTAACAAATTCTAAAGCTTCTTCTGCACTGAATGCTGGAGTAACATCTGCTACATCTTGTTCAATGCCACGAACTGCTGTTCCATGAAAACGAAGTGCTTGGCCTTGTTCATCTTGAGCAAAAACAACTTGTTCTCCCCAAATAGGAATATTTTTATACAACATTTGATAACGATAGTACGTGTTTCTTGTTTGGCTGTCATTAATTTGACGAACAAGTTCTAAAGTCGTACTTTCATCAAGTTGTAAAACACTTTGTAACGCCATTTCTGTAGACATCATGCGTTCTTTGGTGACTTGTTGCATTTGATCTAAGATGTCTTGAGAAGAACGTAAATCTACATTTTCTGCAGCCATTAAAGAAACAGATACCAATAACAAGGTAAATAACATAAAAAATTGTTTCATGTTTGTTTCCTTCAGGTAAAATTTAAATAAATAAAATCTTGCTATTTCTGATTTTTTTCAGATGTAGAAACATTCTAACAAGCAAGAAATATAAAATATATAATAGCAAAAATCAAGAAATATATAAAAAAAATATATAATAACAAAAATACTTTCTTTGATACAATATATTTTTTTAATTTTTTATACGTATATTCTTAAAAAACAAGTAAATTTTTTATTTTTTTTGAAAATATTTTTGAATCATATCATAGTATTCCAAAGAATAATCTAATCGTGGGAGACAGCTTTGTATCATTTGCTCCTTATTTTTTTCTTTATTTTGAAAATCTTCTGTTTTTGTAAAATATTCTATAAAAACAGAATCTTTTTTTTTCATCTTATTGTTTGCTTCTGTAATTTGTGATGTAGCAAAACTATTTTGTGTGCTTTCTGTTGATAGATGAAAACTTTCTAGAATTGTTTGAAGATTGGAGAGGATTTCTGCTGTATGTTCGTATTCAATGTTTGCTTCTTGTTTATCTATTAAAAAAGATTTTTCTCCCATGTTTTGTTTTTGTGGCAACACTTCATTTGCTTGTACTTGCATAGAGTGAGTGGAATTTTGAGAATTTAACGTTGTTTTTGCTTTTTCTAATATATTTTTTAATTGTTGTTGTATTGTTTTATTTGTAATAGAATCATCGTCCCATTGAAACGCCAAAGTTTTCATTTTAGATGATAATTCTGGCTGGTCAAATTCTAAAAATAATTCAGAAATAGCGTGCAATGTTGGAGCATAATGAGGTCGAAGAGTGCGTACCAAAGTACCTTGGAATGCGTAAATTCCCCCCATAAAAATAAGGATGAAAAGAAATATATAATAAGAAAGCAAATTATATTTTTGTTTGAATAAAAGTTTTGATTTCTTTGTTACAAAAAGTTCTTTTGTTTCTTGCCAAATAAGCTCTTCCCATTCATTTCTTTGTTTATTCTGTATATAATAACAAGTCCATAAACGACCTTCAAAACTTCCTTGTTGTTCTAATTTTTGGACGATCTTATATAAAGAATATACGTTTTTTTTACAATAGTAGATAAATAATACGAAAAAAATAGTGAAAATGATGGCTTGCATATACAATGGAAATGAAAAAATATAAAGAAAGACAATGGAGCATGCAAGAAAAAGAAAAAGTTGACAAAAAACATACATGTTTTGTCGTTGTTGCATTTGACGACAAGTAAAAAACAAGTCGTTCGTTTTCATAGATGTATCATGATAGTTTTATTGATAAATTTTTTGATTGACCATAATTTTTTGAATATACATAGTTTCACATGCACCGTCTCCTTGATCTGTTCTAGTTAAACTTGTGTTAGTTGTGTAAAAATTGTATGAAAAATCTTCCCAAGTAGCATTGACTAAGTAACCTTGTAGTAAAACAATATCACCTTTTTTCAAAGACCCCAAGCATCTGCGAAGATTAGTCGTGGCAGGAATAACGTGTACATTGGCTACATGACATTGTAGATCATTCGAGTCAATAATGTCTGAACATGACATTATATTTAACCGTCGAGAACGATTCCAATATTGTACTAAATCTGTATAAAATGGATCTCCTGCATAACCCCAAGCTAAGCCTAAATCATAGGGAATAAAAACAGACCTAGAATCCCAATTATATTTTCCTTTAGAAATGACACGAGCTACAATAGTGTATTCTGCCTGTGGATACAGTGTGAGATTACGACAAAATGTCTTATTGTATCCTGTAACCCTAAGCTTCGGTGCTAGATATGTTTGTTCTTCCTTTGTAAGGTTTTTTTGTCTAGGATTATAATGGTAGTTTAATTTCTCTGTATATCTTCCAGTTGCTGTAGGAAGTGTGAAAATATAGTATACAATGTAAAGGAAAATTAAGGAAGAAATGAAAATGATGAATGGTTTATAAGGAGCTAGTTTATGAGCTAATGGATTTATATTATATTTATATTCTTCATAATTATCATATTTTTTATAAATTTCATAATTACGCATTTCTATACCTTAAAAAAAACTTTGTTTTGATAGTTGCTTTTATATTGAAAATCTATTATAATATAATTCATTTCTATAGGCAAATTATTTTTTGTTCATCTTTGTTCATCTCGAGGATTTTGTCATGTCTATTGAATTTCCTGTTGGAACAAAATTAGGACAATATCATATTGAAAAGCTCATTGGCAAGGGTGGTATGGGAGTAGTGTACCAAGCATACAGTGAGGTTTTTCAGACGTCTATTGCATTAAAAATTTTGCAAAATACAGAGGAAGAAAATTTACAAAATTTTTTCCGAGAAGCAAAAGCCATTGCTCAATTAGAACATCCCAATATCATGAGAATCTATGATATTGAACAAGTCCCCTCAGAAAATATTTATTATATTGTTACACAACTCATTTCAGGAAAAACATTAGAAGAAATTGTTAGAAGACAAGGTTTCATTGAACAAAATAAAGCATTGGATTATATAATTGAGGCTGTGAAAGGGCTTTCTTATGCACATCAAAAGGGTATTATCCATCGAGATATAAAACCAGGAAATATTATTTTAGATGAACAAGGTCATATTAAAATTATGGATTTTGGTTTGGCATATAATGTGGACGTAAAAGCCGACAATGAACAATCCAATAAAATTATGGGAACTCCTTTTTATATGGCTCCTGAACAATGCCAAAATAAAGTGTTAGATGCCCGTATCGATATTTACGCCATTGGTGCCACATTTTATCATTTACTGGCTGGTCATCCACCTTTCACTGGTTCTACGGTAATTGAAATTTTACAAAAGCATATTTTAGAAACACCTCGTCCTTTAGAAGAAATATGTCCCAATGTATCTCCCTTAATTTCAAAATGTATAAAAAAAATGTTGGCAAAAGAACCAAGCCAACGATATGATAATTGTGAAGAATTATTAGCAGAATTAGAAAAAATTCGCAATAAAATAGAATCATTGCGTTGTCCACGTTGTGGAAAATATAATAAACTTGAAAATGTATTTGATTGTCCTAGATGCAATACAAAAAACTTATGTTTAAGTCACCTTTTACCGAAAAAACAATATTGTGATTCATGCGAAGAACTCATTACAGAATTAGAACGAGATTCTATTTATTTTGATTTTCAACAATGGTTGCAACATATTGAATATATGATGATGCAAAAAGAAGGTGGAATTTGGTGCATTCAATCAAAAGACAATAGCTTATTGTTTTTTCTTTCTAACAATTGCATTGAATTAAAAACAAAAGACAATTCTTGGGAAACATTAGTACAAAAATATGACATTTCACAGAACATTTCCATTCAAGAACAACATAAACAAGCTATACGACGAAAAATAACTGAGGCTTTAAATTGGGAAATTAAGCGCATGAAAATTTATTCAGCTTCTAATACCAACTACACATTTACTATATTGCCTCATCCTACAACATTGACGTATCCTATATCAGGACAATTATTTTTAAAAATGTTAAGCAATGTGGTACGATTATATAAATCGATTTATCTTTCTGGTGGAGTGATGATTCATCAAAAAAATCGCATCATTGGTTTATTGTACACACGATCTGGCGTTGCTATTACATTGCAAGAAAAAAATCAACAACAACGCTTTATTGCTCAAGAACAAGAAGCATGCGAACTTTTATCCTCCATAGAGCCAAAAAATTGTGAAAAAATGGTATATAGAGATGCTATTTCTTTCCCTCCCATTCAATCGAGAGCGTTTTTTACATTACCAGAAAAATCAGATTTAGACAATCTTTTAATAAATACTACTTGGGAACGTTATACTGCTTATATTCCCAATGTCATTTCTTTAGCAAATATGGAAAAATGGAGTGAATTGAATGCAAAACAAGTCCAATTTTTACTCCTTTCTTCTTTTCGATTTTCTACTTGGATCAATCTTTTATCATCTCTATCACCTTTGCATGCTATGTTTTGTCTCATTGCCATACAAAAAGAATTATTATACGAAGTAAGCTTAGCATTAATTGATAATGCACAACAACAATTTCTATCTGTGGGATGTTTAACAAAAATGACAGAACAGATTATCAAAGATGCAGAAAACATCAATCCAGATAACCAAGATTTAATGAAATTGATAATAAAAACTGCTACTTCACCCAAAAAAGTAGAACAAGGTGCAGAATATTTAGTTCGTTTAGGCGATGTGTATTTACAACGGGAAAGATTAGATAAAGCTAAGGGATACTATGAATGTGCTCTAGAATATGTTCCCAATTTTTTACCTGCCAAATTAGGTGTTTTAGACATTTATGTTAAACAAAATGATATACATCAGGCAAAAAAATTGGGCATGGATATTTTGCCACAATTAAAAGAAGAACAGAACTTTGAACAATTACAAAACGTATGTCATTTTCTCCTTCAATTCGACAACAGTTTAATCGAGTGTCGAAAAAATCTAATTGAAGTTTATTTACAACAAAAAAATGTTCAAGGTGCCATACAAGAATACGAGGCTTTAGCACAATTTTACCACAATATAAAAAATATCGAATTGGAAAAGCAATGTTATAAAAAAATTGTAGATTTGAGCCATGAAAAAAAACATAAACATGAGCCAAAGAAAAAAAAAGTACAACGAAATTTTCCAAATATATTCAAAAAAATAATTAAACATCATAAAAAACGAATTCGAATCCAAATATTTATATGGTTAACTCTTATTTTTTTTGCAAGCTTTTTCTATTTTCAACTCTATGGCAAACAACGAATTCATTTAGTACAAATACAAATGGAACATCACCAATGGGAAAAAGCATATCAAAATATTCAATGGCTAAAAAAATATCAAATTTTTTTTCTTACCAGTATTGATGAGAAAATACAAGAACAACAAAAAGAATATGACCAATCTTTAGAAAGGCATAAACAAAAAAAACAAATACAATCTTTATTAAAATTTATCCAAATGCTTGAAAAAACACAAAGCCAATCATCTCAAGTAAAATTACAAGAACAACTGTTAAAAAAAATAGAAAAAGAAACAATACAACAAACTTTGCAGAAATATTTTCAAAAAAATAAAAAATAAACTTGTAATATGATGGATTTGTATGCTACACACTAATACAATTCATATATAAAGGGGGTATGTTATTTCTTCAGAAAAGTTCCTTGAAGCCTATCTATGTGAAATTAACAAAATACCAAGACTCACCCCAGAAGAAGAAAAAGACTTAGCCATACAAATACAAAACGGCAATATATATGCACGAAGAAAAATGATAGAATCTAATTTACGGCTTGTTGTCAATGTTGCTAAACAATATGTAAAATGTGGACTTCCTTTTTCTGATCTTATTGCAGAAGGGAATTTAGGCCTTATCACAGCTGTGGATCGTTATGATGGTACAAAAAAAAATAAATTTGGAACATATGCAACATATTGGATTCGTCAAGCTATTATTCGTGCTTTAACAGAAGACAGTAAAATTATTCGAATTCCAACATACATGCATAGCATTTTAAGTAAAGCAGAAAAAATTTCTAATCAACTCACACAGAAACATGGAATAGCACCTACAGTAGAAGAAATTATGAAAGCTTTACAAAAAGATTCACCAGACACATATTATAAAATCAAACTCAATAACTATAAAAGTACTCGAAGAATTCAAAGAGTTCAAAGCATTGATCAAATCTATGAAACAGAAGATTTGCCAAGCATACAAAAAAATAAAGATGAAGACAATAGTGAGGTTCTTATAGAACTGGATAAAGTTCTTCAAACATTAGAATACAAAAAACAACAAATTATCATCAAACGATTTGGATTATATGGCGAGTCGCCTCGTCCTTTAAAAGACATTGCAAAAGAAATCAACATGTCCAAAGAACGAGTTCGTCAAATTTTTCATGAAACATTAGAATACTTAAAAAAGAAAATAGAAAATTATCAAAAATTAAACTTATTTTAAAAAAATGTACCTTTTTAAAGGTGCATTTTTTTTTGTACGAAGCGTTTGTTACTCTGGGAGAGTATCTGTTTCTTACTCTGAGGAAGCGTCTAAATTTTTTAACATTTCCTCAACTACTTTTTTAATTTTCATTGTTTTTTGAGTAATAGCTTTCTTTGTTTTTGATGTTGTTGTTTTCGTTGCTTTTATTGTTGCTTTAGATTTTGCTACTTTTTTATTAGTTGTTGATTTGATAGTTGCTTTAGTGGCTTTTGTTGCTATTTTTTTTATAGTTCGTTTTGATGCAATAGGACTCGATGCGTAGATTTCTGTTTCAGTTTCGTTATTGTCTGTTTTCTTTGTTTTTTTAGTTTTTACTTTTGTGTTGCTATTTTCTTTTGTTTCTTTTACTTTTGTTTCATTATCTTTTGTTTTCTTTGTTTCTCTAGTTTTAGTTTGTTTTTCTTTTTTCTGTGATTGTTCTGTTTCAATATCTTTGTCGTCAGTTTCGTTGTTGTCATTTTTCTTTGTTTTTTTAGTTTTTACTTTTGTCTGTTTATTTTCTTTATTGTCCGTGTTGTTGTTTTCTATATTTTCTGTTTCTATATTTTCTGTTTCTGTGTGTTCTGTGGTTTGTTTTTTGCTTTTTCTAGTTTTTGTCTTTTTGCTTTGTTTCTTGTCCGTGATTTCCATATTGTCCATATATTCTAATTCTGTGTTTTCTGTGGTTTCTGTGGTTTCTATATTCTTATTGTTCGTGGTTTCCGTGGTCTCATCATCTTCCGTGGTTTCCTCATCTTCTATTTCCTCATCTTCTATTTCCTCATCTTCTGTTTCTGTGGTTTCTGTATTTTTATTGTCCGTGGTTAGGAGTTGTTGGTACATTTGCATGAGGTCAGAGACGATTTGTGCTTCGTTGTTCAAATCCCAGTTTTTGTTATAGATTTTTGCAACTTCTTTGTCTAGTTTTTGATGAGCTTTTAGTAAAGGAAGTGGCATGGTATTGGGATCGTAGAGAGTCGCAAGGGTGGAATCAGGATACTTTGCCCGTGTATCTAAAATATTTTGTCCAAGTTCGTTAAGTTTTTGTTTTTGTGTTTCTGTAAGTTCAGGAAATGGAAAATTATTATAAACAACAAAAACAGAATATATGTATCCCATTCCAAAACGTCCTGCAACGACTCGCATCCAGGCATTGTGAATTTGGGAATTTAAGATAGCAAATATATATAAAGGACAATTTGGAATACACTGAAGTAAGTTTGTTGCAATGGTTGTATGTGGTATAAAATCTATAGGAATATATTCTCTTTTATTAGAGGATATTGATGGAATGACCATTGCTTGTTTTGGATTATTTTGTTCACGAAATAACGAAGGCGTTGTTGCTAATCTTCTTGCCCCTGGATCTACGCTGTTTAAACGTGTTGCTCGTACTTTTTGAACACGATCATACACTAATGGCATAGATTGAATTTCTTGTGGTGTGGCATCCACTAACCATAATGCATATCGATTTTTATTGTGAATGAATTCTTCTGATCCAACGAGTTTTCGAATGTATTTTTTTGCTTTTGGTTCTTTTTTTATAAATTCTTCATAATCCTTTTCTTCAATGATCAAATGACCACCATCTGTAGGTTGATTACCTTTCATCATTCTAGGCACATCACAAAGTGGGGTAGTTCGACTTTTTACTATGATGTTAGGTGCATCTACTAAATAAGGATTGATGTTGTTTGCAATTTTTTTTGTGATGATAGTTTCGTATTTTTTGTTGTTTTCTAGATTGTGAATAGGTTTTTTTATGTATGTGAATATATTTTTTTCTTTGTCATTCTTTGTTTGAGAAAATCCAATGATCACACATGTAACAGTTGCTTTTTTTATTCGTTCTTGTTTTTGTTTTTTTTCTTTTTTTTGTTGTCTTCCTTGTTTTTGTGCACCTTGTTTTCTAGTGAATGATAATTCTAATTGTCTTTCTCTATATGCAATAGTTTCTTCTGATTCTTGGTCCCATGGAAAACTTCTATGACAAAAATCAATGTGTATATTGTATTTTTCTATCATGTCTGTCCATAGAGGTCCGACTTGCTCTCCTTGTACAATAGAATTTGTAGATACAAAGGCAACTTGAATTTCTGTGTTCTGGATATATTCTGCTGCTTTGTAATACCAACATGCTACATAATCTAATTTTTTATTTGTAGTGAATAAAGATCGATCTTGTTTTTGTTGTTTTGTCATAAACCTTACACCTAGGAAGGGTGGATTTCCAATGATGTAATTTAATTTATCTTTTGGAACGATGTCTTGCCAATCGATTTGCAAGGCGTTTTCTTCGTGGATGTACGCATTTGTTTTTAAAGGAAAGAATGTAATCTTTCGTTCCATGATAGATTCTGTTTTTTGCATCATTTGAAGTTCAGCAATCCATAATGCAGTTTTTGCTACAGTGACTGCAAAATCATTAATTTCAATTCCATGGAAATTTTCAATTTCTACTTTGATTTTTAAATTGGGCGTTGTGTGGTTTGTTTCTTTATCAATGCAATGGATAGATTCTAAGATGAGATTTTCTAATTTTCGTAAGGAAATATACGTTTGTGTGAGAAAATTACCAGAACCACACGCAGGATCTAAGAATGTGAGAGAAGCAATCTTTGTTTGTAAGTTAAGTA
>JAGOMP010000019.1 GCA_017993505.1 Planctomycetota bacterium
TGCCCCAGAGCAACTTCCACTCCCCAGAGCAAATCTCCTCCCCAGAGCAACTGACACTGCCCCAGAGCAAATTTCCTCCCCAGAGCAACTGACACTGCCCCAGAGCAAATTTCCACTCCTCAGAGCAAATCTCCTCCCCAGAGCAAATCACCTCCCCAGAGCAACTGACACTGCCCCAGAGCAAATTTCCACTCCTCAGAGCAAATCTCCTCCCCAGAGCAAATTTCCACTCCTCAGAGCAAATCTCCCCAGAGCAAATCTCCCCAGAGCAAATTCCACTCCCCAGAGCAATAAAGATAAGCAATAAAGATACAATCAATTCCTTGTATCTTTTTAGTAGTAGTTTTTTTAGTTTTAGTCACTTTTTATGTTGTTGCTTTCTTGATGGTAGTTATTTTTGATTTTGCTACTTTTTTACTGGTTGTTTTTTTGATAACTACTTTTTTTATAGTTCGTTTTTATATAATGGGAATGAAATCGTAAATTTGTGTTTCTGTTTCATTGTTGTCTATTTTCTTTGTTTTTCTAATTTTTACTTTTATTTATTTATTTTCTTTATTGTCTGTATCTTTATTATCTATTTCCGTGTGTTCTGTGGTTTGTTTTTTTGTGTTTTCTTTTTCTGTGGTTTGCTATGGATAGGAAATGTTGCTCAGGGGTAGAAAATTTTTTTCTAGGGGGAAAAATTTTCTAGGAAGAAAGATGCTCTAGAACTAGGTAATAAGCACATCAGAAAAAAAAACAATTCCAAATGCAATATGGAATAAGGAATTAAATTTTTTATTATTCCTATCATTTGAATATATTGCATGATATAATAGGCAACAAAATTTTTTCAATATATTGTTTTATTATTAGATGTATTGGAGTTGTTAGCAAGATATATCTAGAATTCAAGGGATGTATTGGAGTTGTTAGCAAGATATATCTAGAATTCAAGGGATGTATTGGAGTGACAAGATACATCGGGGATTAAAGGTATCTTATGAATATATTATCTAAAAAAAAGATTTTATCTATTTCCTTTTTTGTTGCCTTATTTATGGGAATAGTGTATGGTTTGCTTTTATTTTTTTATCCGCAAACTTTACCTAGGCTTGTAGAGTCTACTGTATGGAATGCTGTATTAGGAATTGGAAGCACTTTTTTATTGTTTTTTATCTCTTCTATTTTATTTATTATTTACAAGGAAGTATATAGTCGTGTTTTTGTAGGGCTTGTAGCTGGTGTTTTGTTTGGTCTTTTGTTTGGATCAACATATACTATGTATGTCGCTCCCGTAGGTGATATTTTTCTAAGATTGATTCAATTATTAGTAATTCCTCTTGTTTTTGCTTCGTTATGTTTAGGAATTGTCAATTTAGGTGATGTCAAGAAGATTGGTCGCATTGGTGGTAAAACGATAGTATATTATATGGGTACTACATTGCTTGCCATTACAATTGGTGTTGTAGTTGCCAATGTAATTAAGCCTGGTACATATATGTCGAAAGAGACAAAAGAAGAATATGTATTAAAATACCAACAAGAAGTGGAAACAAAGACAACGCAAACACAAGAATCTCAGTTAGCAATGACAATTGGTACAGCTTTGATTGAGGAGCAAAATTTATCTGAGGAAGAAAAAAAAGTTTTTCTTGAAAAGTATAGTAAGAGGATTGAAGAAGAATGTCAAGTTTCTATGGAAGATTCTTTTTCAATTAGTCAAACTTTAGTGAATATTGTTCCTAAAAATCCTTTTCAACCGCTTGTTAATGATGATATGTTGCAAGTTATTTTTTTATCTATTATGTTTGGTCTTCTTTTAGCACATATTCAGCAAGATAAGCGTGAAATTTTAGAAAAAGGAATTGAGGGCCTCAATGATACGATGATGATTTTTGTTACTTGGGTTATGAAGTTAGCTCCTTGGGGTGTTTTTGCTTTAATGGCAAAAATTGTTTCTCAAGTTGGATTTTCTATTTTACAGTCGTTGTTTGTGTATATGTTAGTTGTACTTTCTGGGCTAGTATTGCATATGGTTATTGTTTATGGCTCTGTTTTATGGCTAGTAGCTCGAATATCGATTATTACATTTTTGAAAAAAATAAAGTCTGTTATTTTAATTTCTTTTTCTACAAGTAGTAGTTGTGCTACGATTCCTGTTTCTATGAATTGTGTAGAAAAAGAATTTAATGTTACGCCTACTATTTCTAGTTTTGTGATTCCACTAGGTGCCACGATTAATATGGATGGAACTGGTTTATACCAAGGTGTTGCTACGATTTTTATTGCCCAAGTGTATAATATACCATTAGATATTTGGGGTCAATTGACGATTATTCTTACAGCAACTCTTGCTTCTATTGGTACTGCTGGTGTTCCTGGTGTGGGTATTATTATTCTTACCATGGTTTTAAAATCTGTAAATGTCCCTATAGAGGGAATTGCACTTATTATCGGAGTCGATAGAGTTTTGGACATGTGTCGCACAGTTCTCAATGTTATGGGAGATCTTTGTGCTTCTGTTGTTGTACAAAATTCTGAATGGAAACGAGAGAAAAAATAGCTTGTTTTTTATGAAAGAGCGTGTTTTTTGACACGCTTTTTTATTATATTTAGAAAGAATAATATGTGAGAAGTGGCTTTGTATTTATTTTATTTAGAAAGAGTATGTTATGAAGTGGATTTGTATTATTTTGTATTGCTACATTGTGTTACAGGCACAAGGATTGTTAGAACATGTACAATGGGAAGATATGGAAACAGTGCAACCAAATTCTGATGTAACGATTCCGCAGGACGCTTTAGATGTTCAAAGTTTATCTCATGGTTTTTCACAACCTAGGATAGAATATTTTCAGAACCTTGATTTTCCACATCGTGGTGTTTCTATGCCTCAATGGTCTTTTGATGGAAAATGGTTAGCAGTTCAATATAAACCAGTAGACAGACGCACAGCATATGCTTTGAGGTTATTTTATTTTCAAGATATTCCTTATACAGAATATGATTTGCAAGAAACATATAAAGCAAGTAAGTTATTTCATTCATTTTGTTGGTCGCCCATGAATGAATTTTGTGCTATCAATGCAAATTTTCAATTGTATTGGGGGCAGGTAGAAACAAATACAAAAGGTACGATTCTCATGCATCCTTTGTTAAAAGAGCAAGAAAATATTACGCATCCTAGTTGGATAGATCAAGATCATGTTAGTTATATAGTAGGAAGTCAAATTCATATTGCAAGATTGACGCAAGAAATTCCAAGAAAAATTAAGGAAAGTTGGCAAATTCAATCTAAGAATATTTCTTCTGTATTTTATTTTCGTCCTTATAAAAATAAGATTCTTTTAAGTGGAAATACTTATAATGGTGCAAGTTTGCATATTTTACATTTAAGTGAAGATTATAAAACAATCATAGAATCTAAGGAATTGGCACAGGGGATTTTTAAGTTGCCAGAATGGAATCAAACTGGTACAAAAGCTTTGATTTATGAATTGAAAAATATTAATGAACAATCTGCTGCACAAGAGATGTATTTATATTTATATACATTAGAAGGATACGGCCCAATTTTACCAAATAATCCTACAATACAAAATCAAGAAAAAGAACCGCAACATGATTATTTAGGAGCAACATGGGCAACATGGAAAGGATCAAAAGGAGAAAATTTAGAGGGAACTCTTCATTTTTTTAAACAAATCGAACATTCTACTTCAGGTCAAACATTTAATTTTGTAACATTTTCTAACCCTAAACAACCTACAATGTATGAAACAATTTCTTTAGATATGAATCAGTTTCCTATTCATTTTGGACGAGGACGACGAATTGCTTTTGCACGAAATAATTCGCCACTTGTTGCTTATACATATTATGATGCTGGTCAACAAAAAACAATTTTATATATTGCATTGTTGAACTTTTTTACACGGTAAAAAAAGTAGGTAGCTATTGCAAATCTACCTACTCTGATTTTCTATGTAGACAATGATCTTTTGAACTTGATAAAAACAAAAGATTGTCTCATTAGTTATGATCTTTTGCACTGGCTAAATCAAAAGAGAGTGTACGTGATGGATTCTGTACACTCTCTTTTTAGAAAAGTTATATACGAGCAAGTTGGCGTCTAATTACTATTTGTTCTATGATACTCAATAAGTTCATAATCATCCAATATAATACAAGACCTGAGGCAACATTGTAGAACATGAATCCAAATACAATCGACATGATGGTAAACATTTTTTGCTGTTGTTGCATTTGAGGATCGTCTGGTTTGGGGGCAAGTTTTTGTTGAACGACCCAAACAATCGTCATTACAATGGGAAGTAAGTTGAAGTAATCGCCTAAGAAAATAACAGGTTGAGAAAATTGGAAGAGTTTGTCAGGTTGAGATAAGTCAGCAATCCATAAGAATGGTGCTTGTCGTAAGTGAACAGAATAGTAAAGGGCTTGGTATAGACCAAAGAATATAGGAAGTTGTAGGAAAATAGGTAAACAGCCTCCAACAGGGATAGGGTTGATATCGTGTTTTTTATACAATGCCATTGTTTCTTGGCTGAGTTTGTTTTTATCGTTTTTATATCGTTCCTGGAGTCTTTTTAGTTCTGGTTGGAATTCCTGCATTTTCTTTTGGTATGTTTGCATGGAAATTTGTTGTTTTCTTGTGAGTGGAAATAAACAAATTTTTATGAGAATAGTTAAACAAATAATGGCAACACCATAATTATGAAACCAAGAGTAGAAAATATTTAAGATAAGCAGAAGGAATTTGCTAATAATACCAAAAAATCCATAGTCATCTACTGCAGTGTAGGTAGGATGAACTTTACTAAGAGCTTCTTTTGTAGATACATGGAAATCATATGTTAATGTATGTATTTCATCAGGGGCAAGTTGTATTGTTTGGGTATTTAAAATAAGTTTTGTTTGTCGTATTGGATCTAAAGTTTTTCTATCAACAGTTTCACCATATTGTTTATGTAAAGCAATAGTTGCATCAATCCATTCTTGATCAGGTCGAAAACAAAGGGAGGTTGCCGAATAGATTTGTTCTGGGTTTTGTACATGTAAAACAAATCCAAAATAACGATTGACATGAGACATCCAAGCTACATGTTCTTGAAAATTGATTTTATCAGTGATTGCATCATCATATTTAAAATCTTTGAATAAAGGTTGCCCATGCTGATTAGGATACATGAAGTAGGAGTAATATGTTCGCTGAAATTCATGATAATTGCCTTCTAGTGCCAATCCAGCTGCACCTGTAATGTGATAGAATTTATTTTGTATTTGTTGTGTTGTGTTATTGAGTTGAATTTTTCCTTGCCATTTATAATGATTTTCATCATGGTCAAAGATAAATATTTTTTTATAGATAATCCCATTGATAGGTCCTAGAGTAAATATGAGTTCTTTTGTTTCTTGGTCAAATTTTTTCTCTACATCCCAAACCATTTGATTGACTTGAACTTTTGTTTTTACATTATTGATAAGAACAGTTTCTTCACTTAATAGTTCTAGAGAATGATGATAATCAGAGTACCTAGGAATGACAGTCAACCATTTGGAAAAAGCATCTTGTTCCTTTGTTTTATCAACTAAAGGTGTAAAATATTCTTTCAATTGTAATTGGATTAAATTCGCTCCTTTTGTACTCCATTGCATTCTATATTTATCTGTTTCAATAAAGAAAGTTTCTTCTTTTTTATCTTCTTGAATTTGTATAGGTTGTTCATGAACTGGTTCTGTAGGTAATATACTTTTATCTGGGATTTGTTGTGTTGTTTGTGGGATTGTTTGTGGAACAGTTTGTTGTTGCGTTGTATGGATAGGTAGTGGTGGTTTGTTTTTTTCCTGTTTAGATTGGATATATTGCATCCAAAGGGCACTGAAAAGAAAGGACAGTACGATTGCTAAAAAGAATCTTTTTTCTGGAGACATTCTATTTCCTAACTAGTTATTTTTGTATAAAAAAAAGCATATCCATTGGACATGCCTTTTGACTTTATTTGTGGAGAGTTTAATTTCTCATGTTTGTATTGCATTTTTGACACAAATGAATATTCTTCTTTTTAAGACAGATTATTTAAAAGAATTTTATCTTCCTTCTTCTAAACGTACAGCAAGATAATCTGCTAAATCTTCAACTTGTCGTATTTTTTCCATAGTAGCTTTATAATCATAAGGGATTCTACGCCATTCAATGGTACTTCCATCAAACCATACATAGCAGGCATTATTATCGCCATCGCGTGGTTGCCCAACAGACCCTATGTTGACAAGTTTTTTTCCTGGTTTAGAATTTAAGTCAAATTTATTATCTAGATTTTTTGTATAATGAAATTCTAAATCTTCTGTGAAAATGCCAGGAATATGAGTATGACCAGCAAAACATATTTCTGCATCATCAAATTCTTTAAATATAGATTCTAGTTTGGCTGAATCTTTTATATCTTTTGGAAGAACATATTCTCGAGTTGGTTGGCGTGGTGAACCATGTACATAAAGAAGATTGTCTTCCCGTACTCGTTTTCTTAAATCACCTAAAAAATCCCATAATTGGTAATTTTCTTCTTTATCATATTCTTCTGAATTGAGCTGTTCACGTGTCCAATCAATGGCTCGGCGGGCTTTAGGAGTAAAATCTTCTGCATTAAATAGAACCGCTTCCTCATGATTGCCACAAAGGGTAAATTCTACATGTTCTTGTATTAATTTAATGCATTCACGAGGGTCAGGGCCATAACCAATAACATCTCCTAAACAATATATTTTTTTAATGTTATTTGCATGAATGTCATCTAGAACCGCTCGTAATGCTTCAGTATTTGCATGGATATCAGATATTAATGCTATCAAGCCCGTTCCTCTCCTAAAAATATGAACTAAATTCTAACTATGCTGATAAAATTTTTCTTAGTTTGTCTTTCAATTAGAATGAATGAAAGATAGAGTAATATTTTTTTATTCTAAACTATTTTTTTTTGAAAGTCAATGAAAATATTCCGACAGTAAGTTTTTACTTTTAAAAAATTATTATCTAAATATTGACTTTAGAATCGTTTTGCAAAATCGATTGCTTGTTCTCTTGATCTTGTAGCAATTTCTTTCTTATAAATAAACAATTGATTGAAGTTAGAATCGTTTTGCAAAATCGATTGCTTGTTCTCTTGATCTTGTAGCAATTTCTTTCTTATAAATAAACAATTAATTGAAGTTAAAATCGTTTTGCAAAATCGATTGCTTGTTCTCTTGATTTGGCAGCAATTTCTTTTTCATCTAAGTGTAGGAATTCATAATTTTGTAAAACTATTTTTCCATTGATAAGTACTGTATGAGCTTGAACATGTGCAAAACCAAATAAAAAATGACCGAGAATATTGTTTTGTGTGAGTGGTGTAGGCGGATAGTAATTGAAAATCACAATATCTGCCAAGTGATTTTTTTGAAGTTGACCTTGTGGTATAGGGAAAAATATGTTAGCCAATTGATAGTTGTTTTTAAGAAGTGTCCATAGTTCATTCCAAACAAGACGTGGATCACGATGTTGTAGTTTTTGTAAAATAGCTACCGTTCGCAAGTCTGGCCAAATAGAACCACACATACCATCAGTTCCTAGACATACTTTAGCATTTCGTTGGATAAGCCCAAGTAAGTCCATGACACCAACAGCATTGTTCATGTTGCTTCGTGGATTATGCACAACCCATGCTTGGGAGTTGGCTAAAATATCTTTTTCATTTTCATCTACCCAAACTGCATGGGCTGTGATGCTTTTGTCATTCAATGCTTTCCTATCAGAAAGACGATGCACGAGCCGTTTTTTATATTGTGTAAGTGTAAGTGTTTGGTCTGCATGATCTTCAGCTAAGTGAATGTGAATTCCCACATTATTTTGATTGGCATTGTCTATAGTTTGTTGCAATGTGTTGTCGCTCACAGTAAAAGAGGCATGGAGTCCGTATGTTCCTTTAACAAGAGCATCTTTGTTATTGTTGTTTTTTTGAATAAATCTTGTATTTTCTTCAATTCCTTGTTGTGCAATCTCCAAACCATCTCGGTCGGACGTTTCATAGCATAGAATTCCACGCATGCCTGCATCTAATAAGGCTCGTTCTACTTCATCTAAGCAACCAGGTATGCAGTGAGGACTAGCATGATGATCAATAAAAGTTGTCACTCCACCTCGAATTGCTTCCATAGTAGGAATCAGTGTACTGTAATATAAATCTTTTGTGGAAAGTTTTTTATCTAAACGCCACCATAATTTTTCTAAAATTTCTACAAAACAGGAAGGAGCACAACCAATATCTAAACCACGGGAAAATGTGCTGTAGCAATGCATATGGGCATTGACAAGACCAGGTGTGACAACTCGATGGTTTGCATCAATCGTTGTATCAGGTGTTATTCCATTATATGAACCTGCTTGGACTTCTTGTATGATGTTGTCTTTAATTAAAATATAGCCTTCTGGTATCACAGTTTGAATTTCATCAAATGTTAAAATATAAGCATTTTTTATAAGGATCGTCATATTTTTCTCTCTAAAAAGCTATGTATAAAAAATAAACCTCTCGTGGTAGAGGCCGCGAGAGATTCATCCATTAACTGAAATGGCGGATAGCATCTTCATCCAATCGTTCGATTTTAACAATAACATATTCTCCGTCTGGAAGTTTGACTTTACTTTGAGATGGTAGATCCATAATTCTTTGTGCAATTTCACTTAAGTAAGAAATAATTCCTTGTTCTAAGTCAGCATCCCATGGACCAAGAATAATGTACGTTACTTGTTGTTTATCTTTTTCTAGGGTGACTTTTGTTCCAATAGAAACTCGGTCTATATCTACTTCTTGTAAGTTAATTTCTACGAAACGACCAATATCGCTTTGCATGCTTTTAGCTTTTTGAGCCATTTGCATTTGGAGTTCTCGTGCTGCATCCAATTCAGCATTTTCACTAATATCTCCAAAACTAAGGGCTTCGCCAATGGCTTTTGTATTTTCTTCCATTTTTCTGGTAATGAGTTCTTGCAATTCCATTTCTTTTTTGCGTTTGCCTCGCAATGTACCAAAAAGTGGATCTTGTTTTTTAAATAGATTGGGAAATTTATCAAATAAATGTAAATGGAATTCTTTACGAAAATTTTCAAGTACAAAAGAAGCTCGGTCTATGACTTCCCATAAGGCAAGACCATTTTTTTCATTGAGTTGAGCAATGATTTTTTTTGTAAGGCTTGTAGTAAGCAATCGATTAATTTTTTTTGTAGCGTCAGTTTTGCGAAGTGATTTTAATGTACTTCCCATACTAATGAGTGTTTGAAAACACTCTACCATACTAGGTATGCATTTATGTTTTTGAAATTTATTGAGAAAAATAAAACGTGCAAGCCAAATATACGCATCAGGAACAATTAAAGCTTCATGGGCTGCAGTTTTATAGATAATAGGGAGCAATTCATCTACAAGGTTTTCTTTTTCTAGATGGCGATATAATACATCACGCCCTAAATCTGTTGTTTGGCAAAAAATAGCTCCTATATTTTCTTGCCAATTGGGTTCATATTTCAACAGGATGTCTAAAGTTTGCTGAGAAAGTGCATTTAAAGTGAGTTGATGATAAATCAATGCACCATTATTGGTCGCAATATCATCTAAGGTAAGAGTAGGCGTATATTTTTCTTCCATTTTCTCTTGACACATTTCAATAATGAGATAACATTCTGCAGCTCTTCCTGGTTCGTTTTTTTCCATGTATGTTTGGCTCATTTTATCTAAAAGATCTACAAAAAATGGTACATTATCTCCTCGTGTAGTATTTTTAGTATATTCTAAGATATAGGAAATTCTATCATCGCCTTCTACTTCTTTAAATCTTTCTAAAATTTCCTGTTCCCAATCCATAGGAACTTCCCGGATGCTATATTTTGCTTGTCCCTTACCACTTACTTCAATATAAGGATCTTCTATCATAAGTTTACGAACTTTTGCCCACCATTTGCTCCATTGTGTATCTGTTACAATATTGGGACAAAGATATATTTTAATTTCTCGAGAAGTAACTGGATCCATATTGAATTTCATCAATCGATGGATAAGTTTTAAAGGCTCATTTTCAGCCTCTTGACGCAATATTTCTTGCTTATATTTGAGAAATACCTCAAAGTCATCTTCCTCTAATGGTGTGAGGCTTTCAGCAGCTGCTAAAATATTCATTCTATGATTGCGTTGTTGTTCTAAATCTACTGTAATTTCCATAGTTTCTGAATGAATAGCAAGAACTTTTCCAACGCCCCAACCATTTGTGTGCTTTACTACATTTCCTACACTAAAAAGAACAATTTTTGATAATATGTCAATCCATTTTTCAATCGTAATTGTAGGATCTACAAGGCGTGTCATCCAATCATTTAAATAGGGACGTTTTTTCCCATATCTTGCTAAAAAAGCATTTCCATATTCTTGTATATATACAGCCGTTCTATCATCGGGATTATATAAGGCAAACAGTTGAATGGCTTTGAGAAGAAGTTTACTTTTTTTGACTTTGAGAAAATGATTCACTGTTGCTTTTAATAATTCTTGTAGTTTTCGACTTTGTCTTTTTTTGAGAAGTTCTTGAGCGGCTAATTCTAGTTCTTCAAAAACATCTACATTTTTCGCAATCATGGAGTACCAAAGTGCCTCGCCTTGTGCCAAATCCCCTGATTTAAAGTATTGTAAAAGTTTTTTGGAATTATCCATAAAAATTCGACCTTATTATTTCAAAATAAAAAATTATAGTTTCTTAAAAAATTATAGTTCATTACTAATATTGATTAATGATAATTACTTTCCTTAATCTTTGTATCTATTATATATTATATATTCTAGAATTGCTAGTTAAAAATTATTTTTAATGATATTTTAAAAATTTTTAAAAAATTTAAATGAGTATAAGGGAATATTAGAATAAAAAAATTTTATAACTTTCTAGCCAATTTTTATTCTTATACTATATTTAGTATTACCAACTATTATATGAAATATCTAAATAAATTATACAGACCATAGAATAAGGAAATTTTTTTTGACTTTTCCTTTATATTTTGTAGTATTTTATATATATTTGTATATCCGCTATTATAGAAATTTTTTTTAATTTTTTTAATTTTTTTAGACAAAAATAAGGAAGCTATATGGACTACTTATCACTTCTACCACCGTTAGTTACAATCATTTTAGCCATTTGGACAAAGCATATTATTATATCTTTATTTTTCGGAATATGGTTAGGTTCCACAATCTTAAGTGGTTGGAATCCTATATTAGGATTTTTTGGAATTTTTTCAAAATATTTAATTCCTTCTGTTGGAACGCCTTGGAATGCAACTGTGCTTATATATGGTGCTGCTTTTGGTGGCTTACTTGCCATTTTGCAAAAAAATGGTGGTGCAAATGCTTTTGGACGCATCTTTGAAAAACATTCTTCTACAAGGCGAAAAGCAGAATTATATACATTTTTCTTTGGAATTTTTATTTTTTTAGATGATTATTTTAATTGTTTGACGTTAGGAACAGTGATGCGTCCTATCTGTGATAGAGTAAAAGTAGCTAGAGAAAAATTAGCATTTATTGTTGATAGCACTGCGGCACCTGTTTGTTTATTAGTTCCTGTTTCTACTTGGGTAGTGTACGTAGTAGGTTTGATTGAAAAGGAATTGCAAGGTTCTAGTCAAAATTCATTATCTATTTATTTAAAAACAATTCCTTTGAATTTTTATTCTATTATAACTCTTGTTGGAACATTTATCATTATTATGTCACGTTGGTCTTTTGGTCCGATGAAAAAATCTGAAATAGAGTCATTAGAGATAAAACAGAAAGAATGTGAAGACAAAGATTGCACAGAAAAGTCAAATTTAAGTAGTTTTTTGATTCCTATTGTGACCTTGCTGACTATTTTGCCTTTGATGTTGCTATATACTGGCGGATATTGGAATAGTGAAAAAAGTTTATTAGATGCTATTGGTTCGTCTCAAGGGGCTTTTTCTATTTTAATTTCTGCAATTACTGCTGGCATAGTTGCTATTTTTCTTGGTATAGTGCAAGGTCATTTTAATCTAATCAAAGGTGTAGATTATTATTTGCAAGGCATGAAAAATATGTACATGACTGCCTTAATTTTAATATTTGCTTGGAGCATTGGTCAATTGATTAAAGAATTAGGAACAGCTACCTATTTGAGTTCCTTTATTAGTGAAAATTTTAATGTAAATTTTATACCTAGTATTCTATTTCTTATAGCCTGTGGAATTTCTTTTACAACAGGAACTTCGTATGGAACGTTTGCAATTTTAATTCCATTTGCAATTCCAATGGCCATTCAGTTCGGAATTCCTGTAGAATATTGCGTAGCTGCTGTATTGAGTGGTGGAATTTTTGGTGATCATTCTTCGCCAATTTCAGACACAACGATTTTAGCTGCTAGTAGTTCGGATTGTGATCTTATAGAACACTTTTCTACACAATTACCATATGCTTTACTTTTCGCTTTTGCAACAGGTATTGGCTTTCTTATTTTAGGATTTTTTCAAAATATATTAGTGAGTCTAGGAAGTGCAATTATTATTTTTATAGTCTGCGGATTTTTATGTCAAAAATTTTATGGTGAAAAATCCTAGGGAGAAAAATCTTGAAACAAAGTATGAAATTCATTCTACTTTTTTATTGCTTTTTTCTATGTAGTTGTAGTTTTCAAAGACTGTATGCAGTTCCAACATTAACAGCAGAAAGCAAAGCATGGAGTTATTATTATTATGGAATAGAACTCGAACAAAATACTCAATGGAAAGAAGCGTTGGAAAGTTTTATCACCGCAGCTAAATATGATCCCTATGGTCTACGCATCCATCTTCATATTGCAATTTGTGCATTGGAATTACAAGAATATAGCCTTGTAAAAAAACATCTTGCTCGCATTGAATCTTTATTATTAGAACAAGGCAAACAAGATACTATGTTTTATAAAGACTTAAATGCATTGTATATAAAATGGCACCAACAACAAATGCATGAGATAAAATAGCAAGAGTTTCATATTCTTATTTTTTATTTTTCTTGGCCTTGAATACATGGTGAAATTTTCATGATAAATCCATAAAAATCTCACTACTCAATATTGCAAGCCCATAAAAATCTCACACTAAGTACTATATAATTGTACAGCCTTTTTAGTCTTAGTCTTTGTAGACTGTACAATTATAAGTGTAATTATATTTTTTATTATAATGATATAATAATAAAAAAAGTAATTGAACAATTACAAGTATTAAGAAAGAAAATATTTCTCTATGTTTGCAATTGTTCAATTACTTTTTTATGTTATCCGATTGTATTTGTTTATACAACTAGTCAGGTTCTATCATAAAATGGAGGTCATTATCTAGTGGTTCTGATTCTACAGAAAGATCAATACCACCGTCTATATAGTCATCTGATTCTGGTTCGATTGCAATTCCATCTGATAAGTTATTTTGCTCAATCGGTGCAGTGGGAGAATAAGAAGGAGCAACGTTTTCTTCTTGAAATTCATTGTTCATTTCTAATTCTTCTTCTTCCAAAGCTCGTTTTTGTTCTTCTTCAAATTTGATGGCAGCATCACCTAAGTATTTAGTAAGTGTAACTTCATTACCTTTTCTGTTGTATTCAACTTTGTGTACGCATTTGAGCATTAGCATAATGCCTAATCCACCATAGCCTCCTGCTTTGTAGCGTGCACGTGCTTCTTCAACTGCTGTACCTTCTTTTTTGCGTCGTAATTCTGCTCGATAATCAAAGCCATCGCCTTGGTCTGTAACGCGCATTACGAGTTTATCAGGTTTGTGGATGTATCGTAATGATATAATTTTATCTGCATCATATTTATGACCATGTCTTTGGGCATTGCCAACGCTTTCATTGAGAGCTGCATCCATATTAATTTTTTCCATATCCGACAATGGAAGAAGTTCAAATTTTTGTCTGCAAATATCATATATCTGGGCAATGGATTCATCATCAGAACGGAATTTGAAAAATACGTCTGTAGAATTAATAATTTCTTGCATATCAAAGTCAGAAATGCTTTGAATGGCAAGGTTAATCTCACTCGGTGGCTTTTCCCAAATTTCAGTGGAAAAATAAATTTTATTTTTCCCAATTTTGATGACATCTTTATCTTGTAGGGCTCGGAGTAGAACTCTGTTGTCGTTTACAAGTATACCATTGGCCGAGTTAAGGTCTTCTATAATTACTTCTGGACCATCAAAATATACTCTAGAATGATGCCTAGATACAACTCCGTCTAGGAGAATAATATCATTATCTTTTCCTCGTCCGATGGTAATGGGACCTGATAGTTCCAATACTTCGGTTAGATTTCTTGTAATTTCTATTTTTAGACTTGGCATTATGGTAACACCCTAATTGCTAGTTATAAATACCCTAATTGCGAATGAACTTATACTGTAAAAATATTTGTATACAATTTTCTTTATTATAGCTATTTTTTATATAATTGCTAGATTAAAAAAAAAAATTTTCATTTCCTCTTTTTGTTCCTATAGGAAATGTGTAATTTTTATTCATTAGGATAGTGAAAATGTACATTACATTCTATATCTGGATGGAGTCGTTTATGAACAGGACATGATTTAGCAGATCGTTCTAATATTGTTGCGAGCTTTTCATCAAGTTTGATAGGATAATATATATTGATTTCTAATCTTAATTTTTCGTCCTCGAATTCTTCTACTTCTACTTTTAAACCAGCAAGATCGATATTTTTATCTCGTGCTACAAAAGCTATCATAGTGGTCATACAACTTCCTAAAGATGCTCTGAATAGTTCAGTGGGCGAAAAGGATTCTTCCAAACCTTGAATTTTTTTAGGTGCATCTGTTCGAACTGTTACACCTTTTTGGGGTTCTTGAATATCGCAACGTAAATTTTCAGTGTAATTGACAAGAATTTTTGACATATGTATGTCCTTTCTTTTTTAATTATTGTAAAAATACTATATCTGCTATATACATGCAGAGGTATGCAAGAAAACAGGCTAACAAAGGTGAGAGACTCCAAACAAGAATCATTTTTTTTACAGAGCGAGAATTACAAGTGATTTTCCATCCGTTTTGACTAATTCCCCATGCTAAAATAGCTGCAACGTTCATTTGAACTAAAGAAGTAGGAATGCCTTTACTTAAAGAAGCAAATAAAAGTAATGATGCAGTGAGAAACGAAACAAGAGTTGCTCCAAATTCTCCTAGTTCTGTAATTTTCTTACCTGTTGTTTCTAAATTGCCATAACCTAATAACGAACTACCTATACCAAAGCAAGGTGCCATCATTAAAGTCATGATAATCATTAGAGTCAATTCAGTATTAACTCCAGCTTGTAATTGGCATTCATTGAAAACCATGTATGCTAAAGGAGACGCAGCATTTGCTACATTGTTAGATCCAATAGAAAATGCAACGTAACATGATGTACCAATTAAAATACTTCTATTCCATGTATTATTTTTAACTTTTATATTTTTAACAAGTGGATAGATCCATTTACCAATAATATAAGTGAGTAAAAAAGTAACAATGGGTAAAATTAGCCATGTTGGGATAATTTCTATAAATAATTTTTTCCCAGGGAAAATATTATAATACATACCAACACCAACTAAAGCAAATACTGTTGCCTGACTTGTTGATTGTGGAATTTTCAATAAATTTGAAAGAAATATAGTCAATCCAATCGACAACAATAATACACTAGTTGTTGTTATCGTTATAATATCATTGGGCAAAATGTCTTTTCCCAATGTAACCATGACTTTTTTCCCAGCAACTACCGCGCCAATAAATACAAAAATTCCAAAAAGTCCTGGGAATAGATCTTTTCGTATACTTTCTACACTGTACGCGGCTGCAAAGGAAGGAGCAATTCCACTAGCTCCCATATTCATGGATAAAAACATTCCTAATACTAATGGAATAAGGATAATAGAAAACATTTTTTTTTAATAGAGTTTAAACTTTTTTAATTCTAATTCTAAATAAGCTACAATTTCTTCATGTGTTTGAAGTGTAAAAATTTTTTCTGCTATTTTTTGAACATGTTCTAAAGTAATATTTCTAATAAGTTCTTTTACTTCCCAGATATTACTAGGCGATATGCTAATATCTTTTAAACCCATTCCAATTAAGGGAAGCAAATAGATAAACTCAGAAGACATTTCACCACACATACTCACGTTTTTCCCATGTTCATTGGCAATGTCAATCACTCGTTTAATTAAACGCAAAACAGCAGGATGTGCAGGTTTATAGTAAGAGGCAACTCGTGCATTTATTCTATCTACTGCTAATGTGTATTGAATTAAATCATTAGTGCCAATAGAAAAAAAGTCGACTTCATGAACTAATATATCAGCAGTAATAGCAGCAGATGGAATTTCAATCATAATTCCAACACGAATGTTGGGATTGTAGGCAATATTTTCAGCGTCTAATTCTTTTTTTGTTTCTTGTAAAATGCTTTTAGCTTTTCTCAATTCTTCAATACTAGAAATCATAGGAAACATAATTTCCACATTGCCCAAAACAGAAGCTCTCAAAATAGCTCGAAGTTGTTTTTTAAATATATCCACTTGTTCAAAACAAAGTCGAATAGATCGACAACCTAAGAAAGGATTTCTTTCTCCTTGAAATTCTTGTTTGCCAAAATCTTTATCTGCACCAAAATCAAGCGTTCTAATAATAATTTTCTTTCCTTGCAAACATTCAATGGCCTGTGCATATGCATTATAGTGATCTTCTTCATTGGGATTGCCTTTCGTAACGTAAATAAATTCTGTACGATATAACCCAATCCCACTGGCACCATATTCCATAGCATTAGAAACATCTGCTGGGTCTTCAATGTTAGCTTGAATGGAAATTTTATGCCCGTCTTTTGTTTCTGCAGGCAATGTCAATTGATTTTGTAATTGCAACCAACGTTTTCGTTCTTTTTCTTGCTTTTCTTTATATTTTTCTATTGTCTGTTCATCTGGAGAAAGAATTGTAATCCCAGTTCGTCCATCTACAATAACGGTATCGCCAGTTTTAAAAAGTCTACTAATTCCTCGCAATCCTACAACAGCGGGAATACCACGAGTTCGTGCCACAATGGCACTATGTGATGTGCGTCCGCCAATTTCTGTAACAAAACCTAAAATTTTATCTTTGGGCAAGACAGCAGTTTGAGAAGGTGTTAAATCACGGGCTACTAAAATAAAAGGTTCAGGGAAAACAGGTTCTGGAACACTTTCCAACGTCGCATGTTTCCGACCCATCATATGGCGCAAAAGTCGCTTTTCAATATCTTCTAAATCATGTGCTTGACGCTCAGCATGATTTAAGGATTCTAATGTTTGGCGGTGTTTTTGCATAACTTGGCTCAATGCAAATTCAGCACAGAGATGGTTTTCTTCAATTTCGTACAAAATTTCTTTTTGGATTTCAGGATCTTCAATAATGAGTTGATGCCCCATAAAAATTAAGCGAATATCGCGCATGCCTTGCGTTGATTTTTCAATGGCTTGGATTTCTTCGCTTGCTTTTTGAACAGCATTTAAATATCGTTGTTTTTCTAATGCAATAATTTCAGGTCGGGGCGATACTATTTTTCTTGATACTCGATATTTTTCATCATTTAAAACAAAAGCTTTTCCAATGGCTACGCCATTTGAAACTGGAATTCCTTGTTTAATTTCCATATATTCTACCTAAAATAAGGTTACCACAAAGGAAGCCCTTCTTCTTTATATGTTTGGAAAAAATCTTGCATTTCCTTCCACGCTTCCTTGGCATCTTCTCCTTTTGTGGAAACAATTAGTTCATCGCCTTGTTGGGCACCTAATGTAAGTATCTGCATTAAACTTTTTGCATTACAGGTAAGATTTTCTTTTGTAAATTTTACGTCACAGGAATATTTTTGTAGTTTTTTAACAATCATTGTTACAGGTCGGATATGAAGTCCATTGGACCAGGTAATTTTAACTTTACCTTGATATTCCATGAAATACCACCGTTCTATTTTTTTGATATTATTATTGATAACTTTGTATACAATACACATAATATACTAAAAATAATCAATAAATAAAAGTTTCTCTTTTATTTTGCAACGAGACCATAGTCAAAGCAAACGAAAAAAAAAATGTTTACTTTAATAAATTAAGCTTCCTATCCAAAAAATAGGAAGCTTTAAAATCCTAAATTTTAAGATTCAGTTTCATTTATATCGTCATTCGGGAAACCGAGTTCATCGCCTTTGACTTTTTTAATTCTATGACTTTTTTTCTTTTCTTTGAGTCTTAAAAGTTGACGTTCTGCTTTTTCATACATACTATCAATGACACTAGGCCATTCTGTACCTATATCTGAAGCTATAACGCGACCGCCTTTGTCAGGATAAGCTACGAGTTCAATTTTGTATTTATCGCCTTCACGATCCATTACAACATCTACTTTACGCAAGCTATAAAATCTTTCAAGTCTTTTTGCTTTATCTAAGGCATATTCTTTTGTGGATTCACTGAGATTATCCAATTTCGCAGAAAATGTGAGATTCAACGAAAACTCCTTTCCAAGATCAGACTTCTATCAGAGATAATGGACACATTCTAAATATAGTCCTCGTGCTGGGACAGTTGGCCCAGCAAGTCTCCGATTTTTGGCTGATAAAATTTCCGCTACATATTCTGGAAGTATTTTTCCAGTACCTACTGCTATTAATGTACCTACGATATTTCTGACCATGTGATACAAAAAACCGTCGGCTTCCATTTGAATTGTAATATAACAGTTATTTTTTGAAATGTCAATAAAATTCAAACATCGAATTGTGGATTTTCTATCTGAATGTGCAGAAGCAAAGGAAAAAAAGTCTTTTTCGCCTACTAAATATTGACTTGCTTGTCTCATTTTATCAAGATCTAATGGATGCCATACCCAAAAACAATAATTTCTATCAATGGCTGGTGGGAAAGGACGATTTAAAATTCGATAACTATATGTTTTTTTTGTTGCATCAAATTGTGCATGAAATTCATCTGGCATTGTTTTCGACTCTAAAATTACAATATCAGATGGTAATTTTGTATTTAAAGCTTTGGCAAAAGCATAATCTGGTATATCCATATATGTATGGAAATGTGCTACTTGAGCCTTAGCATGAACGCCTGAATCTGTGCGACCTGCACCATATAATATTAATGTCTCGCCTGTTAAATTTATTAAGGCATCTCGAATTGTACCTTGTACTGTACTCTTATTTTTCTGAATTTGCCAACCATGATATTTTGTGCCATCATATTCAATAGTTAATTTTATATTTCGTTTTATATTTCGTTTCAATTCCATGTTTTTTTATTATTTTTCCCTAAAAATTTATCTAAATCTTCTAATACATATGCTATAGAATTGTAACGATATTCTCGTTTTTTTGCCAACATTTTACTAATGATGTTGGATAATTCTTCAGGTACAGAAGGTTCTACTTGCGAAGCTGGAATGAAATTTCCTTTTAATTGTGCTAACAATTTGCTTACACTGCTACCTGAAAATGGCTCTTGACCTGTAACTGTTTTGTAAAAAGTGACTCCTAAACTATAGATATCAGAACTTTCATTCAACTGTTGATTTAAACATTGTTCAGGCGGTATGTATCCAGGTGTTCCTATAATAATTCCTTCTTTTGTAATTTCTTCTTCACAAGAAACTTGACGTGCTAGTCCAAAATCAATAATTTTGACTTTATGGTCTTCATTTGAAATTAAAATATTCGAAGGTTTTAAATCACGATGCAAAATCATTTTTTTATGTGCTGCCCAAAGACCTGAGCCAGCTTGACGAATAATATGAGTTGCACGTTGATATGGTAGTTTTCCTTTTTTCTTTAAAAGTTCTAATAATGATGTACCATGGATATATTCCATAACTAAATAATAGATACCATCTTGCTTGTCAGTATCTAAAATTTTTACAATATTAGGGTGGTCAATCGAAGCTAATACACTGGCTTCTCGAATAAAACGCATAATGGCAGCCGGTTCATTATACAAACTCGGAGACAATACTTTGACTGCAACAGGATTTTTTGTCACCTTATGATCAGCCAAATACACAATCCCTGTCCCACCACTTCCCAACATTCGCTTTAAAACACAATTTCCTAATGTTTGCCCTACAGCAGAATGATAATCACCAATTAAAAACTTGTCTGTAAAACGAAATTGAGGAAGAAGTTTCTGGACATTACGAATAATTTTTCCAATATCTCCATCTTTTTCTACAAATGATGTGACAAAAGGAGTATTTTCAAACTCAGGTTTCTGCTTACCTTCTTCTGCTTTCCATAAAACAATCGATGGAATTTTTGGATCATATTGAAAAAGCTCATTTAAAAGTGCAGTTGTATTTATATCTGTAGTTTCACTATCTAAAATAATTAAATCAGGAGTACACTTTTGAATTTTAGCTAACAAACTTTGAGGCTTATTGCAAGAAATTACTTGATAACTTTTTAATGTTAATCCCTCAGCTAAAGCTTCTATAAATTCCAGATTATTATTCACTACTAAAACACGCTTCATGACATATCTTCAATCCTATTGCAATAAACACTCTCCATCTTCTTGATAGACATAACCATGAGAAAGAATATTGATATTCATGATATCTAATACATTGGAAAGAATGTTGATATTCATGATATTTAATGCATTAGAAAGAATATTGATATTCATGATATCAAATGGTACAATATAACAAAAAAAAAACATAGCTGATTACCTTTAATTATCTAATATTTTAGAGAAAAAGTCAATAGCAAAAATAAAGCCATATTCACAAGAACAATTTAGTAAGTTGGGTATAACATGATAAAAAATTATTATGACATCCTAGGTGTAGAAAAAAACGCATCTGATGACGACATTAAAAAAGCATATAGAAAATTGGCAATGAAATACCATCCAGATAAAAATCCTGGCAATAAAGAAGCAGAAGAAAAATTTAAGGAAATTTCTGAAGCCAATGAAATTTTATCCAATCCTGAAAAACGACAACATTATGATCAAATACGAAATGGAAATTACAAAACTTTCCAAGGTACACCTTGGGAAAATTTTTCTAATGTCCATACTACATCCGCCAATTTTGACTTAAATGAAATTTTAAATGAAATTTTAGGAGGTGGAAGTAGAAAACAAAGTGGATTCAGCGGATTCGGTGATATATTTGGCGGATTTTCCAATATGGGAAACAGCGGATTCAAAAGTGGATTTGATAGTAGAAATTATCAAACTCCAGGACAAGATTTTCAAGCAAAGCTCGACATTCCATTTCATATTTCTGTTCAAGGTGGAAAAATACCTTTTACAATCAATAAACAAACAAAATGTGATCTTTGTATGGGTACAGGGAAATCCGTTAATCAAAAAGCAACTTGCAAAATGTGCAAAGGCACAGGGCAAGTTCTTAAAAACGTGGAAATTGTCGTGACAATTCCTGCTGGTATTGAATCTGGTAAAAAAATCAAACTTTCTGGGCAAGGCGAGCCTGGGAAATATGGAGCCCCAGATGGCGATTTACTCATTGAAGTAAATGTTTTGTCAGATCCTATCTATCAACGTGAGGGACTCAATCTTATTATGGAACATACAATTACCCTTAAAGAAGCATTGCTAGGATCTAAAGCAAACATTTTTACATTAGACAACGACAACGTCCTCTTAACTATTCCAGCAGGAATCCAGCCAGGAAATAAACTTAGAATCAAAGGCCATGGCATTTCTAAAGGGAAACAAAAAGGAGACTTGTTCATAAAAATCAACGTCAAAATTCCTAAACTCACTAAAAAACAAAAAGAAATTCTAGAAACAGTCTTATAAATTTAATAAATTCAGATAGTATTTGGTAATGCATATTTTTTTGTAGGAAAAATGCACTATGCACTGAATATTCATGAACATCCTTAAATACTGATAAAAAACTATGCAAAGTGCGTGTTCTTCTTAAAAGCCACATAAGAAAAATATAAAAACGAAGTCCAGCATAGAAGATAGAAACAGGAGACTATTCAATAATACGCTTTGATAGAATGCAAGAATGTTAAGTTATTGGAATCTTGTGATAAATATTTAAAAAAAGGCAAGTGTCATAGGAAAACTAGAATAGGCTTTCTTTTTCACAGTAAGCTACAGGGAAAACCTAGAGCCACAGAAAGTGATAATTTATGGCAAACCAATGACTGAAAATTACAACAATACAACAATAAAAAATTCATTTCATTTTATAAACATCATTCATTTTTCAAGGAAAGGACTTGAATATGAAAGAAAAAGAAAATAAATTTGAACAAGTGGTTCAAACACTTTGTAGCCCACTTTACCATTTTTCTCCTGTAGATTGGGTAAATGAGGAAGCCATTGAACAATTCATTGAAAATTTGATTGTAGTTTTTCCATGCGGAGGTGAATCAAAACGCATGACAGAACTCAATAGTACAGTTCATAAAACAGCCTTAAGCATCAGTGACCAAGATACATTATTAACAAGAATGATTAAATTCTATGCAAATTATGGGATTAAAAAATTTGTTCTACTCATAGGTATAAATTGTGATTCTGTAATCAAAACAACAAATACAGCATGCCAAAATTTAGACATTCAAATTTCATATAGCCAAGATCCTGGTAAACCAGTAGGACGTGGAGGAGCTATTTTACGTGCTATAGAATTGGGCTATATCAACCCCTCTCAACATTTCCTCGTACACAATGCAGATGACCAAATTGTAAATTATCAAAGAAATTTTCTCCAAGATATTTGCCAAGCTCATATTGCTGCTTCCCAACATGGTGCACTTGCAACAGCCATTGTTGCCGTGGGTGTTCCTTTTGCTTATACAGCTCTAAGTATAGAAAATAGCATTGTTACATGTGCAGCAGTCAAACCACGCCTTCCTATCCCAGCACACACAGGTATCACACTTTTTCAAAAAGATGCTCAAACATACTTTTCAGAACTCTTTGACTATTCTGGGAAAAAAGATTTTGAAGAATATCTTTTCCCAGTTCTTATCAAAAAAAATCTCCTTGCAGCCCATCCTATTCCAGGAGAATGTTGGATTCCTGTCAACACGCCCAAAGAATACAAAACACTATTATCGATCCTTAATGCTTCCCAAAAATAAATTTCTTATTTCAAGATATAAAAAATAGACTAGTATTCTATACAAATCCTAGTCTATTTTTTTATTTTTGATGTTTATTTCTGATATATTGACAAAAAAAGCTCGGTAAAGAAGGTTGGTAGGGAATTTTTGAAAAATATATTTGATATGCTAGTTCTAAGCTACGATTGAATGGATGGTAATCTGTAGCAAGTTGGTAGTCTATTTTGCAAAGTTGTTGAAAAGCTTCTTGATAGCTTGGAAGATGGCATTTTTTTTGTAGAAGAAGTTGCTGTGCTTTGTATGTTTCATTAGGATATGTTTTTTGAATGTTAGGACAAAGTATATATTGTTTAGTTTTATCACAAGCAAAGGAATATAATCGACAGATAACAGGACGATGAGAATAAATCGTGCAACGAAAAGGAATAGTTTCATCGTAAAAAGGACATATCATTTTTTTATACTCCTGACTACATTGAAACGACTGTTGTAATTTTTCTGATATGGGAGAAATTTTATACAATACATATGTTGCTTCTAAAATAGAAATATATGGTTCAAGTCTTGTACAACATTGACCACAATGTGGGACACAATGTAAGTTACTTTGTGCTTTGAGATCTTGAATATCTATTTCCCATTCTTTGTATAACGTTTCTAGTTGTTGCATTGTCTCATGTTGAATATGATTTTGCATTTTATTCTTTCTTACATATGTTATCCTTATTTATTTAAGAATAGATATTGATTATTTACAATTCTTATTTATTTAAGAATAAATACTTATTTTTATTTAAGAATAGATATTTATTATTTTACAGATTATATTTGTTCTTATTATATTTTATTCAGCTATTTTTTTATTTTACATGTATACTTATCATTTTAGCAAAAGTTGCATTGTACTTGTTATTTTGACAAAAGTTGCATTGTTATTTTGACAAAAGTTGCATTGTTATTTTGGCAAAAATTACATTGTTATTTTGGCAAAAGTTGCATTGTACTTGGTGATATGTATTGTGATTTACATTTTGGACATCGTGAGGGAATTTTCGCTTTTGGTTGAAAAATAAAGTCACATTTTTCACAAGTCGCAGGTTCAATATGTAAATTGTATTGTTTTTTACAACTTTTTTCTATATGTTGTATATCTTCATATGCTGTATGAATGGAAATTTGAAAAATTTGTTTAATGGCTTCTAATGTATAGGGAGCCTGTAATAAGGTATGTTTTATTTGTTCTCTTCTTGTACTTTCCATTACATTTGTATCTTTCTATTTATTTCTTTTTAATAAATTGATTTAATTTTTTCAATATTTCTTTAGGTTGTAAGACTTGTTTAAAAGTATATAAACGTGTATGGCTAGGAATTTTTTGTTCTTGATTATCCACATTATATTTTTTTGAAACTGCTAGTAAAAAATTATAAGGCATGGTAGAAAGTTGTTGTAAACGTTTATCTAAATCAATGTTACGCCAATAACCAAAGATTTCTAAATATACAATCATATTTTTGTCAAAATGTACAAACATATAATCAGGAATAATCACTTGCCCATGTACTGTAAGAATATTAGGTTCAGATTGTATTACCCATTCTGATTGTAAAGATTGGAATCGTTCTTGGAATACAAGTATTTCTGGCGGTTGGTACATGCCTTGGTCTGCATAATGGGAATATAATTTTTCTTTGCTAGATAATTTAAATTCTGCTTGCTTGTTTTGTTTCCATTGCAATGGTGCAGTTAGACTCCAGTTATCGCATAATAAAAGGGCTGGCAAAAATAATGCAAGTTGTAGTCCATATTTTGTCGACGATTGAAATAATGTCATGGGACCATCTAGATGAATATGGTAGCCATTATCACCATCCTCTGTGATGGTAGGTAGAAGACGAAAAAATTTAATCGAACGAAAGAGTTGTCTATAGCGATTTTGATTTTTTTCTTTAATATCAATTTCTAATGACAATGCTTTATATAATATTCCCTGCGCAAGAGAAGTATTATATTTTTTAATCAGTTGTTGTGGCGTTGGTTCTTCAAAAGATTCTAGAATTTCATTTTGTTTTAAATCTTGAAATAATGCTTTTTCAATTTTCTCAGGCGTTGTGTTATATTGCATTGCGACTTGTTGTAACACAGTTTGTTTTACAAAAGTCCCTTGTTTATGCATTTCTGACGAAAGTTTAAAAACAATTTGTCGAATTTCACTAGGATCTAAGTTTGTTTCTGTAACAAATGTGCAATAAGATTCTAGAAGATGAGAAAACCCTCGATAGATGATTAATTCTTTAGATTCACCTAATAATTCTTTTAAGGTATCTTGCAATTCTTCCCTTGATTTGCCAATATATTCTTTGTAGGTTTGAATCAATGTAGTTGCAATATTTAAAATATTTGTATTAGATTCTTCAATATATTGTGCATGCACAACATTGTTACGAAAAGTTGTTCGAATGAGTTCAAAGGGTAACATGTTATTTTACCATATCTTAATGTTTTCTTTGACTTTGCCAAATACATGTATTTTGTATATATTCTACGTATATGTTTTTTACAATATTTCTTTCTTTCCAATATCCAGAAGTATATGCAGAATGTTCATAAGGGAAATGAATGCGAAGTTCCAATGTATCTCCAAATGCTTGGATCGGATATGTTGATACTGTTTTATCTCCTGAAGTAAAAAGATAAATCCCACCTGGTTTATTTGTTGGAATCGTGTTCCAAGATGGTTTTCCATCTAATCTTGCTTGGATCACTATAGGAACATCTTTATTTTGGAACACTTGCTCCCATTGGATCGTTTTCCAATACGATTGCCGTGCAGTTTTAGCACAATAAAAAAATGCACCTTCTCCACTTTCAGTTCTCGGTGAATATCGATTATAATATTTTGTGATAAAAGGATATATAATGGCATCTAAAGAATGTTGTACTGGTGTAGTTCCAAAAGCCCCTCGAAAGGCTCCTTTATTTTCATAATTTTTTGGCATTTTCAAAAAATCTGTATCTCGATGATGGTATCCTATAATTTCATCATCTATCATCACATGCCCTTCCATGGGAAAGTCTATAGCATTATTTATATGCACTTGATCTTCATCAGACAATAATTTTGTTTTTAAGTTACTGACAGGCATGTAAAAAATAGGATATACAGGTGAACCCTGTGCATGATTATGTTGCTCGGAACCACCTAAACCAAAAACAGTGCCAGAAAGCTTGTTGTTGTTATACGATAGATACGTAATATAGTCGTCCCCAATTTTACAGATACCTGCATCCTTTTCTGGCCATAATGTGTTATTTTTATTAATAGAGGATAATAACAAAGAGCTAGCTTGTTTTTGAACAAGATTATTAAGAAAAAATAGCTCATTTTGTACAGTTTGATTTGTCTGTATCAAAGACACTTCATCTACAAGACAATCTCCCCATTTGATGGTTACGTTTTCTGCATTAGGCAAATATCCATTTGGAAATTTTTGTAAAATATCATGCACATTATATATTTTAGTAACATCTTCTTGAAAGGATACATAGGAATCATAGACCCATTTCACTTCATTTTTTTCTTTATTATTATCCTGCAATAGAGTGACTTGGTCAAATGGACCTAACAGTCTATTATTGATTCTACAAACAGGAAATACTTTTGTTCCAATTCGATGTCCAGCATTATCAATTTTTGTATTAGCAACTCCATATACATCAAGATTGTATTGACCATCTTTTATATCATCATAGGAAATATTGATACTTTCAAAATTTTTTAAAAGAAATATATCTTTTTCTATTTTGGAATCGTACGATATCCATTCATCATCAATTTGCAGATAATTTTTTTCTCCTACCTGAAAATTGGAATTATCCACAACATGAATGCTCATTGGAATAAAGTAAATAAGTGTGGGACTATCTGTAGCAATGATATAATTTTGAGCAGTAGAATTTCCAAATCCTCGTTTACAATCTATAAATTCATCATTTTTTTTACGATCATAATAAACATATTCTTTTTGATCGCCAAACAGAATAAGAACCACTCCTTTTAAAGGAAATTGTGATGTATCTTGGACTTTAATCTTCTTTTCTGTACTTAAAAGAGATTCTTTTCTAGATGTGTATACAGTACCACCTTTATGCAATTCACTCGCAAGAGTTGTGGCAGGTGGTAAAGGCGTTTTAAAAGAAGCTGTATATCCCCATGGTGATACCACAGCATCTTTAGGATGATTTTGAGGCCTAGTTCCTCGGGCTCCTCGGCCAGATATCTTAGCAGTATAATTTTGATACTTATCACGTACAATCAACGTTTTATCTATAATATGGCTATATTCTATGGCTTCACTACCTATTTGAATGACACCTTCCCTATTTAATCCTGAGACATCAGTGAGAGTAATCTGTTGACTATTCATTCTGATATCATTTGCTAAACGAGAGGCACTATAGGAGAGTCCTGTATTTTTAATGCTATATCCACATTTTCCCACTGGCTTATTATCAATCCACATGGAAAGACCACCAGGGAGAGTAGAATGCCAAGCAGCAGTTACATAATACCAACCACGTTCTAATATATGCTTATGACGCAATTCTAATGCAATATTTTCTAATGTATTATCTGTGACTCGTAAAACCCACATTTGATTCATATATTCTAAAGTAATGTTATTTTGCCATTCATTGCTATTGTTATCCTGATTTTGTTGTGCATGAATGGTAAATATTTTTTTATTGGAAGAATCTGGCATATAAACCCAAAAACTCATGGCTCCAGGAGTCATTTGACGAAAAATAAATGGTGCCCACCGATTTTCAGATACTGTTTCAAATTTTATATTTGATTTTCCTTTGTCACCATCAAATTTATTGTCAAAAGGTTCATATTGAATAGGATAATGTACACCATAAGGAATAGATTTAATATTTCTTAAGCTAGGATAGATTCGAGTAGAATCTACGGAAATACCACAAAAATATTGGATGCCCTCCTTTGTTTTGATATCTTGTATATTGGTTTCAGGTTTATCTTCCATTCTAGTTACTATATTTGGAAATACTATAGTACGGTAAGAAGGTAACTTTTCTTGGTATTCTAAAAAATCTTTTTGTGTTTCTATCCACCAACGTTGAGGCATAGGTGGTGCAACCGTTGCTACACTTTGAAGTGTATAACTTGCCAAAGGAATGCCATCTGTAGAGTTTTGAACTGCAGTAGATTCTATCGTGTATGTGTTGCTATTTTTATAAATAATAGGCGGCATGGCAGGATACGAAGGTCTATAGTATTCATCTGAAAAAATACCAGATAAACGACTTCTATAATGACCTTGTGCTAATAGTGACTTAGAAAGCATAGAAATATACGACTCTTGTAAAAGCAACGAACCATCTTCATTTACGTATTTTGCCTCTTGTGCTTGTTTTTGAATATTTTTTAAAAATTGAAAAAAATCATAATGTGAAAAAAGCGGTTGCGACGTTTTTGTATGCCCTATGATAGATTGACTTAATAAATTCGCTGCTTGCTCATTAATTTTATATTGTCTTCCTTTCATTAAAGCGTGCACTGTATGGAGCATTGCTGAATTGATATTAATGGGATGCATAGCAAGAACGCTAATAGATGTATTTTCGTTCACTGGGAAAGGTAATATTGTATCTAGAATAATATTATGAACAAATGTATATTCAATTTTATGAATCATGGCATACACTACTTGATTATTATTTTCAATCTTTACAGTCATGCCTGGAGCATATAAATATGGATCTTTTATCGAAATTTTGGAAACATCCCCTTCTTTTTGTTCATCTTGTATTTGAGTGGCAAACTGCTTTTGAATCCAAAGTGGTGCATCTACTTGAGAATGTACTGTAAGAAAAGGTGCAATTTTATCATACAATTCTGGTTCAATACTATAACATAAAGCACCTATATTATAGGCATTTGTATCTGCAATTTTCTTCAATTCTTCTACAGAACTATATGGCGTGTATTGCCCTGGTGTTCGAAGTAAACGATAACGACAGATATAATGTGCACGAGCATCTATAACGATAGATCCTTGCCTTATAAACTGAGCTGACAAAAAATAAGGCGTATGAGAAAAAAGACCACGAGTACATTCTTGAAAAGATGTTGCTGTCTTTCTTTTATAGGAAATCAATTCACCATCTATCCATATCATACCATTTTTTTTAGGGAAAGAAACAGTAGAATCTACTTCAATCAACGTCTGATCTCTTTCTACACTTTTTGTAACAATCGCAGAACCAAAAAGATTTCCTAAAATCCAAGGAGTTGCAGTATTAATATTAATTTTTCCTTGCTCATCTTCAACATTGGATGACCACATCTCGCCTTTTGTATTTCTCACATTCATTTTTAATTTTCGAAAAGAATCAAATGTTATATAATGTTCTTCTTCAGAGTCAAAATCTGGTGTTTTAAATACCTCATCTTGAGGAGCATACTTTTCCATAACATCTGTAGTTCGATTTAACTGCCCAATTGCATGATTTTGTATTCCTTCTGCTAATAACTTTGTTTTTGTGTGAAGTAAAGCCCTGCTAGTTTCCCTTTTTTCTGTGGTCATCATAACAGCAAAAGGCAAAGAAAATAAAAAAAGCATTCCAAGTATAGAAACAACAGTAATGATGGCAATTCCATGTTGTCGATTTTTATAATACATAACAATCCCTTACTTTGTTACTGAAAATTTTTCACTTATATTTTTTTGCAATGTATTAAAATAATTTTAATGGACATTAAAATTATATCATACCATCTGTAAAAAATAAAGAATGTTTCTCCTATAAATCAAGCGAATGAAAATTTTCATAAAAAAATATTACAAATATAAAGCAAACAGAAAGAAAATTTTTATACTTGATATCAAAAAAATATCAAAAATAATTAGGAAAAGAAAAATTTTTATAAATATTCAAAGAATATTTATAAATTTTTCTTTTTTTTTATATAATTTATGATAAAATATTGCATTTTTATATTTATGATTAAGTTTTAAAATATAATATAATGTATAAAAATCTTGAAATATTATATTATTTATACATTATATCTATTTCATAACTTTTTTTTAACTTTGTGTTTATTTTTTCATGTTATCTTTTTTAAGGATATTCGAAAGATGAATACAAATAATATATACCCTGATTATATTGGTGCGTATAAGATCATAGGTCTACTGGGGGAAGGAGGAATGGGCAAAGTTTATATAGCAGAAGATCCTAATATTAAACGTCAAGTAGCCATAAAAGTAATACACTCCTCACAGACAGAATATCGTAAAAAAATTAAACAAGAAGCCATTCGAACTGCCAAATTATCACATCCCAATATTATTAAAATTTATGAATCTAATTACACTGCACCAACTCCTTATATTGTAATGGAGTATCATTCTGGAATTACATTACAAAAATTTTTAGAGACAAATACTTGTTCCTTAAAGCAGATTTTAGACATTGCAGAAAATATTTTACGAGGGATAGAACATGCACATGCGATGAACCTTGTCCATCGTGATTTAAAACCTAGCAACATTATGATTGATCCATCTGGGGAAAACGTCAAAATTATGGATTTCGGCTTATCCAAAGATTTAAATATTACCCATTCTTCTTCAACTACGGACAATTTAGTAGGAACTGTATTATATATGTCACCAGAACAATGTCAACCACGCACAGAAACAGTCGATGAAAGAAGTGATATTTTCTCATTTGGGATTATATTTTTCGAGATGCTTACTAAGAAACACCCATTTGTAGGAACTACATTATTTGCTATTTTAGATACCATTGTTTATCAACCTGTACAATTTCCATACCCATATTCTGAACACATTCCTAAATTCATTCAAGAGATTTGTCTAAAATGTTTAGAAAAAGAAAAAGAAAATCGCTATCCAACAGCACGTGCTGTGTATTTAAGAATTCATAAATATTTACGCCAACAAAAAAAAGAAATTGCAGAAAAAGAAAAAGCTAAGAAAGAGAAAAAAAAACGTATTTCTTATCTCATTTTCTCTTTATATTTTTTTTTGCTTTTTCTCACAATTCTCTTATTTTTTCGTATTTTTTATCTTAATAAACGTCAACATATTCGAATAGTTTATGATGTATCAACAAAACAACATCGAAATCATAGTACCCAAAAACATGTTCCTACCTCCAAAGTTATACTAAAAATTCCAAAGCCTCACAATATCATAGATGTCTCCCAAGAAAAAGTTCTACATAATTGGGAATTCATATGGGAAAATATAGAAAAATATCCTTGGGAATACCTAGAAAAAAATATCCAAAAGATGGAAAAATACCAAAATAAAAATTCTGAATTTTATGCTGAAAAAACTAAATTTAACTATGCACAATACTTGAGAAATCCAACTAAAAATTTTCAAAATGTCATACATCCTATCAATACAGTATTACAATTAAATCCATCGAAAATTGAAATGGCTTTTAGTGGCTTGCATCATTGTTTCCTTCATGATCAAACACTAAAAGAATATAAGCAATTTCAATCTCTTGTACAGATACGTCCAATATATAAAGAGTATTTATATGCTCAAAATTTATTAACAATTTTTAAGTCTAAGTACTATAAAAAAAATGTTCAAATTAAAAACCTAGATTTAGAAGGTCAACAATTAGAACAACAAATAACGTTACTTTGTAAAGAAAAACTTCAACATAATGAAATATCAAATTGGTACTATTATATATTACTTTTTGAGTTATATTTTTTAAAAAACAATATGATAGAATGTGAAAAAATTCTTCCTAATATTTTTCATTGCATAGAAAACAATCCATATTGCTTATCTCAAAATTTTATTGCAACACAGACTCCTGCCAGTCCATATATAGTTTCCATGTTTTATTTAATTGAAAAATATATAAAAGATAAGCATTCACGCGAAGAATATTTAAAATTTTTATCAAAATGCTATGCTCTTCATCCATGGAATTACGGATATGATATAGCAAAAATATATGTAGATAAAGGGAATTATAGAGCTGCACTATCTTTTTTATATAATGTTCCCACTAAGGACTTAAATCAAAGAATATACTATTTGCGAATCAAATGCTATTTATATCTTCATCAATTTAAAAAAGGCATCCAAGAATGCAATGAATGTCAAAAAATAACAACATCTCCAGAAAAAGTATATCTATTCTATAGTAAATTATATATTGGGCTTCAAGATTTCATATCTGCCTTAGACTATTTAGAAAAAGTTAAAAGTCATCAATTTTATGCTGAAAAAACATATTTAAAATTAAAAATACTTTCATTAATAAGCATAGAAGAGAAAAAGAAGAGAAAAAAACTATTCGATAACCCTGAAAAAACATATGACTATAAGAAACTCATAAAAGAAAGTATTTTTGAAAATAAATCTTCCTCTATATCTACACCACAAAAGAAATAAAATTAACTTATTGTTATCTGTCTAGATTGTTAAAACATATTGTTACATTGTATTTATAAAAATAAGTTGCGTAATCATATCTATCAAAAAAAAATTGAGTAATCATACTATGAACTTATAATTTTTTTATATGTTCATAGTAGATTACTCAATTTTTTTATTTTCAAACAATAAGAGATACATTACTCTGACACTTATGACGAGAATAGAAATGGGTAGAGATGAGCACGAAATAGGTGAGAAAATGCTTTAGAATAGTCATGAAGTATAGATAGAAAAATATATAATATACTCAATACAATATAAGTTTTATATCAATCATTGGTGCCAGAGTAAATAATTTAAAAAGTGATCTGTATATTAGCAAATCACTTTTCAAGATAATATTTATTCATATTTATTATATTAGCAAGTAAATTATGCTAATTCAGCTTTTGCTATATCAACAACTTTTGTAAAGCTTGCAGGATCAGCAATTGCTAACTCAGATAAAACTTTACGATTCATGATAATGCCAGCTTTTTTAAGTGCACCCATGAATTTGCTGTAGCTAATGCCGTGTTGTTCTAAAGCAGCATTGATACGAATGATCCAAAGTGCTCTAAAATTTCGTTTTTTGTTTTTACGACCAGTAAAAGCGTAAGCCATGGATCGGTAATATGTTTCTTTTGCTGTGCGAAAAAGTTTACTGCGTCCACCCCAATAACCTTTTACTCTTTTCATTAATCTTTTTTTACGTTTATGTCGTGCAACTGCACATGTAACTCTCGGCATTCTAAATACTCCTACCCTAAACTTTAGGGATAAATTAACTTTGAATGGCTTCTTGATAATGCTTTACTTGTGTACGATCTATCAATACAACTTTACGCAAGCCACGTTTTCTTTTACTTGTTTTATTTGAAAGTAGGTGACGTCGACCTTGTTTATTTCTTAAAATTTTGCCTGTTTTTGTCACTCTCACACGTTTGGCAACGCTTTTATTGGTTTTGAGTTTTGGCATGCTAACGTTTCCTTTTTTAACAAAATTCTAACTGGAAAAATCCATTAGTGTTCTGGCACTTGTTTTTATTATTCTAAACTTTTTTTAACTTTATTTTATATACTATATATTATATTTATATTTGCTTAGAATATGTGCAATTATCTATTATTTTAGTGAAAAAGTCAATAAAAAACTGTCTATTAAGAAGGAATTTCAAATGAGAAAAAGAATTCCTTTTCCACAGAGAACTAGAGAACATGAAAAGTAGAATCAAAGTCCTTTAGGAATGACCATCATGCACATTTTTCTGCCTTCCAGTTTAGGAGTTTTTTCAACTTTTGCTACTTCTTCTAAAGCTAAACCAATTTTTTCCATTAATTCCCGCCCTGGATCTAAATGTGCCATCTCACGTCCACGGAAACTCAGGGTAAACAAAACTTTATCTCCATGTGAAAGGAAATCTTTTGCTTGTTTTAGTTTAATTTGCATATCATGTTCACTAATACGAGGTCGGATGCGAATTTCTTTTTGCTGGATTTTTGGCTTACGCTTTTGTTGCGTTTTTTTCTTTTGTTGGTATTTTAATTTACCATAGTTTAAAATTCGGCAAACAGGAGGATCTGCGTCTGGGGATACTTCGACTAAGTCTAGTTCACTTTCTTCTGCTAATTGTAGGGCTTCCGAAATCGTAATAACGCCTAAGTTTTTTCCATCTTCATCAATCAGACGAACTTCTGGAACACGAATTTTATCATTGATTCTATATTTCTGAGTAATAGACTTTCTCCTAAGAAAAGCTTTATTTTTTAGGGACATTTTTGTGATTTAAAAAATATCCAAGAATAACTCTTGTACTCTAAAATAAATAGAGTATAGCCAGACTTTAAAATTATATTTCATATTATTATAGACATCCATAAACAAGATGTCAATAAAAATTAATTTTAGAAAATTAAAAACATTTTCTTAAATAAAAATATTTTGATATAATATACAGACTTTTTTCTTTAGCAATAAAATATAATAACAAACTTTTTTTATTGCTAAAAAAAGTCTTTATATTGAGTAACTATATAATGTAATTATTATATTATAGTTATTAGTACATTTAATTCTGAAATTCGCACTAAAGGTATATTATTATGTGGAAAACGATCCGACAGTTACATGCTCTTATACATAAAAAAATTTTTTTTTACTTTTTAATTTTTCTAACTATCTTAGGTGGATTTCTAGAAATATTAGGATTAAGCTTAGTCGTTCCAGTAGTTATTGCTATTACAGAACCAAATATTATTCAGACAAATTATTATTTACACCAATGTTATATACTTCTAAATTCTAAATCAAATATACATTTTATTATGATGATCGCTTTCGTCATTGCTGTTGTTTATTGTATCAAATTGTTATATCATATTTGCTTAATCTATTTGCAATCTTTATTTTCATATCAAATCAGTTTAAATTTTACACATCAAATTTTTTCTCGCTATCTATATATACCTTATGAATCATTGATTAATTTCTCTACTTCTGATTTAATTAATAGAATTTCTCATGCTGCTCATATGAATACTACTTTATTTATGCCACTTTCTATTGTCATTTCAGAATGTATTATTATTTCCCTTATCATTATTGTTTTATTGCTAGTAGCTCCTATTTTATCATTAGGTATTTTTATTCTTTGTATTTTAGGATTTTTATTTATATATTTACCTGTTCAAAAATATATAGAAAAAGCAGGAGAACAGTGTGTTCAAAATTTAAAAACAATATTTTCTTATCTAGAAAATACATTATATAATATAAAAGAAGTAAAAATTACAAATTCTGAAAAATATTTTATTCAAAAACACTATAAAGCAGAAAAAAAATTAGGGAAAGCTGTGCTTGCATCTCTTACCATATCTAATATACCTAGATTCGCTTTAGAAACAATTGCAGTAGTATTGATTATGAGTGTTATTATTATATTATTGTATCAAGGAATACCGCCTAGTATATTAGCAATCTACGCTACTTCAGTAGTAGCAATTATGTTTCGCTTAATTCCTTCTTTTTCAAGAATTCACTATAATCTTTTATTAATTAGAAATAATTCCTACTTACTGAATCTTATCTATGAAACAATTGAATCTATTCCACAAGAAACAGAGATTAAAGCTGATGCTTCGCCTATTACATTTCACAAAAAAATAGAACTTCAAAATTGTACTTTTGCATATAATAATACAGAAAAATATATTTTAAAAAATTTTAATTTGACTATAAATAAGTTAGAAACAATTGGCATTATAGGCAAAACAGGTGCAGGGAAAACAACACTTATTGATTGTATTATAGGTTTTCTTATACCTCAACAAGGTAAAATTTTAGTAGATAACAAAGACATTCACGAAAATATTCATTCTTGGCGCTCCCAAATTGGATACGTATCTCAAACTATATATTTAAGTAATGAGTCTATCCGCCAAAATATAGCTTTTGCAACACCTGATGAAAATATTGATGAAAAACATTTATGGCATGTTATGGAAATGGCACAGATTGCTGAATATGTACGTACTTTACCAGAGAAAGACTATACAGAAGTAGGAGATGCTGGCGTAAGGCTTTCGGGAGGTCAAAGACAAAGAATTGCTATTGCACGAGCTTTATATCATTCACCCCAGTTACTTATCTTAGATGAAGCGACAAGTTCTTTAGACGATGATACAGAACGAGCTTTTATTGATGCGTTACAATATTTAAAAGGGAAAATTACAATTCTTATCATTGCACATCGTAAAAGTAGCTTAACATATTGTGATAAAATTATTTCAATAGAATCATAATTTTTCTAAGAAAATTTCTTGATTTTAGGAAATACAAAAATATAATATGAACCATAAGGAGTATAAAATGAAAGTAAAGTTGTCAAAAGCATTAAAAATTAAGAATAATTTAATTAATCAATATAATCAAGCCACTGATATTTTTTCACGAGAAAATTCACGACTTGTAAAATCTACTTCCACCATTGACCGAGAAAAAATTTATCAAAAAATAGAAAAATTACTGAATTTAATCATAGAAGTAAAAACAAGAATTGCAGAAGCAAACATTGGAATTTATAAACAAATTGCAAGCATTGCTGAAGTTAAAAGTATAATTAGCTACTTGCGTTCTTTAAATACAACAGATGGTATTATTACAAAAACAACGTACCAATCTACTTATGAAGAAGAATACACAGCATATTTAAAAGTTGCTGATATTGATGCTAAGATATTAGAATTAACAAAGAAAATCGAACTATTGCAAGATGAAGTAGATGAATATAACGCAACGCATGAAATTATACTTCCAGATGATGAACTTATCTATAATAAATAAAATAGAATCTAAGATATTAGAATTAACAAAGAAATAAGATATTAGAATTAACAAAGAAAATAGAACTATTGCAAGATAAAGTAGATGAATATAATACAACACATAAAATTGAACTTCAAATGATGAACTTATCTATAACAAATAAAATAGAACTATAAAAACGTATAGAGAGAGTAAGTTTTCATGTTTAAACCATGGACGAACTTTGGTTCATCCTCAAGGAATATCCTTCCTAAAATATAAATAATGATATTGAGAATGATTTTAAAACTTAAAATTTAAGGACTTAAAAATCTTTTCTTAAAACTCAATCTTTAAAAATCTTTTCTTTAAACTATGAGAAACGAAATCAAAATACGTTCCGAACTGAGCAATCAGTTCGGTTTTTTTTTGTACTTGGACGATACAATTTGTAATATATCATAATGTAATGCAAAATATATATCAAAATAAACTTTGCGTATGATGAAATGACACTAAAAATAATTGTAACATGACTCTGATATAAAAAAAGTAGCTATCTATATCTATAGAATAGCTACTTTTAATTTTCTATGAATCATAAAAATACTTCTGAAATATCTTGTGTGATAGAGCCATTAGCAAGTTCTAATGTAAAAAATATATATTCTGATATCTACTTTTAATTTTCTATGAATCATAAAAATACTTCTGAAATATCTTGTGTGATAGAGCCATTAGCAAGTTCTAATGTAAAGGATTTGGAATTTTTAGGCATGTTAAAACGAAATTTGGCAGGGAGACCATCTGCATAATTAGCTATAACATTTCCATAACTATCTAAAATTTTTCCATTCGGTGCAACAGTAGTGTTTTCCGATACAACTTCAGCAAAGACTTCTTCCATTCTTTGCATATCTGATGCGAGTTTATGACACCATAAGTCAATTTCATTTCCTTCTGGGTCTTCTAACTCCGTACCTTCGAACATGTCATCCAATTCTTCCATTTGACTTTCATCAACTTCTTCGCCCACACCTAATAAGACAAGTTTTATATTTTTTCTTTTATTGTCTGCAATGTCTTTTCCAACTTGCATGCAATATAATTTGACTTCGTCTAAATCTTCTATGATTCCATCTGTGATAAAAATAATAAGACTCCAAGGTGATTCTTTCATTTTATGGTCAAGAAAATATTGCAATGGTGGCAAAAGTTTTGTACCACGTCCCCATTTTTCTCGTTTTGGTCCTTGGATAGTGAGATTTTCAAGTGTATCAGCATTGAAAGTTCCAATAGGTTCTATTCCTTGACCACTTGGATTACATGCCCAATAAATAAGATGAACAGTTCCATCCCCAGCAAAATTTGTTAAAAAACTTGCAATAGATTTTGCTACAGGCTCCATTACATTAGGTATTGTTGAAGCTTGAAAAAATGCACTTCCTACTAGTCCACTGATTCCATACATCTTTTTAATAGATGCAGAGGCATCTAAAGCCAATCCCACTTGTGCTGACTCAATGTCGGGAACCATAAGAATAGATGCAACAATTTCTAAATAAGTATCTTGAATTATAACATTAATATCGCCAAATGGTTCTTGTGGTTGTTTGATTTTTGGCATATTGTTTCCTTTGTATTCATCAAAATGTTCCATACAACGTGCAATGCGAAGCATTTGTATGGAACATTTTATTATTTTCTAATTTTGCTATATTTGAGTTGGAGTCTTTCTTGGTCACTGAGTCTTTGTTTATGTTCTAAAACAGAATTTTCCCAATCGCCATAAGCTGGATTAGGGAGAAGGATCCATTTAGTACCCCAATATGTTGCATATTGTTCTGTAGCCTTATCTCTTTCTTCAACAGTTGTATCATTAAATAACATAGAAAAATCGCAATTATTATCGCCAACGAGCAAAACAATTCGATGATTTTGTGCAACTTTTGCTCTTCTTCCACCTTTTGTTCGTTCTTTTACTTTAGGATAAACTTCTGCTTTCCCCTCTTCTAAAGGAAAACCTTGTGCCACTAAATTTTTTTCTGTGACATCTTTTACAGAATCCCAACGATTCGTAACATAATATACTGCTACGCCTTTTTGTATTGCATAATTGCAAAATTCAGCTGCTCCAGCAAGTGCTGTAGCTCGTGCTTCTTTACACCATTGATTCCAACTACGACCAGAATATGGTTTATTTTCTAAAATAAGACTTCCTTGAAAAATAGTATTATCTAAGACAGTTTCATCAATATCTAAAATTACTGCAGGAGGAAGATCTTGGTAATTATTTTCTTCTTGTTGTACTAAGTCTGCACACCAATTTTTATCAGCTAATGCTCTATCTAACATTAATTTTGCAGTATTATAAGCTTGATAGCACAATCCTTTAAATTCTCCTGAAGTTTGCATCCAAAGGATTGCATTTAGAGTTTCGTGTGAAACATATTTTTGAGCTTGTGGCACTGTTTCTTGTTGTGCAGGCACTGTTTCTTGTTGTGCAGGCACTGTTTCTTGTTGTACAGTTACTGGTGGTGTTGTTTCCTGCTCTGTAAAAGGCATTTGAGCAACAAGAAAAACAAATGGAATTAACAAGATAGGTAAAAAATACCATTTTTTCATAAAATAACTCCTTACTATGATAAATTTGTATATCTACTCTATGTTAAGATACATAAAATATATGTATCTTAACAATTCTCATAATGTCTATAATACTAAAAACTACAAATTGAAGAATCCAATCAGTTTATAATGACAGAGACTAGGATATAGCATCCACAATGCTTTGCGTCACAGAACCACCTGGATAACTCAAAGTAAACGCTTGTGATGTTTTGGGCATATTAAATCGCAATTTTGCAGGAAGACCATCCGAGTAATTACATAAGAGATTGCCTTTATCATCTAGCACTTGCCCTTTGGGACCGATCATTGTATTTTCTGAAACAACTTCAGCAAAAACTTCTTCCATGCGTGTCATATTAGACGCTAATTTATGACACCATAAATCAATTTCATTTCCATGTATATCTTTAAGTCCTGTGCCTTCAAACATATCGTCCAATTCTTGCATTTGTGCTTCATCAACTTCTTCTCCTACACCTAAAAGAACAAGCTTAATACTTTCACGCTTGCCTGAAGCCATATCTTGCCCGATTTGTTGGCAATATTCTTTCACGGTGTCAAGGTCTTCTAAAATACCATCTGTTATAAAAATAATAAGAGACCAAGGTGACTGTAGCATTTTATCATCTAAAAAATATTTCAATGCCGGAAGCAATTGTGTACCTCGTCCCCAAGGAAGTTTCTTTGGACCTTGGATAGATAAATTTTGTAAAGTACTAGGATTAAACGAACCGATTTCTTCTACGCCAGATCCATCTTGACTGCATGCCCAATAAATCAATTGGACAGAACCATCACCAGAAAAATTGCTTAAAAAATTAGCAATGGATTTAGCAACTGGTTCCATAATATTAGGAATTGTATTTGCTTGGAAAAAAGTGCTTCCTACTAAACCGCTGATGCCATACATTTTTTTGATGGACGCTGAAGCATCTAAAGCAAGTCCTACCTGTGCTTTCTCAACATCTGGAACCATTAAAATCGATGCAACTACTTCATAATGCGAATCATGCAGAATAATATTGACATCACCAAACGGTTCCACTAATTGACGTACTTTTGGCATATCAAAACCTTTCTAGAAAATTTTACGAGAAAAGAATGATTTTTTATTGAAACAATTATTATCAATTATATAATATTATATATGTCAATTATTATTAATTATATAATATTACATATGTATATTGCTAGATAAAAATCTTATTTTATAGAAAAAAACATTATGAAATTGAACTTTTGTTTCCCAAAAAAATTTCATTTATGCAAACTAAATGAAATCGACCGTGTATTTAAATTTGGAAAAAAAATTTCTGCATATCCATTATTTTGTTATGTTGTCAAAACAGATCTGTCCTATTGCCGCCTTGGAATATGCATCAACAAACGATATGGAAAAGCTTGTCAAAGAAATTATTTTAAACGTCTTATAAGAGAATCTTTCCGTACACTGCCTATGCGATTTCAATGGAGCTTAGACATCATCATTCTCCCTATGCGAGGTGCATCAAAAAAAATTTCGCTAAATATGGTTCAGCAGAGTTGGGGAAAAATATTTCAAGAAATCCAAATTTTTTTTCACCCTATAGAAACAAGCCAAGCACAACAAAAGTTATCTGTTAACTCTATAAATATCATCCAAGCACAACAAAAGTTATCTGTCAACCATGCAGAAACTAGCCAAACACATCCAAAGTTAGAGGAAACAAAATGAAGTACATATTAGTAGGTTTCATTCGATTTTATCAAATCTGCATTTCACCTTTATTCCCCCCAGTTTGTCGATTTCGCCCTACTTGTTCTCAATACTTTATAGAAGCTTTACAAAAAAAAGGACTTATCAAAGGCTTTTGCCTTGGAGTATGGCGAATTTTACGTTGCCATCCCTTTTGCCAAGGTGGATATGATCCTGTAGAATAAAAATCAAACATTTAAACAAACTAATGGTTTTCTTTCAAATTCCAAAAATTGATTGAAAAATTTAATAATATATGCTAAATTTATGAACATTCAAGGAGTTTATGATCGCCTTGCAATTTTTTGCATGATCAATAACAATCCTATTCCCTAGCAATGTGGTGGTATATGGAGTGAGATATGAGTTTTAAAGTTATACTAAATTCCATTATAAATAACGAAGATATACAAGAAGGGATTGCCTTTCTACTATCTTCCATGTTTCAAATTGCATTGAAAGATGTCAAACAAGTTTTAAATTCCCTGCCAGTGGTAATTTTAGACAATGTAGAGCCAGCAAATTTAGCTTGCATACAAGATACATTTATTTTTTTATCTAAAATGGGGCTAGAATTCAGTATCCTTTCTAAACCAGTCAGTTTTCCATCTGTATCATGGAAATTGCCAAAAGAAAATCACATTATTTCCTGCCCCAATTGTGGTGGCAAATTTTATTTAGTAAGTGCTTCTCAATATATTGCTCATCAAAATCAAACGACAGAATCTACCCCTGGCTCTGCCTTTGACCAAGATAAAGTGGATATACCGCACCACGAAGTAAAAATGCCCACAGCCATGGTAGATCTAATGGAAATTATGCAGACAAAAACAGATTTAGAAAAAGGAGCAACTACTTCACCATCCTCACACACTGCACCTACACCATCTCCACGACCTGCACCTGCTCGATCTGTGCGACCTGCACCTACTCGATCTGTGCGACCTGCACCTGCTCAACCCATGCAAACTACACCTGCTCAGCCTGTGCAAACCGCACCTGCTCAACCTGTGCAAACTGCACCTGCTCAACCTGTACGTCCTACACTTACACGATCTGCACGACCTGCACTTGCTAAATCCCCTACTGCATCTGCTAAACCACCTATTACATCTGCTAAACCACCTATTGCATCTGCTAAACCACCTATTGCATCTGCTAAACCACCTATTACATCTGCTAAACTACCTATTAAACAAAGTTGGGAACACTTTGAAACCATCTCTTCAGCATTTGATAATATGAATATGGACTTAGAAAATAAATTAGGGAGTATGGAAAATAAATTAGGGGATATGGAAGAAATAGAAGAAGTAGGTAGTATCTCCGAAGAAATAGTTGGCATCCAAGATGTTGTAGAAGAACTACAAGAACTAGAAAAATTTGTAGCATTTGAAAAACATAAAACTCAAGAAATACAAAAAGAATTCCATCAAGACGATAGCTTTGACATTGTGGGAATTGGTGGAATTTCTGCTGAATTTGAAGAAATTGAAGGTGTTTCAGCAGAATTTGAAAAAATATGCTTAGAAGGCATGGACAATGATATTGGAAGTCTATCTGCAGAGCTAGAAGAAATTGAAGGCTATTCCTCAGAATTTGATAGCATAGACATAGAGGAAGGAATTGAAAAAATTCGTGAAATTTCAGATGACTTCCATCAAAGAAAAAAAAATTTAAGCGAAGATTTTGACGAAATAGAAGAAATTTCAGAAGATTTTGAAGATTTTGAAGAAAAAAAGCTAGTTCCCATGACTTGGGCAAAAGGGCAATGGAAATTAATCATTGATTTTGCTGGTAGAGGAAATATTCGTTCTGCCACACAATTTTTAGCTCAAATTCAAGGAATAACTTTGGAAGAAGCCACAGTACTCGCTCGAGATAGTGCTGCCATCACAGTAGTAAATGGTGTTTCTAGAGACGTAGCTGATCGACTATTAATAGAATTTCAAAAATTAGGAATGCAGGGAAAAATTATATCTATATAGTTTTAATTAGGGAAAAAAAATGTTTTCTGTTGGAGATTACAAATTAAATCGTGATCAATTGTTCTTAATGGCAGGACCTTGTGTGCTAGAAGAATCCAATATTGGATACGAAATCGCAGCCGCAACAAAAAAAATTGCCCAAGAACTTCAGATCCCTTTTATTTTCAAGGCATCATACCTCAAAGCTAACCGTAGTTCAAAAGATGGTTTTCGAGGAATTGGAGTAGAAAAAGGTTTAGAACAATTGAGGTGCATCAAAGAAGAATTACATCTGCCAATCATGGCTGACGTACATGATTTATCAGAAGTAGAACGAGTGGCAAAAGTAGTTGATATCATGCAAATTCCAGCTTTTCTTTGTCGCCAAACATACTTAATTGAAGCAGTGGCAAAAACTGGGAGAGCTGTGAACATAAAAAAAGGTCAATTCATGGCACCTTGGGACATGAAATATGCAGTAGAAAAAGTACAAGCTATGGGTAATCATCGTATTTTTTTAACAGAACGAGGAAGCACATTTGGCTACAACAACCTAGTTGTGGATATTCGTTCTATTCCTATAATGTCTCAATATGATTGCTTAGTTGTATTTGATGGAACACATAGTGCACAACTACCTGGTGCTGGGAAAGGTGAAACAAGTGGACAACGAGAAATGGTGCCTTTTCTTGTAAAATCTGCTGTAGCAGCTGGTTGCCATGGCATTTTTTTAGAAGTTCATCCAAACCCTGAAACATCTCCTAGCGATAAAGCAAATATTTATCCTTTAGATGGTTTAGCTGCTTTACTCAAAACAGCCCTTGCCATTCATAAGGTAGTTCATTAATTAGTAATTTTTATATTTTTTCATAAATAGCAAATAGGTTAATATATTATGGCTAAAAAAAGAAATAAAAAGAGAAAAGGCAACAAAGCCAACCCTCAAGTCAAAGAAGTAGTAGAAGTAGTAGAAAATGCAGAAGAAAAAAAGCCTCATTTTTGGTCTCTCAATCTTTTTAACGGCATCCTCATTGCAGTAATCCTTTTCATAGTAATTGGTTGGATCTATAACAACTACATGAAAACACAATCTGAGGAAGGTTGGAAAACTGTCCAACGAGTATGGGACACTACTATGAATGCACAATCCATAGAGACAAACTTCTTAGTAAGAAACCTTCCAACCAACATAATCCAAGAAATCAAAAACACGCTTGGTGACACAACGGCACTTCCTAAAGAAATTCAAGAAAGATTTGAACGTCTAGAAGATTTACCTGTACAAGTATTACCAGAGCCTTTAAAGACTAAAACATTACGCAAATACAACATTGAGCAACTAGAAAAAAACTACAAATATTCAAATCGAAATAACAGCACTCCTTGGGTTCTCTATACATTAGCACAACTCCACTTTTTAGAACAAAACACAGAAAAAGCACTTCATTATCAAGAAGAACTTCGAAAACAATATCCTAAACATAACCTTATATCAGAAATCGATATAGAAAAAAACATACTTACCAAAGAAGCCTCATTTTTGGAAACACAAACAAAACACGAAAAAAAAGATGTAGCCACCACAACACCTAATCCTCTTCTTACCATGGTTACCAGCAAAGGCGTTGTCAAAATGGAAATATTTGCCAATGAAACTCCAGAAGTAGCAAAACATTTTCTTTCCTATGTAGATAACTCCTTTTACAATGGATTAAACTTCTATAACAAAACAGACAATCGAATCTACACTGGCTGTCCCTTAGGAAATGGAAAAGGAGATAAACGCTTGAAAAAAACAGTTAGCCTTATAGATATCCCCATCCAAAAAGGCATTGTTGTCATGGAAACAAGCGAAAAAGAAGACGAAATTGACACACGTTTCAGCATATTTTCAAAATATCCTTTTATAGCTGAGAACAAACGATACTGTGTTCTTGGGAAAATCACAGACGGTATGGAAGTACTAGAAAGCATCACAGCAGCAGATATTCTTTTTAAAATCATAAAATAAAAAGAATAGAAAGCTCAAAAGCATCACAGTAGCAGATATTCTTTTTAAAATCATAAAATAAAAAGAATAGAAGGCTCAAAAGTATCACAGTAGCAGATATTCTTTTCAAGATTATAAAATAAAAAGAATAGAAGGCTCAAAAGCATCACAGTAGCAGATATTCTTTTCAAGATTATAAAATAAAAGGAAAAGAGATAAGGTTTTTTCCTTATCTCTTTTTTTATGGGATTTGACGATGGCCAAAATTCTGATTATGAACGGTGTTGGAAAAGGGATTCAATATAAAATCAAAGGAGAAATGATATTAGGACGATTAGCAACAAATGAAATTCCTTTGAATGATGTACGAGCATCTCGCCAAAATTCTCGTATTTATAAACAAGACGACGAATATTTTATAGAAGATTTACAAAGTCGCAACGGTACTATACTCAATGGAAAAAATATCAACATAGCCTTATTGCAAGACCGCGACCAAATTATAATTGGTTCTACTTGGCTTCTTTTTCGACGAAAAACAAAAAAAGAAGAACTCGAAACAGAAGACCTTACCCTTCCAAAACTATCTGATGAGGAAATATTAGAAGAATCTGGCACATTTAAAAAAAACAAAAATATATCCACAGACATTGTTCCAGTCTTAACAGAATTAGAATTAGATCAAGTTAAAACTGAAAAAATTTCCCCTGACACCAGAAAACAAAAAGACATAACTAAAGAAACATCAGAATGGGAACGTGCAATCCAAGCTGCAACCAAGAATATTAAAACTAAAAAAGACACAAAAAAAAATAAAGATTACCTTTTTTCCTCATCTAGAAAAAAAGAACGCACCTTCACTTCTTCTTGGGATGCATTTTTTCATGGTAGCTTCTCTCATGGACAATGGTACTGGGGCATATTAAAGATTGCCCTTCTATGTTGTCTCATGATAATTTGTACATGTGTATCTCGTTGGATTACACTAGGAATGACATCATAATATGGCACCCTATATTGAATATTCTCTAACAAGCAAAACATTTGGGAAACAACTGGAAACTCTCTACCAAAAAATCCGCCGCCTCCTTTCTTCACGCCCTGTCACTATCTCACAAAAAGGTTGTGCAGGCTGGGAATTCATAGGGTATAAAAAATATGTCCCTGGTGATAACTTCAAACGAATTGACTGGAATGTTTTTCAAAGATGGCAAGAAATCGTAGTGCGAGAATATTCTATGGAAACTTTCCGAAAATGGTGGATATTTTGGGATGTTTCTGAATCTATGAACTTCTTTTATAAAAAAGAATGTGCACAATACTTGATTGCTTCCCTTTCTTATATTGCCTTACATTTAGGGGATGAAGTTCACCTTTCCACTTCTTTTTGGAAAAATTCCCCAGATCCTGTATGGAAAGGCATCTCCTACATACCACGGATGCTATCCTTTTTAGAGAACGTGCCTTTTTCTACAAAATCTACTAACACACCACCTGATATAACCAAACTACGTAACAATTCTAAAATAATATGGATTAGCGATTTTTATGATACTATCCATCAACCAATCTTCCAAGAAATAGGCTATCGAAATTTGCCTTGCGTTGCCGTACATATTTGTAGCGAACAAGAAAAAAAAGCATCTGGGCAAGGAAAATACATCTTACAAGATGCAGAAACTGGAATACAAAAAACAATCTATCTATCAGAAGAAACAAAACAAACATATAATATAAAAATGGAAGAGCACATCAAAAAAATTCATACATTCTGTAAACATTATGGGATGTCCTATTTCTTAATTTCGCCTAAAAACCAAATAGAACAATATTGCTTAGAAATTCTCCGAGCTTTGAGGTTATTTCATTGAATATACAACGACCTTTGTATAGCATTTTATTTTTTGTACTTTTACTTCTTTGGATGTTTCGATTTTGGAAACAAACTAACATTCAAAAAGTTCCATCTCTTCTTATTTGGGATCAAGTTCCTTCTTCGATAAAAACAAGCATATGGAAAGAAATTATTTTTTGGAGTCTGATTCCCTTATTCTTAATTATTCTTTTATTAGGTATTTCTTGGGAACAAGAAAAAACAACATTGCACCAGAACAATAAACAAGAAAATAAGCAAATTTCCCTTACCTTTTCTGTTCTTCATGCTACACGAGAATATAATAGTGATATTCATATATTCATCCGCTTTCAAAATCAAAGTTTCCAAAAACAACAAGGAATTCTTTATTGCGAACTTTCTTCAGAAACTCGCTCCATTCCTATTATTTTACAAAGCCAAGAAATCCAATATAAACAACTCATTTTTTCTAATATTGAAAACAGCGATTGCCATCTCTGGCTTCATCCCACAGAACAATTTCTAACTATTCCTATACCAGCAAGAAAAAAAGCCAAAGTTTGCATTGTAACTCAACAATCCAATATGTACATATTAGCATCATTGCAAGCTAATCATCAATGGGTGGATCTAAAAAACAGCAAAATTCAAACAACCATTCCCCAAAAACATAACTATGATTTAATTCTTGTTTGCTTACCAGAATGGAACTTTCCTAAAAGCAAAGGTAAATATATTTTTTTTGGAACACACTTATTTCCAGATACAATATTAGAAAACAATCCTATTGCCTATCACTTTTCTCCACAACATATTCTTAGTAAAAACTTACAAGAAAAAAATATTACTATAACCCAACATTGGAAATTTCCTCACCAACAAATTTCTGATCACAATATCATTCTCCATGGAAAAAATGCACCCCTAATTTGGTCAGATAAAAACAACGAATACATTTATGTATCTTTTTCATTAGAAAATACAAATTGGATCACTCTTCCTAGTTTCCCAATTTTTATACAAAATATACTCCTATGGAGTCTCCAAAAATCAAATACAAAGGAAAACATTTTCATTCCAAAACAAGAAATCAAATATACTATCTTACCACCAATAAAAACTCAACCTAAGCATATCCAATATTGGGAAAAAATACTCATTTATACAAGTATAATATGGACCATATATCTTATTGTTTTCATCTTACAAAAAAACTTTCATAAGGGATAAAATATGTTAAAAAAATATAATGTACTCCTCTTAGGAGACAGTGAATTTGAAACACTCCTTGGGAAAAAAATTGCACAATCTCCTTATTTAAACCAACTTTATGCCATTCCTGGTAACACAGACTTACTAGAACAAGGCATCGTCTGCTTTTCCAATATCCATAGATATGATATTGAAAAATTCATTGAAGAATATAATATTCAAATTGTCCTTCCTGGTCCCTATTGTTCCTTAGATCTAGAAACTTTATCGGAACTCAATAGTAGCAAAACAAAAGTTCTTTCTCCTAATTCTGATCTCAAACTATTCATAGAAGAACGAACTTCATGGCGTGAATATTTAAAAAACATATCTATAGCCATTCCCAAAGGACAAAACTACGATCACGTAGACGGTGCACAACAATACATTGAAACTCTTTGTTTCCCTTTAGCAGTAAAAATAGAAAGCCCAGATTATCGTGAAACAAAATATTGTGTAGATGAAGACATGGTAAAACGCTTTATTCATGAAACACTCCGAGATCACATTATCGAACGAACTGGCTACAAAATTATTATCAACAATAAAGTCTTTACAGATGTAGAAGATGTCTATCCCTTCATCAATAACTTAGCCTTCCCTATTATGGGAAAAACAAATCAATCAAAAATCGGATGCACCATACGTTGTAACAATAAAGAGGACTTTAAAGATCTTATAGACAAACTCATCAAAGAAAAAGTACACGGCGATGATGGCATGGACATTCTGATAGAAGACTATCTAGAAGGTAACAAATTCAATGCTACCGCTTTAATCGATGGCAACACAATTGTTCTCTTTCCTTTTCTCCAACACATACTCACAAAACAAGACAATGCTGGTGCAAGAAGTTTATACACATCGCCTAAAATTATGAACAAAAAAAATTGGGATATTCTAGAAAAAATGCTAGTAATGCCTACGATCCATGCTGTAAATAATTACTTGAACAAAACAAAAGAATACGATGACGACAATACTGAAAAATATCAAAAATATAAAGGCATCCTTTCCTTAGAAATCGTATGGGCAAAAAACCAACCCTATATTGTGGACATGAAATTCAACTGGGATTTATGGGCATTTTACCTTTTATCCGATATTTTAGAATCAGATTGGCTACAACTTCTCGTCAATTTCTTACATGATAAATTAGATAATACACCCATACAATGGTCTTCCAAAACATTTTTTTCTATTTTTGTACCAAAAGAAGATATTGAAACAAGTAAGGAAATAAAAACAGCCTTTCAAGAAGACAATCTATTTGATACTCAAACAACATACTATCCAGAAAATAGATCTGCAAAACGAGAAACTAACCAACATGGTGCCGGCATTGTCTTTTCTACAAAAGATTTCAAAAAATCTGTCAAAGAAATCAAAGAATATTGGGAAAATAACAACTATTCCAATGTATCTTCCTTTCTATACTATTTAAATACTTTAGAACAAAAAATATCTTGACAACGAAATATTATATGGAAAGGAAAAATATCCTGACAGTAAAAATATATTAAAAAAAATATCCTGACAATCACTGTCAGGATATTTTTATATAAACATTTTCTATATAATATATATTTTTATATAAATATTTTCTATATATAATATATATTTTTATATAAACATTTTCTATATAATATAT
>JAGOMP010000020.1 GCA_017993505.1 Planctomycetota bacterium
TTATACACACGCATTAGACAGGTGTTTTTAAGTGCTTGTCTAATCATTTAATTTAATTATACACACGCATTAGACAGGTGTTTTTAAGTGCATGTCTAATCATTTAATTTAATTATACACACGCATTAGACAGGTGTTTTTAAGTGCTTGTCTAATCATCTAATTTAATTATACATGTGCATTGGACAGGTGTTTTTAAGTGCTTGTCTAATCATCTAATTTAATTATACATGTGCATTGGACAACGCTTATTTATATTTATGATAATATGCCTCTATGACAGCGTGTATTAGACCATGTACAATTATTTATATTTATTATAATGCCATTGTGACAGCTGTTTTCAATGTGTGTATAGTTATAGTTACTACTTTATATATGTACTCTGGGGAGAAAAGTTACTCTTAGAGAGGGAATGTAACTCTGGGAGAGTAGCAGCAAATATTAATATTTCTTGGAGAGGGAATGTGACTCTGGGGAGAAAAAAAATATGTGAAAAAGGGTGAAAATGAAATTTTTATTATTATATTCTTTATTGTGCTTTGTTTAGCTTTTACATTGATTTTTATTAAAATATATTCCATTACATATTCAAGAGGTTCTTCATGAAACAAAAATTTCTTTGTTTTTTTTCCTATTTTAGTCTATTTTTTGCTTGCTGTATAGTGATAGCTAGGTGGTGGACTCAACACTATTTTAGATATATGGAATTAGAAACTTTATTGTTTTTTTTCTCTGTACCATTAACAGGACTTCCTACAAGTTTTTTTATATCTTTTACAATATATGTATTGGGAATTTCTAGTTTTGTTGTATTGATTTTTATAAGCATTCCTTTTTTTTATAGATGTTTTTTCCCTTCAATAAAAAATTATATTTCTGTATTGCAATTTAACCCTGATTATAAAATACGTTCTCTTTTAACATATCTCATATTTTCTTTTATTGTTTTGCTTCTTATTGTATTTCCTTATGATTTTTTTAATTATCTTATAGAAAATTTTTTGATATTTTTTATTTCTCATATTATAAGTTTTATTCTCATATTCTTATATTTTTATAAACAATCGAAAAAGATTATATTTGTATCGAAAAAAATAGTTTTTAAAATTTTGCTAAGTTCTTTACTTTTGTTAAATTTATATATAAATTTTCTTGTATTATTATGTATACTGTTTTATTTTACTTGTAGTGCTTTTTTAGAAAGTAAATATAAAAAAATTCAACCACATAAATGGTGTATAACATATATATTTATATTTTCAAATATATATATTCTTACTTATCTTATTAAAATAGGAATAACATATAAAAGATTATCTTGGCAATTTATATATTATAATATTTCAGATATATTTAATTATTTCGTATTTTATATTTTATTTTATATAGCACTTTTATTTTTCTTTTCTCGTAAACAAGAATATTCAAAGAAATCATACTATATATTTTTATTAATGATAAGTTATATTGCTATTTTGCAAACATTATGGAATTTTGAACAGAGATATTCTATATGTCGATTTATAAAATATGAATATTTTTCTGAACCTAGTATAGTGTATGAAAAATATTATGTATCTTCTAAAAATAGCAAAATTATTCCACCACCAAAGGAGCAAAATTTAATTTTATTGATTTTGGAAAGTATGGAATTTACATTTAGTAATTTAGAAAATCATATTTCTAAACGAGAGACAAAAGAGGAATATAATTGGATTCCTGAATTATCTATGCTAGCATCAGAAAATGTTTCTTTTACAAATTTTAGAAATGGATATTGCATGGATTATAGCATAGGTAGTGTAGTTGCTATGATGTGTGGTGTTCCTAAAAAGAATATGTATGACAATATATATTCTTTAGGAAAAATTTTAAAATCAAATAATTATACAAATTTTGTTTTTGAAGGTGCAGATATTTCTTATGGATATTTAGATTTATTTTTAAATGCCAATGGTTTTGAAGGTCATATATACGGAAAAAATTCTTTAAAAAATAATCCCATTGTATTAAATTCTAAAAGTAAACCATGGGATACTGAAAGAGGTAAATGGGGAATTCATGACCGTGATTTATTTGCCATTTGTAAAGAAAAATTCCCTAAATATTTTCAACATCAACCATTTTTTGGTATTATTATTACAAGTTATACTCATTTTGCAACAGATGAGACAGAAGAAATTATTGAATTAAATTACCGAGAAGCTTCACAACTTGTCTATGATTTTGTTACATGGGTTCAACGTAGTCCAGTGGGAAACAATACAACGATCATTATTGTAGGAGATCATGTAAGAATGGGAAATTTTTTAATGGAAATTCCTACAGAAACTAGAAATATCTATAATGTTTTTATTAATCCTAAAATAAAACCTTTTGATAAAAATAGAAAATTTTGGTCTATGGATATGTTGCCCACTATTTTAGAAAGTATTGGTTTTAAAATTCAAGGTCATCGATTAGGATTAGGAACTTCTGTTTTTTCAAAAGAACCTACGTTATTAGAATGTATAGGTGATGAAAATTTACGAAATGAATTAAGAAAAAGGAATCAATATCATCATACAAATCAAAAAACTCATTAAAGTTTAAGAGTGAATGTTTGAGTGATATTATTATACGATTAAAAAATAATTAACATTTTATGAATGAATGTTCTGTAACGTTTGAAATAGTATCAGACATTGACTGTATGTCTGACACTATTTTTTTTAATGTTGTTCTGGGGAGGAAAGTTGTTCTGGGGAGGAAAGTTGCTCTGGGGAGGAAAGTTGCTCTGGGGAAGAATTTGCTCTGGGGAGGTAATGTTGGGGAGTTGCTCTGGGGAAGAATTTGCTCTGGGGAGGAAAGTTGCTCTGGGGAGGAAAGTTGCTCTGGGGAGGAAAGTTGCTCTGGGGAAGAATTTGCTCTGGGGAGGTAATGTTGGGGAGTTGCTCTGGGGAGCAATGTTACTCTGGGGAGGGAAAAGTTAAATCTGAGGAGGTAATGTTGGGGAGTTGCTCTGGGAAATGTTGCTTTGGGGAGGCAATGTTACTCTGGGGAGGGAAATGTTGCTCTGGGGAGGAGTTGCTCTGGGGTGAAATAGTGTCAGTCTTTGCATTGTGTGACTGACACTATTTTTAGAGTTATTTTTTATATTAGTTTGCTTTGGGGTAATCTACTTTTGGGGTTGTTTCCTCGGGTTCAGGTTCTTGTTCAGGTTCTTGTTCAGGTTCTTGTTCAGGTTCTTGTTCAGGTTCTTGTTCAGGTTCTTGTTCAGGTTCTTGTTCAGGTTCTTGTTCGGGTTCAGTATTTTCAGGTTCTTGTTCAGGTTCTTGTTCGGGTTCAGTATTTTCAGGTTCTTGTTCAGGTTCAGTTTTCTCAGGTGTGATTTCAGTCTCAGGATTAGTTTTTTCTGGGGTTTCTTGCTCAGAGGTAGTAGGGGTCGAAGTCTGGGATTCTGAGGAGCTTATTTTTTTATTTGTGTTGATTTGTTCTAGGATGAGTTCAATGGCTTTTTCTAATTGTGGGTCATTGTTTTGAATTCTATCTAGTGGTGTTTCTTCTACGATATAATCTGGGATGACTCCTAGGCCTTCCATATTTTTGTTGTCTAGCGTATAGTAGCCAACTCTAGGAATGCGGAAGATATATTTGTTTTGTAGTGTGATGTCTTTTGTTCCAATGACTCCCCCAGGTGTAGGTGTACCAACGATAAGACCACGTTGTAAGCTTTGGAATGCAATGGGAAAGACTTCAGCATCACTAAATGATTTTTCATTAACAAGTAAGATTGTAGGTTTTTCCCAATATAGTAAAGGTTGTGTTTGATGTGTAGTTGTCCTTGTTTTATATTGTAAATAGGGGCGTCGATCTAAGATTTCTAGTAGTTCTTGGTGGATGTTTCCTCCTGGGTTGTTTCGAATATCTAGGATGAGACCATGAGCATTTTTATTTTTATGGATAATTTCTACAAATTTTTTTAAATTTTTTTGATCCATTTCTTGTAGATGGATGTAGATGATTTTGTTGTTTGTTTTTTCTTGTACTATTTGTTGTCGTTGGGATTCCCAATTTTGATATTGTATTGCTTGTATAGTATTTAGGTTGACAGGTGTAAGTTCTACGTAACGACCTTTTGTAGGATCTGTAGTTCGACTGATAAGAAGTTTGATTTTTTGTTCTACTGTGTTATTTAGAAGTTGTGTGATGTTTATATCAGGCATCAATCGTTGGTCTTTGATTTCTAGGATATAGTCATCAGGTTGTATCCAAGCTTTGTCTGCAGGACCGTTTTTTAATATTGTTTTAACTTTATAGGCTGTTTTATCTTGCACTGGTTCTAGAGTACAACCTAAGTAACCAGTTTGGACTGTATTTTCTTCTTGAGTTTTTCCTAATCCTGTATGAGAAGCTTTGAGTTCACCTACCATTCGATTGAGTAGAACTTCGACTTCTAGATCTGTTTGTGCAGCTAGAACAGCAGGTTCATATATATCTTTGATTTCTTTCCAGTTAATACCATGGAATGTGTCATCATAGAAATATTCATTGATAGCATTCCATGTTTGGTGGAATAGTAAACGACGTTCTTTTTGTTTGTCAATTTTTTTTGTTGTATAGAATGGAATAATATGCCCTAGTGTAGGTTCTTGAGGAACTTCCATGATGTGGACGTTTTTTTCGTCATTTTCATTTGCTTTTTCATAGAGAAGCCATTTTCCATCAGGGGAAACGCAAGGCATGGAGGCATCTTTTTGAACTAGTATAGGAGTGCCGCCATATACAGGTATCATGTAAATATTGGTTACCATAGTGTTTCTGTTTGTATTTTCGTAGAAGAGCCAACGACTGTCTTTAGACCAACTAGGAACTTGGCTAAATCCTCCTTGCGTTGTCACTTGTTTTGCTTGGCTATAGGGTGCCTCCGCAGGTATGATCCATATTTCTTGTGTGCCAGATTTCCCTGAATCAAAGGCAATCCATTTTCCATCGGGTGAAAAAACAGCGTCGTCTTCAGATTCAGGGCTGTTTGTAATTTGGCGATCATCACCTGTTGCAATATTTTTGAGCCAAATGTCTCTATTGCCTGTTCTTTCTGATGTGTATAGGATAGATTTTCCATCAGGAGACCAACTATGATAGAAGCTAGGTTCTTTTTCTTCTGTTTTATGGAGTGGCGTTTCTTCTTGTGTTGCTAAATTTAGGATATAGATAGATTCTACTCCGTTTTTATTCGATACATATGCTAAGTGTGTGCCGTCAGGAGAATAGCGTGGCCATTCATTTGTATGCATACTTTTAGTAATGCGTGTGGCTTGTCCTCCGTGAATAGGCATAGTATAGATATCGTCATCGAGTGTAAAGGCAATGGTCTTGCTATCAGGAGACCAATGTGCCATTTCGCTTCCTGAAGTGATGATTTTTGTTTCTATGTGGTTGTTTTTTTCATCGCTATCTATATAGATAGGGATTCGATAGGCATCTGTTTTGTCTAGGTCCATCTGATATATTTGAAAATTAGCTTCAAAGATAATCTTTGTTCTTGCTCTATTGGGAGAAGGTGTAATTAAATCTAGGGGAAAAGCTGTAAGCTGTGTTTGATTTTTCCCATCTTTGTTCATTCTCCAAAGGTTAGTTGTTTTTTTTGTTTTGTCTTGTGGATGTGTGGCATCGCGAAAGTAGTAAATATAGTTTCCCGAGGCATCAAAAAATGGATCCTTTTCATTGTCTGAAGTTTTTGTTAATTGTGTAGGCAAGGTGTATTCATTAAAAGATGTAGAAAAGATATCCCAATTGTCTGAGCCTTGGTGTTGTTTTTTCCAATATTGAGCTTCACCTCGAGTATAGACTATGGTTTGTAGGTCAGGACTTATCGCTGCATCGCGACCATTATCATAGGTAAGTTGGATAGGAGTACCACCAGTAGATGCAATTTTCCATAATTCCATAGAGCCAGATCGAGTGGAATGAAATAAGATCCATTTTCCATCGGAAGTCCAATCAGAGATGGAGTCCCATTCACTATGAAATGTTAATTGTCTGGGTTTGCCACCGTGTGCTGGGATCGTCCAAATGTCGAAATTGCCACTTCGATTGGAAGAAAAAGCAATTGTTTTCCCATCAGGAGACCAACGAGGTTTGACATCATCTTTGTCACTCAATGTTAAACGGATGGCTTTCCCTCCTTGGATGGAGGCAATCCAAATGTCTCCATATAGTGAAAAGGCAATGGCTGTGTCATCATGGGAAAAGCAAGGGTAGCGCATCCCTTGTGCTAGGTTTAAATCTTGTGTTTTTTGATTTGCCCATAAAAATGTACAAAGTATACAAAGAATAAGTAAAATATAACGATTCATGATCAAATCCTTATTGAAAATAACCAAGAGTCTTTATGATGTATAAAAAGAAAGACTAGACTCTGTATGCATTGTAACAAAAAATAATGATATTGGTTATGAAAAATAAAAATTATTTTCTTTCTTATTTTAAATTTTTCATCTGAATATTTTCATTGATTTAAAAGGACGATTAACATATAATAAAGGTTAAATTAAGAATAATTTGTAAATTATTATTCTCGAAAACCCTAATGAAATCAATTGGGTATAATAGTATTACATACGCAATTAAGGGGAATCCATTGGCTCAGGAAATAATTCAATTATCAAATTTTCCAGCAAAACTACAAGAAAAATTAGGCACGAGTGCATTAGGCACTACATATCTTGTTCAACATCCAAAATATGGTATATGTACTTTAAAAATGCTAGATGGGAAAATTGCTCACACACCTAATTTTGTAAAAAAGTTTGTTTCTTTTTTATCTAAATTAGGTACACAAAAAGAATTAAGATTTGCTGGCATTTATGAAATCGGTCAAAGTTCATCTATATATATTTTACGAGAATACATAAAAGGATCTCCATTTGCACCTCAAGGCATGATGAATTTTTTTTCTGCAACCAATATGATTATTGAAATTGCTATGGCATTGGCTGATTTAGAACAAATTGGTCATGTACATAAAAATTTAAAGCCAACGAATATTATTGTAACTGAGAAAGAACATGCTTACCTTGTAGATGTATCGCTCCCACCTACTGTTTCATTCTATTTATCACCAGAACAATGTGAAGGGAAAAAATCTGATATAAGGTCGGATATATATTCTTTAGGTGTAATATATTATCAGTGTTTAGCAGGGAAAGTTCCTTTTGATTCATCATCAGGGCGTGAAGTGATGAGAATGCATATAGAAGATAATTATGCAGATATTCGTGCTTTTCGTAGGGATTTACCAAAATCTTTATCTGGTGTTCTTGCTAAAATGTTGCATAAAGATCCTACAGTACGATACCAAACTCCTGATGATGTGGTTGCAGTGTTAAAAGCATTAATGAGAGATGCATTAGATCAATTCCCTTCCTCTACGAATTTTTTTGAAGTTGCTGGACAAGAGAAGAGTACATCGAGTGCACCACAAATTGTTAAAATTAATAAAGAAAATATTCCGATTTCCCGTACTATCATGATGCCCAATATGGCGTCTGAGATTACTAAGAAACAGAGCAATGTTGCATCACCTACACCTCCCATGGCTAAAGAATTTTTGTTATCTGATTTACCGAGCATTGAAGAGGATATTTCTGAAAGCTTAGAACATATTTCTGAAAAGGAAATGGAAGAACGACTCAAAGAAATCACGCTATTTCAAGAGGAAGATTTTATTAAAGATCAGAATTTTAAACGAAGTTTTTATTTTCCAGCTACGTACCAACAAAAAATATTAGAATCTTTTCAAAAAACGTTTCATCGAGAATGTTGGCTATTTAAGGACCTAGAAGATCCAAAAATTATTGAAATAGAAGTTGATTTTGAACAAGCTATTATTTTGAAGTATTTGCATCAATATGAAGTAAAGATTCAAGATGGATTAAAAAAGCTTAAGGAAAATTATTCTTATAAAGAAAAATTGAAAAAGAATAAAGAGCCTATGGAATCTTCGGATAGTCAATATGATTTTATCAATACTGTGATGGAAATTTCGCAAGTAATGGACGCAGTAGTTTTGATGGATGAAGATGAAGTACATACTTTTAAGAAGGAAGAATCTGTTTCCGATGAAGAAGCTACTGTAGTGGATGAAATCAAAAAAATTGTAGATTCCACTGTAAGGAAACACGCTGACTTAAAAAAGAAAGAAGAAAAAGATTCCATTGAGGATAAGATTAAAACACAAGAAGATGACGAAGAAACAAAAACAGATCAATATGACGAAGAAATAAAAACTCAACAAGGTGATGAAGAAACAAAAATCCAACAAGAAGATGATGAAACATATCTTCCTATTATAGAAGATGACTTTCCTGTAGAGTCCAACGTTAAAGAAGAACTTACTGATGCTACCCCTTCCATAGAATTATCTGAAACTTCCGAAGTTGTTTCTATACCAGAAAAGCAAGAAGATTCTGAATCAACGCCTAGGGCGGTTATGCTAGATGAAAATATAGATGAAGAATGGAGTAATGCTTTATCTGAAATACAAACTCATTTAAATTTAGAGGTTGATTTTCAAAATTCGTACCAAACACAAGCTTGGCTTAAGTTTGTTCGTGAAAATAGATTACAAAAAGATGTTCATTTTGAACTTTTACCAAGTTCTGATGATACTCAAATTAAAACATTCCGTCTCAATTTAGAATGGTTGTTAGATTATGAGAAAAAGCAAGATAGTATTTCTGCTGTTAAAGATTTTTTTATAGGCGATTATGAAATTAACGAATTAGGGAAAGGTGGCATGGGTGTTGTGTTAAAGCTAACAACGCGTTCTGATGCTACTATTCTATCTTTGCGACCAGAGAATAAATGGGCACGTAAACATTTTGCAGATGTTTTACAAACTAGGCGTGGGCAAGATAACAGCGAAATCGTATATGCAGAAGTACCTGCCCAAACAAATCTTGTTGTTAAAGTTGCATTCAAAGCACATGAAGAATCATTAATTCAGGAAGGAAAATGTTTAGAAAGTGTCAACCAAGAGCCCACAGATTATATTATTGGGTTGCTCCAACAAGGACGCTTGATGGATACTACATCTAATGAAGACTATTTAGGGTATTATATCATGTTGGAATATGCTAGCCAAGGAACTGCAGACCAACTTTATCAAAAAATGCCTGAAAATCGACTTCCCATTCCCATTGCATTTACTATATTTTATGGTATGGCACAAGCATTGCTTAGACTGAAGGAACATGGGATTATCCATCGAGATATTAAGCCTCAAAATATTTTACTAACAGCGGACGGTTATCCTCGTTTATCTGACTTTGGAATTGCTATTTCTACCCAAGAAATAACTTCCACACTCAATGATGAGAGACGACGACTTTTACGTTTATTAGATATGGAATTTTTGAAAATCAGTCGACAAAAAGAACAAGCAGAAACAAAACTAGAAAAATTGAAGAAAAAATATTCTGATTTACAAAATAAAGTTTCTCAAGAAATCATTGATTTACTGAAAAACGACATTGATAATTTAGAAAAACAACTTCCTTTATTGAGAGAACAAGAGCAAAAACGAGCTGACTCTTTACAAGATAGATATAGACTGATCAGTGCTCAAGAAAATGCTTTAAAGGGACAATTTGCAGGCTCATTATTTTATGCAACGCCAGAACAATTTGATGCAGAAGCTATTTTAACACCGCAGTGTGATGTATATCAACTTGGTGCAGTTATGTACACTATGTTTACAGGCAAGCGTCCTGTGGAAGGTGAAAATTTAACAGAACTTATATCTCAAGTTTTGTATCATAATAAACCAAAAATACAAGATCATTTACCAAAATCTGACCTCATTGATAATTTAGGTAGTTTAATTTCTGCTATGATGATTAATGATCCATTGATTCGAATTACCATTGAAGATGTAGAAATTGTGCTTGAAAATATACTACACACATATGCTGACGAACTCAATGCTACACCAAAATATACAATACCTAACGATCTTTCTGAAAAATCTAAAAAAGAATACAAAAATAAGATTTACTTTGCTCAAAATCAAACAAAGAAAGCACAGCAGATCATTCAAAAAATTCTTCAATCAAAAGAGCAAAAATTTTCTTTTGATTGTCCAGAATGCCATAAAAAATTACACGTATACCGTTCTATGATAGGAAAACAGGGGAATTGCCCCTATTGTAAATTTGGTCCTATTATTGTTCAAATGCCTACCAATTCTTTTGAGCTTCCCTTATGAAAATAAAAACTATTATTTTTTGTTTATTCTCAAGTTGTATAGTTTTTTCTTGTTCTACACATGAAAGAACTATACAACAAGTTCAAGTTATGCCAATCATAAGAATAGAAAATACAGAATGGGATGAATGGCTTTCTTTACTATTATCACCTCATTATTTTGAACATACACAAGCAGCACGTGCATTTCTAAACGTTTCGCCTGATGAAGCCATTGTCTATTTGTATCAACATAAAAATAAATTGCGAGAAACAAATAACACTATGCAACCAGTTTGTCTCCAACTTATTAAACTTATTTTTCAAAAACAAGAAACTGAATGGAGTAAAAAGCAACAGTCGCATAAAATCAAAGGAATCGCAGAAATCGCGAGAAAAGAAATGGAGCGTCGTATTCTTAAAAAATAATAAAATCAAAAGTACCATGAGATATATTTTTACTCTAATACATCACAAACAAAATAATACACAAAATAATAAGTTTCCTAAAATAACATATAATATAGCAACAATGCAAAGAAAAGGTAAAAAAACAAAACATTATGAATTATCGAGGTTTAGAATTAGACGCATTCCAAGAACAAGGATTCCAATGCATTGACAAAAATCACTCCATGATTATTTCAGCTCCTACTGGTTCTGGGAAAACACTTGTGGCAGAATATGCCATTGATAAAGCACTAGAGTGCAAAAAAGAAATTATCTATACTGCTCCTATTAAAGCTCTTTCCAATCAAAAATTTCGAGATTTCAGTTATAAATATGGTGAAGAAAACGTAGGAATTATGACAGGTGACATATCCTTTCGTCCCGAAGCACCTATATTGATTATGACAACAGAAATTTTTCGAAATGCCATCTTTGAAAATCCCAACAGATTTCAAAACGTCTTTTATCTTATATTAGATGAAGTCCATTACCTAGATGATGAAGATAGAGGTTCTGTTTGGGAAGAAAGCATTATCTTTGCACCCCATCAAATTCGGATTCTCTGTTTATCAGCTACTGTTCCCAATGTTCAGGATCTTGCCAATTGGATTAGCCAAGTCAGAAAAGAACCTGTAGAAGTCATATTAGAAACAAAACGACCAGTTCCATTAAAAGAAATGTGTTATTTAGAAAAATATGGAATTCTAGACTATAAATCTGCTAAGAGACATTTACCTAAAAAAGCTAGAGTACTGGAAGAAATACGAAAACCAGAAAATCTACAAGCTCAAAGACAGGGAATGGAAATGATACTGCAACATTTATTCCATGAAAAACAATTCCCTTGTTTATATTTTGTCTTTTCTAGAAAAGAATGCGAAGTCCATGCCTATCAATGTCAAAAATTACAATTTTTACAAAAAAAAGAACAAGCACAAGTTGTAAAACGCTTAGAAGAAATGAAAAAAGCTTATAACTTACCAGCCTTAATGGGAGAACAACACCTTGGAAAACTTTTACGACAAGGGATTGCATACCATCATGCAGGCATGTTACCAGCATTTAAAGAAATTGTGGAACAACTTTTTGCAGATGGTTTTATTAAACTCCTTTTTGCTACAGAAACATTTGCTTTAGGCGTTAATATGCCTGCACGAAGCGTTGTATTTCATACATTGCAAAAATATGATGGTGTAGAACTTCGACGACTGAAAGGCATAGAATTTCAGCAAATGTCAGGACGAGCTGGACGTAGAGGCATTGATCCTATAGGCTATGTTTATTCCAACTTAGGCGGGGATCATATTAGTGTACCAGAAATCAATAAACTTACTTCTGAACCATTAGAACCTATTTCTAGTAAATTTAATCTTGGTTATAGTACCATTTTAAGCTTATATGATCGGCTTGGTGAAGGCGTCTTAACTACATGCAATAAAAGTTTTGGATATTACCATGTTTCTCAACTTGTGCGAGAAAAAAATGGTCGTCAGAAAAAACGAAAACTTTTAAATGAACAAAAAACACTCATTAAAAAAAAACTCACTCTTCTCACCACTTTAGGCTATATACAAAATCAAAAAATTACATCCAAAGGGCGATTTGCAATACAAATTAACGGATACGAGCTACAACTTACGGAACTTTTTTATAACGGATTCTTTGAGAATAAAACATTAATAGAAGTTTTTATTATTTTAGTTGCCCTTGTGTATGAAGGGAAAAAATCAGACCGTCCTCCTTATCTACCGCGTCCGTTATATTTATTAGCAGTTCAACTAGATGATACCATGCAACATATCTATGCATTGGAACGTATGTTAAATTTACAAGTTGGAATTCCTCGACCTAATTTTAATTTAACGCTCGTTGCTCAAGCTTGGGCACAAGGTTGCAATTTTAATGCATTGCAAAAACATACGAATATTCCAACTGGAGACATAGTTAGAAATTTTCGTCAAGCAATTCAACTCTGTCGTCAACTTAAAAAAGTTTGCCATGGATATGAATCCTTTACGCAAGTTTTAGATCAATGTTTATTAATAGTCAACCGTGATGAAATGAACGCACAAGCTCAACTGCAAGCCTTTACTGGAATCAAAAAATCCACAATAATGCTTTCATAAAGGACAAACAAATAAAAAATAAAGCTACATTTACATAAAGGACAAAGGAAATGTTTGTATGGAAAGTAAAGGAAACATTTCCTTTGAGTTCTTAAGATCCATTGAAGTATACAGGAATTTACTATGAGTGATACTAATGACACTCCTATGATGAAACAATATCATACAGTAAAAGAACAATATAAAGACATGATTCTATTTTATCGCATGGGTGATTTTTATGAAATGTTTTATGATGATGCTTATATTGCTTCACAAGTACTGGGTATTGCTTTAACATCACGAAATAAAGGTGAAAATCCGATTCCCATGGCTGGTATTCCTGTCAAAGCTATTGATAATTATTTGCCAAAACTTCTTGCTAAAGAATATAAAGTTGCTATTTGTGAACAATTGCAAGATGCATCTATGGCACAGGGATTGGTGGATAGAGATGTTGTTCGAATTATCACGCCAGGAACGATTACAGAAACAGATGTACTTTCTGATAAATATAGCAATTATTTATTGTCTATCCATATATGTAAAGATATAGCAGGATTGGCATGGGGTGATATTTCTACAGGACAGTTATTTGTTCAAGAAACGCAACCTAGTTTAATACCCGATGAAATTGCACGCATTGCTCCTGCAGAATGTATTATTTCAGAAACAGAGCGAGATATAAAAATTAATTTTCCAGAAGGTACTCAAACTTTAGAAGAAACGATTCAGATGGCAAATATTCCATTAACTTGTCGTCCAGAATGGTTTTTTCAAGAAGATACAGGAAGACGCAATATATTACAACAATTTCAAATACAAACGTTGGAATCATATGGTTGTGAAAAAATGAGCCAAGCACTGGGAGCTGCAGGTGCTTGGCTCAAATACATTGAAGAAACGCAAAAGACAACTTTGAAAGACATTGCAACTTTGCGAGCCTATGATACTCATAAACATATGTTTTTAGATAAAGCCACGCGCCATTGTTTAGAAATTCATAAAACAATGCGAGACGGCAAAAAACAAGGTACACTCCTTTCTATCTTAGACTATACACAAACTTCTATGGGAAGTCGTCTATTGCAAGAATGGATAGCTACTCCCTTAATTGATGTTCTACAAATCCAACTGAGACAACAAGCCATTTCAGAACTTTTAAAATATCCCGAAGAATTACAAAATTTACAAAAGAATCTATCCTTAATTCAAGATATTGAAAGAATTGCTGCAAAAATTGCATACCAAAGAGCCAATGCACGAGATTTATTATCTTTGAAAAATTCTTTACAAATTACACCGAATATTGCTCAAATTTTAGAAAATTTCTGTGCTACAGAATGGAAACGTTGCTATCAACAATTGATCTCTTTAGATGAACTTACAAATTTATTAGAAAAAGCAATCCATCCAGATCCTAAAATTGCCCTCAAAGATGGAGATATTATTAGAGATGGGTTTCATCCTGAATTAGATGAACTTCGAAATTTGCAAATAAATGATGAAGAATGGCTTCGTCAGTATGAATTTACAGAAATTCAACAGACAAATATTCCTACTTTAAAAGTTGGTTATAATCGAATTTTTGGCTATTACATTGAAGTTACGAATGCACAATCTCATAAAATTCCAAATCATTATATACGAAAACAAACATTAAAAAATGCAGAACGATATATCACACCAGAACTTAAAGAACATGAAGAAAAAATTTTAAGTTCTACAGAAAAAGCAAAAGCTTTAGAATATGAACTTTTTCTTGCAATTCGAGAAAAGATTGCCAATCAATTGCAACCCATTCGAGACATTGCTTCAGCTATTGCAGAAATTGATGTATTTTTAAGTCTTACCTATGTAGCCAAGCTATATAATTACATTTGCCCTGAAATTGATCAAAGTTTTAAAATTGAAATACAAGAGGGGCGTCATCCTGTTTTAGATGTAACCTTAAAAGGCAATTTTATTGCAAATGATATTTCTATTGCACCAGGGAGAAATATGATCATTATTACTGGGCCTAATATGGCAGGAAAATCTACCTATATTCGACAATGTGCACTCCTTATTTTAATGGCACAAATCGGTTCGTATATACCTGCAAAACAAGCTCATATAGGAATTGTGGATCGCATTTTTACAAGAATTGGTGCATCTGATGAACTCACACGCGGTCGTAGTACTTTTATGGTGGAAATGATTGAAACAGCCAATATTTTAAACAATGCCACAGATCGAAGTTTTATTGCATTAGATGAAGTCGGACGAGGAACAAGCACATGCAACAGAACATAACATTGTTCGGTTCTGTGATATAACAAAAGTATTGCTCTCTAATTTTCAATAATTACCACCTATTGTATATATAGTATCTTTTGCCATCTTAGTTTTATTACAATAAAACTAAGATGGCATTATATAACTATGTCCCACTTATGGAGACATAGATATTTTTTTATTTTAAAGAAGTAAATTTTGTTAAATCTTGTCTTTCACTTTTTTCATATAGTAAGAAAGTCGTTCATTGATGTTAGAACCATGCAAAAAATATATATAAATTTAATGACCAAATAGGAATATTACCTAATGCAAGTTATTAAATTGCTACAATTTTTGCATGATAAAAAATCAATCGAAAGACTGTCATTAAAATTTTAGTTTAAATAAATTGCCAAAAGTTTTATCTACAGCAAAGAAAAAATTACAGATCCAAAACTATTACAAGATATTTGTCAAAAAACTTTACAAAAGCAACCAAATTTTTGGCATAATTTTAAAAAAAATCTCAAAGCTATCCATTTGATTTTAGAAACGAATGGACGAGCTGACCCTGAAATTTTACGAAATATTTTTCACAATATTGTTTATAATTTAAATAAGAGTTATTTTCATAATTTTTAAGGGAGAATTTTTAGAGTGACTCAGTATGAAACACTAGAATATGAAGTTTTTTCAAAACGAATTTCTGTGCATGACCGTTATCAGTTTGAAATGAAATTAGATTATTTATTTCATCCTAAAAAAGCTTTTCAACGGTATACGATGGAAGCCTTCTTTTTTTTACCGTCCAATATTGGTCTTAATGCTGATAATTATCAAGGATCTGATTTTTATTGCGACATTCATAAATATATTCGGTTTAAAACACCGGTAATGTCTTTTGAACAATTACTCGATGTAAACTCAACAAAATCACCACTCAAAAAAATAGAAGATACTCTTCATACTATTTTACAAAAACCTGATAAAAAATTAGAATCTGTTTTTATTTATGAAAGCAAGTTGCTTGCATGTATTTTTCGAAGTACCTTACGATATTATGTTATGTATATTCACGATAAATTAGAAACAATTCTAGGTACAAAAAGTTCTGAATTGCAAGAACAAGAATTACTCATGCTAGCAAAAGAATTAAAAACAAGATGCAATGAAATTATGCAACGATATAGACAATTAGGACTATATCTTCTTTCTATTGGCATTAGTGATCAAATTCGAAAAACGCATATCCTGATTGATGAATTTATAAGTCTTTCTTTAGAACATCATATTTATAATGTTCTTGTATTTATAGAAAAGTATCCTCAAACACCTCAGAGAGATTTATTTTTTGCTGAATTTAGAGATATTGTGATACCAGAACAAGAATATAGAAAAAATAAAGGATATATATCTGTTATAGATAAAAGAAATGAAGATCAAAATTTATTTTTATATCGGCAAGGATTATTAAAACGGTATTCTTCTAATATTTTTCATTTAAATATTCGTCATAGAGATCCATCTGTAAAATGGCATCATATTTTATATGGAATTGCAGCTGGCATTTCTATGGTATTTGCTACAGTATTTGGATTGTTAGCACAACAATGGTTTCAAAATTATAGTGCTAGTCTTTTATTTTCAACAGTTGTTTTATATATTGGAAAAGATAGAATCAAAGACTTATTTAGAGAAATTTTTAAAAAGCAATCTACTCATTGGTCTTACGATAGAGAGAGTAAAATTTATTCCCCTACAGATAAAGTTAAAATTGGAAACTGTAAAGAAAAATTTTGGTATCTTAGAAAAAATGAAATTCCAGAAGCTGTCTTAGAATTGCGCAATGCAAATATACATGAAAAATCGTATCTATCCTTGCAAGAATTTGAAGAATGTGTATTTTGCTATAAACGTGCTATGAAATTGTATACTGCTAAAATTAATAAGTTACACCACTTTGTAGGAGGTTTAAATGATATCATTCGATTTAATGTTCATCGTATGCTTTATAAACTAGATGAACCTAAAAAAATCGTCCCCTATGTGAAAAAAGATTCTCTTCACACTATTCGTTGTCCGCAAAATAAAGTGTATCACTTGAACGTTGTGTTTCGATTTACTATCCATGATGCAGAATCACAAATCGTCAAACATGAGCGCCTCCGAGTCATTTTAAACCAACAAGGAATACAAAGCGTAGAAAAAATTCTGTAATTATAATAGTTTCTGTTTCTTTAGAAAAAAAAATTGATGGATATACATCCATCAATTTTTTTGTGAGAAAATAAAAACATCTACTATTAGAAAATAACACCAAACATATTTAAATTCTCTAGCACTTCTTCAGATTCTAGTAATTGTTTAGCTTTTTCTTCTTGGTTTGTATTTTTATAGTAGCAAGCTAAAATATAAGCGAGTTTATAATAATGTTTACCTTTCCCACTTGTTTCTATACTAGCAAAACTTTCCAATAGAAGTTCTTCTTGATTTGTACGTGCATAATAGAAACCTAAGTCTAATTCTTTAGGTTTCCGAATTTTTACGAAATTCCAGTAAATACCAAATCCTTTTTCTAAAAAAATCGATGTATTTTGGGGAATTGAATTTCGCATGGCCCAAGGAACAGTGGTTAGATTTTCTTCTAAGTGTTGAGCAATGTAAAGATTATATAATTTTTCCCAATCTTCTTCTTTAAGTGCACTAGTATCTACATCAATATCTTGAAAAGGCTCTGGATTTTTAGGCATAGCTCCTTGGGAAAGATCTTGTGTTTTCTGTACTTGTTGGGGAGCTTGCTGCACTTGTTCAGTAGCTTGTTGCACTTGTTCAGTAGCTTGCTGCACTTGCTCGGTAGTTTGTTGTACTTGTTGGGAAGCTTGTTGCACTTGCTCCGAGGATTTTTCTACTTGTTCTGTAGTTTTTTCTACAGCTGATACAGATTTAGCACTGACTTTTTGTTTTTCTTTTTCTATAGCTGGATCGGTAGAGGAACATGCAATAGTAAAAATAATAATAAATAAAAGAACCATGTATTTCATATTTTTATACTCCTGATATACTCCTGATACAATATTATCTAGTTTAATTTTAATATTTAGTATTATCTATATTTTTATTATATTAATCAAACTATTTTTTTATTTTTATATATTTTTTTTACTTTTATAACTAATTTCTATAATGTCGTCTTGTTTCTTTTTTCAGAATTGGTTTTTGTGTTAAATCTGTGAAAAAATTATTTTTATTTTCAATAATATTTGTTTTAGCAAGGTTAATTTTTGCCTCCAAAATAAGTTCTTTCCCTTTGAAAAGTCGAGCTTCACGGGGTAGAACAAGTTGTGAAAATTTATGGTGTTGAACGAAAATCACATTATATGGTGTTGTATCATTCGCAATGGTAAATCGTGCTCCAGCAAGTAAATATGTATCTCCTGCAATGAGAAGCCATACTTTTTCACCTTTTTCATCTGTTTGAGAAATTACATGAATATTTTTTTTGGCTTGGTATTGTTCGTATTTTACTGTAGAACCTTTTTCTAATAAATTCGTAAGAATGAGAAGTTTCATAAAGCGAAGGCTTTCTTGCATTTGTTCAATGTCTTCTTTGTCTTGGCTTTTTTCTTGTTCATTATTTGCATAGCGGTGCATGGATTCACCATCCCAACTAATGGAAACGCTTTCTCCTGCATTGGGGGCAATGTCCATTCTTAGTAGATTAGGAACTCGATAATATTCGTACAATGTATTTTCAAAAACACCATCTTTTGTATATGCTTTTAATAAAAGTTTTGCATAAATGTCGCGAATACTTTTAAAATGTTCCTCGCTTCCATGAGCTGCAATCGTTTTTTTAATAATACTTTCTGGATTGGGCGTTTCTGCTTGTGCTTGTACTAAGTTATTCATACAAACGAATATTAAAAGAAATATGTAAAATATTTTTTTCATATTATTTCCTTTTATTGTATGGTAATTTCAATTTTTGGGCTAAGAAGTTTTCCTGTCCATGCTGTTTTTTGAAATTGCTTACCAGTATAGGATTTTGGAACGTTATATTCAATATAAATAACGTATTTTCCTATTTGAAATTCATAGTATTTATCTAAAGAAAATGGAAAAAAAACATAGGAATGGAGTTGAATATAATGTCCAATTTCTGGTGTACTTTCTTGTATAGGTTTTGTAGAAAAAAGTTCTCCGTCTTGATTAATAATATGTGCTGTAATAAATTGTTCTGGTTGATTGTGGTATAATTCTATTTGTTGTTCTGAATCTTTTTGAAGTAAAATATGAAATAAAACAGGTTTTCCTTTAGGTATGGTTTCTAATTGTGTTCTTGCAATGAGGCGTACCCCTTGTTGTGTTTTTCCTGCTTGTTCTATAAATTGGTTTTCTACACTTGTAAGTATCTGAAGAGTTTGTACAATATCATTTCTTTCTAAATAAGCACCTTCGTACAGATTGATCAGTGTTGTATCTTTTAAAAAAAATACATATAATAAATTTTGAAATAAATAAAGTTGAGATGGTTTTGCTTTTTCTTTGATTGTAAATTGTATAGTAAATTTTTCTGGAAGATTGCCTTGAAAAATTTTTATAGTTTGGCAAGTGGCATGTACTATAATATTTTCTTCTTGCTGTGTTTCTTGAATTTGCTCAACTCGAGCAAGCACAACTTGATCTGATCTAGCCATTCTATGTTGCATCACTGCTTTTTTTACACGAGGAAGAAGAAAAAAATCACTTTTCATAATACTTTTAGGCGATACTAGGGTGCAATTAGAATAATCTTCTGTTTTTAAAAATAAAATATATTCTCTATCCATTTCTAGCTTAACATGGGAAGGTATACTAATTGTCTGAATCCTTTGTGGTCCTTGAAGAACTTCTTGAATTTTGATATTTTCTTGATGTTTTTTACCCAATATAATCAAGTTAGAATCTTGGATATATTTTTCGAGTTGTGGTTGCGTAAGTTCCCAATATTCTTCTGTTTTTTGTGCAACGAGAGCACAACTCATAAGAAGAAAAATTAAAAGAAAAATGTTCCTTTTCATTGTCCATTACTCCTAAATATATTGTTTGCTTTTAAATGTTTTACTATCTTTATTATGATATATTTCTCTAAAAATGTTATACATTATTTATAAAGCTAATATTTCTGGTGAAAGATCATCTGTTTTAATGATGTTTCCATCTAGCAAAGCAAGAATTCGTTTTACTTCATTTTGCATTTCACGAATATTTCCTGGCCAACTATATTGTAATAACTTTTCTTTTGTTTCTTCACTGATGTTGGGAATGGAAATTTGCATTTTAGTGGCGTTCTGTTCTAAGAAATGTTGAAATAAAAGGAGAATGTCACTACCTCGATCTCTTAAGGGAGGCAGTACAAGATTGATCACATTTAAACGATAAAAAAGATCTTCTCGAAAAGTTCCATCAGAAATACCTTGGACTAAATCTTTGTTTGTAGCTGTAATGAGACGAACATTCACATATTTAGATTTTTTAGCACCAATGGCACGAATTTCTCCATTTTGTAATGCACGTAGAAGTTTTTTTTGCATGCTAAGGCTCATGTCACCGACTTCATCTAAAAATAAAGATCCTGTATGAGCAATTTCAAAAAGTCCTTTTTTATCTTGATATGCACCTGTAAAAGATCCTTTTGTATGTCCAAAAAGTTCACTTTCTAATAAACTTTCTGGAATAGCAGCACAATTTTCTGTGATAAAAGGTTTGTCCACTCGTGAACTATATGCATGAATAGCTCTTGCTATGAGTTCTTTGCCTGTGCCACTTTCTCCTTGAATGAGAATGGGAACTTCTGTGGCAACAATTTTATCTAAAATCTCTAAAACTTCAATAAGTGCGGGACTATTCCCAATAATTTCTGGATAAGGATATTTTAAATCTTTTCGTTGTTTTTGTAAAACTTTGGTAGGATGAGGCAAGGTAGGTATATCTGCTAAGGTAGGTGTGTTTGGCACAGAGTATGCATTTCTATATTTCAGAAGATTTTCTAAAATTTGGAAGATTTTTTGTTGCTTTTTAGAAAACACCTTGTTTCTTGTGAGTCTAATATAATGTTTTTGGTCTAATGTCAAAATATATATTTTTTTCATTATAATTATATTTTCATTGGGCCAAGCTAAGATTCTATTTTTCTCTTCAAACAACTCCATGGTTTCTGCCATAGATAATTCTTCGATGCAATCTAAAATAAACTTCCCCCATGAACAAATATCTTGCGTTGCATTCATATTTTGCATGAGACTTACTAAAATATCAAGTATGTCTCTTGTCTTTGTACTTGTAATTTTTTCTACTCCTATGAACAGAAAGTCTATGCTAGGCATAGACTTTCTTCAATACCATGATGTTTGAAAGCAAAATGTTAGGAAAGAGGTTTTACTATCATACCTGATTTTAATTTTGGCTCAAACCATGTAGATTTGGGAGGCATAATTTTCCCTGCGTCAGAAATTGCCATTAGTTCAGCAATAGAAACAGGATAAAGTGCAAATGCTACTCCTTGACCATGATCAAGCACTGCTTTTTCAAGGGCAGGAGTACCATGGATCCCACCTACAAAACTAATTCGTTCATCTGTTCTAGGATCTTCAATACCTAAAAGTGGAGAAAGAATGTTATTTTGCAAAATCGAAACGTCTAGTTGATTCACAACGTCTTGATTCTGTAACAATTCATCTTTCACTTTAAGAATATACCATTGTTTGTCTAAGAACATCGTGATTTCATGGAGTTGTTTTGGTTTGGATTCTGTAGTAGCTTCCACAACAAATTTTTCTTTAACTTTTGCAAGAAACTCTTCGGAAGTCATTCCATTTAAACAATGTACAAAACGGTTATAAGCCATAATTTGCATTTGATTGTCTGGGAAAATAACAGTTAAGAAAAAATTATAAGGTTCTTTACCAGTATGGAGTGGATTGTCTTTTTTTCTGATTTCACAAACTCTTGTTGCAGCAGCAGAACGATGATGTCCATCAGCAATATATAAACAATCTACCTTTGCAAATTCATTTTGAATTTTTTCAATGGTTTCTTTGTCTTGAACAACCCAAAATGTATGGCGTACTTCATCTTCTTTGCTTGTAAAATCATAGCAAGGAATGCCTTTACATATTTCGCTTATGATAGCATCAATGCTATCTTTTTGTTTGTATGTTAAAAAAACAGGACCAGTATTGGCATGTAGTTTACATACATGGTTTGTTCTATCATCTTCTTTATCTTTTCTTGTAAATTCATGCTTTTTGATGATATTGTTTTGGTATTCAGCTACACTAGCACCAGCAACAAGTCCAATTTGATGATGTTTACCCATAGTTTGAGCATATACATAAAAACAAGGCGCATCATCTTGGATCATCCAACCTTTTTCTACATATTCTCGTAAATTATCTGCAGCTTTTTGATAGACGCTTGCATCATATCCACTAACAGCAGGATCAACATCAACTTCCGATTTTTCAATCCTTAGAAAAGTATAAGGATTTTGTTTTGCTATTTCAGTAGCTTCTGCACGTTCAATCACATCATAAGGAACAGCAGCAATTTTCGCAGCTAATTCTTGCTTAGGACGAACACCAGGAAAAGGAACAATATTAGCCATAATCAAAACACCTAAAAAAAATTAAATGTCTGTATCATCTGTTTGTGTTTGGGGAGTAGGATTTGCTTTTTCTGCGTGGTAAGCTTCCAAAACTTTATTTTGAATCAGATCACGACATTCCGAATGGATTGGATGAGCAATATCTGCATGGATTTTCGTACTTTTGTCTTTGTCGCTTTGAATTCCTTTGCCACATTCATTGCAATATTTTGCACGAATATGATTTTTGAAGCCACAATAGGGACAACGAACCATGATTTTGCGACTTGGCATGGCAACAAAAAGACCATTTACACCTTGGATAATTTTCAAGTCGCGAATCACAAAACTGTTGTCAATTGTGATGCTACAAAAAGCCAAAAGTCGTTCTTTATCCATCGGTGCATCTAATAATTTAACTTTTACTTCTGTAATTTCCACGTTACTACCCTCATTGCTAAGAGAATATTCAAGAAAAATAATAAACACAATGTCGAGTCTAAATTGACAATACATGAAGAAAAATAGTTTCTTTTTTCATATATATTGTGAATTCCATTATATGTAATAAATTAAGAAAAGTCAATGAAAATATTCATGTAGTCACTAGGACAATTTGATGTATATTTTTTTTAATAAATCTCATACGTTATTGTTTAAATTTTTTTTAATTTTTAAATAAATTTAATTAATATATTTCATACGTTATAGACTAAGTTAATAAACCTCATGCGTTATGGACTAAATATTTTCGAAGAAATTTTTGAGCTTCTTTATGTTCGGGGTTATCGCTTAAACAACGTTCTATATCAAGACGTGCTGAAGGAATATCCTTCATGTGCCAAAAGCATTGGGCACGTTGAAAATATAGGTCGGTTTCTGTAGAATTTAATCCAATCATTTCTGTAAGTAATCTTGTAGCATCAGCATATGATTTTTCTTCGATTCGTTTTTTGACCAATTCATGACGATCATGGCGAAGAAACTCTTCTGTAGATTGTACTTCTGGCATGAAAAATTTTTCGCCTAAATATAATTTACGAACTTCCTCATCTTCTACTAATTCTTTTGTATTTCCATGACGAAGTATTTTTCCTTTATTAATAATATATGTTCTATCTGTAATAGAAAGAGTTTCACGAGGTTTATGGTCTGTAATTAAAATGCCAATATTTTTTTCTTTTAATTGCAAAATTAATTCTTGCAAATTTTCAACTACTTTCGGATCAATGGCTGCAAATGGTTCATCTAGCATAAGAAAAGTAGGATCGTTGACAAGTGCTCTTGCCACTTCTAATCTACGACGTTCTCCTCCAGATAGGCTTCCTGCTTTTGATTTAGATAAATGTTCTAGACCCATTTCTGCTAATAAATGTTGGCATTTTTCACGTTGCTGTTTTCGAGTTAAAGGCATATGTTCTAAAATGATTTGCAAATTTTCTTGTGCGGTAAGACGTGCGAATATAGTAGGTTCTTGTGGTAAATATCCAATGCCTAATCTTGCTCGTTTATACATGGCCATCTTACTAATATTCTTATTATTATAAAATATATCGCCATAATCCGCAGTAATCAATCCTACTACCATCCGAAACGTTGTTGTTTTCCCTGCACCATTGGGTCCTAAAATTCCAACTATTTCTCCTTGATGAATCGATAAATTCACATGATCTACCACAACCCGTTTATTATAAATTTTAACTAAATTTTTTGTTTCTAGATACGCAGTCATTTTTTTCTCTTTTGCATTTTTTGATGAAACTTTTTTACTTACTTTAATATTGCCATTTTTTATATCAAAGTTTTTTAGCATCTTCTTGCAATTCTCGTAAAATTTCCATGGCTTCCATAGGAGTTACATTATTCAAGTCAAGATTTTTAAGCGTGTCAATAATATCTTCGCCTACCATAGTGAATAAATTAAAAGAAATATCTTCCATGCCTATAGGATTTTTACAACAGGACTTAGTGTAGGATTGAAAATCTTTACCATTTTTTTTGAGATTATGTAAAATTTCACGACCTCGTTTCAATACTTCTCTAGGGATTCCTGCAAGTCGAGCCACATGTATTCCATAACTTTTATCAGCAGCTCCTCGAACAATTTTATATAAAAAAGTAATATTTTCACCCCATTCTTTAATAGATACATTATAATTATGTATATTGGGATAAATTTCTTCTAATGCTGCCATTTCATGATAATGAGTTGCAAAAAGTGTGCGTGCAGTAATATTTTTTTGAATATGTTCCATAATCGCCCAAGCTAGAGAAATACCGTCAAATGGAATAATAAGGTAATTGTTGAAATTTTTGGACAAGAATATAGCAACAGAACAGAATGAATATTACAGAAACACCAGATGCACTATTCTTTAGCAAAATAGATTGTTCCTTTAGAAACTCTATATGCTATTGTTGCCATAAAGTTTTTTCTAAAAAATGAAAACAATGATAATTACAGAATTTTCCCCACGCTTTGTATCCCTTGTTGGTTTAAAATAACTCGGAGGCGTTCATGTTTTACGACTTTTGTATCTGTATCATGGATAGTAAATCGAAACACAACGTTCAAATGATACACTTGATTTTGCGGACAACGAATAGTGTAAAGAGAATCTTTATCTACATAAGGGATAAGTTTTTTAGGTTCATCTAGTTTATAAAGAATACGGTGCACATTAAATCGGATAATATCATTTAAACCGCCCACAAAATGGTGCAACTTATTAATTTTAGAAGTATACAATTTCATAGCACGTTTATAGCAAAATACAGTTTCTTCAGATTCTTGTAAGGATAGAGAAGATTTTTCATGTATATTTGCATTGCGCAACTCTAAGATCGCTTCTGGAATTTCATTTTTTCTAAGATACCAAAATTTTTCTTTGCATGTTCCAATTTGAACTTTTTCTGTAAGAGCATAAATTTTACTCTCTCTATCGTAAAACCAATTAATAGTTTGTTTTTTAAAAATTTCTCTACATAATTCTCTGATTCGATCCTTGCCAATATATAAAACAATGGAAATGAATATAAGGCTAACACTATAATCTTGAAACCATTTTTGGGCTAATAAACCAAATACTGTAGCAAATACCATGGCAATGCCTGCTGCAATTCCATATAAAATATGATGATATTTTGCTGATGGGTCTTTATGACGAATATTTAAATGAAAAATATTGGAAGAATACCGATGTAGTAATCCTTGTCGATATAAATATAAATATTGATCTTGATTTTTTTTATCTATAATAGATTTATATCCTTTATTTTTTCTATATTCTTGTTCTGGTATAATAATATCTCTAAATTCAGCAAAAAATAGATCTCTCTGAGGTGTTTGAGGATACTTTTCTATAAAAACAAGCACATTATAAATATAATGTTCTAAAGAAAGACTCATAAATTCATCAATTAGGAGATGCGTTCTTCGAATTTCATCACTAATTCCAACGGAAAGAAGGTATAATCCCAATTGTCTATATCGTTGCATAATTTCATTACATTTGGTCTTTAATTCTTTTACTAGGAAGAGTAATTCTTGTTCTTGCAATTCTGAACTTGGTATACCTAAAATTGTTTCTAATTTATCGTGAATATACATTACATAGTATCGTAAGGTACTTCGAAAAATACATGCGAGCAACTTGCTTTCATAAATAAAAATAGATTCTAACTTTTTATCAAATTTTTGTAAAATACCATGAAGAGTATCTTCTAGTTTTTTGAGTGGTGATTTTTTTGAGTATACATCAAGCAATTGATCAAAAGACATTACTGGTGTTTTAAACCGAATATATTTATGAATGTCGCAATAAAAATCAGATCCTTGATAATTATCAGCATTAAGACCAATATTGGATGGTAAAAAAAAGAAGGCTTCTACCATATATTGTTGACAAGCTTTTTTAGGATGAAATAAATAATCTAATTTCATTTCAAACTGATAACGATCATGCACAGAAATTCGTTTTGAAAAAACTTCATATTCTAGTGTTTCATATTGATTCAATCTAAAAATTCTCCCTTAAAAATTATGAAAATATTTTTATTTATGTAGAATTATGAACAATGTCTTGCAAAATATTTCGTAAAATTTCAGGGTCAGCTCGTCCATTCGTTTTTTTCATGGCTTGTCCTAAAATCGAATGGAGTGCTTTTGGATTCTTTTTAAAATCATTCCAAAAATTTGGTTGCTTTTGTAAAATTGTTTGACAAATATCTTGTAATTGTTGTGGATCTGTAATTTTTTCTTTGCCTTGGATAAAATTTTTAGCAGATTGTTTTGTCTGTACCATTTTGCTAAAAATTTCAATGGCAGTCTTTCGATTTATTTTTTCATCATGTAAAAATTGCAACAATTCAACTACTTGTTTTGGTGTAATAGGAAATGTTTCTATTTGGACATCGAGTTCTTTATATACATTTTGCATAGGACCTAACATCCAATTAACAACTTCCTTACCATGTGGGAAAAGTTGAAGACAAGATTCTGCAAAATTTGCTTCTTCAAAACGAGAAATTAAAATATCTATGTCTTTCATAGCAAGTTGATATTCTGTCATCCACCGTTTTCTTCTTTGTTGGGGAAGTTCAGGCATTTCCTTTTGTATTTTCGTTACAAGTTCATGAGGAATTGCAATCCAAGGAATATCAGGTTCAGAAAAATATCGATAATCATTACCTTCCTCTTTACTTCGCATTTCTTGCGTTCTATTTTCGTTTTCTAGCCAAGTATAAGTTGCTTGCTTGACTTGTTGCCCTGTTTCTAATAATTCTATTTGTCGTTGAGCTTCATATTCCAAGGCTTTTTTTGTAAAATTAAATGAATTTAAATTTTTAATTTCTGTTTTATTTCCTAAAGTTTTACTATTTCTCAATGCAACAGAAATATTCGCATCACATCGCAAGCTTCCTTCTTGCATATTACAATCAGATACGCCTAAATATTCTAAGATTGTTTTTAATTCTCGTAAATATTCATACGCTTCTTGTGGTGTATGCATCTCTGGCTTAGACACAATTTCAATTAAAGGAACTCCTGCCCGATTTAAATCTACACAAGAATTCATATCTGTATGAATCAATTTCCCTGCATCTTCTTCTAAATGAGCACGTTCAATGTGAATTTTTTTAATTCCGTCTTCTGTAGGAATTTCAAGATATCCATTTAATCCTACAGGATACTTCCATTGTGTGATCTGATAACCTTTAGGTAAATCAGGATAAAAATAATTTTTTCTATCAAATCTCATTTTTTCAGGGATCGAACAATGCAAAGCCAAAGCTGTTTGAATTCCAAAAATTACTGCTTTTTGATTCAATCGAGGTAAAGTTCCTGGCAATCCTAAACAAGTAGGACATATTTGTGTATTAGGTATGGAACCATATTTTGTACTACAACCACAAAACATTTTTGATTTTGTTTTGCATTGGACATGGACTTCCAATCCAATCGTGATTTCATACTTTTTCATTTTGTTTTTCTTATTTGTTTGTATTTATTTTCAAAAAAAGAAAAAATGACCATCTTAGTTGTATTGCAATAAAACTAAGATGCAATAAAACTAAGATGGCAAAAGATAATTATATATACAAGAGGTGAAAATTATTGGAAATTAGAGAGCAATACGCCTGCTGCCACAGCAGAACCAATTACACCAGCAACGTTAGGTCCCATGGCATGGAGCAATATATAGTTATTAGGATCTTCTTGTTGGGCAACAACGTGAGCCATACGAGCAGAGTGGGGCACTGCAGAAACACCAGATGCACCAATTAATGGATTGACTTTTTCTTTGCAAAATAAATTCATAATTTTTGCAAAAATAATGCCACTAGCTGTTGCTGCCATAAAAGAAACTGCACCTAAGAAGAAAATAATCACAGATCTAGGTGTTAAAAATACGCTAGCTTGTGTACTAGCACCTACTGTGAGACCTAAAATCATGGTAACAATGTCAATAAAAGAGGTGCGTGCTGTATTGGCAAGTCGTTCAGTAACTCCGCTTTCTTTTAGCAAGTTGCCAAATAATAGCATACCTAGAAGAGGCAATGCACTAGGAGCTAGGAAACAACAAATGAGTACTGTAATGATAGAAAATGCAATTTTTTGTAATTTTGTTGCTGGTTCAGGAATGGGCATTCTGATGAGTCGTTCTTTTTTTGTGGTTAAGAGTCGCATAATAGGAGGTTGAATCACAGGGATTAATGCCATGTAAGAATAAGCTGAAACAGCAATGGCACCTAGGAGTTGAGGTGCTAATCTAGATGTTAAGAAAATTGCTGTTGGACCGTCTGCCCCACCAATAATACCAATGGAGCAAGCTGCTTTTCGAAGTGCTTCCCCTGTACCTAAATCTAATGCCGGGAATAAGCAACCTAATGCAATAGCACCAAGCAATGTAAGAAAAATCCCGAATTGTGCTGCTGCACCGAGTAAAATTAATTTGGGATTTGCAATTAGGCAAGAGAAGTCTGTCATGGCTCCAATCCCCAGAAAAATTAGGGGCGGATAAATCCCATGGCTAACACCATAATATAAATAATTCAGAACACTTCCTTCTTCATATATACCAATTTCTTGACCAAGTGAAAAAGGAATATTCCCAATAATCATACCAAATCCAATGGGAACGAGCAAAAGAGGTTCATAGTTTTTGTAAATACCCAGGAAAATAAAAAAGATACCTATGCAAATCATAATCAGATTTGCCCATTGAAAATTTGCAAAACTCGTATTTTTTAAATAGTTTACGATTCCTGGATAAGATTTTTCAAATCGATCCCAACATGATGCCTCTGCACATGATGCCTCTGCTTGATTTGCATCTGTAGAAGTTTCTGTAACATTTGGTGCAATTTCATTACTTGTTTGTTCTGATATTATAGGTGCAGGAGGTTCTTGTGCAAAACAAACAAAATTGAAAATTGCTAGCAATAATATTAGCATAATCTTAGAATTCATAGAAATTTAGGCAAAATGCCTTCTCCTCTTATTATTCAAATGACATTAAATTTTGACCAAATTGAACGTTGTCACCAGTTTTTACATGAATCTTTGTAACTTTTCCTGCTTGGGGAGCATTGATGTTCGTATTCATTTTCATGGCTTCTAGGACAACGACAGGTTGATTGGCTTGTACTGTGTCACCTACTGCTACTTTGATTTCTACAACAAGACCAGCAATAGAAGCTTCTAATTTTATGCCATTCCCCGCAGTGGTAGGAGTTGCTGCAGGAGCAGGTGCTGGGGCAACAGGTTTTGCAACAGGAGCTGGAGAAGGAGCAATAGGAGTGGGAGCTATGGCAACAGGTGCTGGAGTATATGCTACTGGTTGTGCACAATCTTGGATCATTTCTACTTCAACATCATATTTGATACCATTTACGGTAACTTGGAGCTTTTTCATTGGAAACCTTTCGTTTCAATATAGATTCTTGTGTTCATTGCGTACACAATGTTTATATTCAATCTTTATACTTACAATCTTTATTGATATGTAAGCCTTGTTTATTTACGTGGAAAAGAATGAGAATTCATAATAGAAGCAATTCCTTGTAATTTCCAAGGATGATTGCGTTCTACTTTTTGATATCGAATTCGTTTCACTTGATATCTTGAATCTAAAACAACTGCCACTGCTGCTGAAATAGCTGCTATGATTTCCGGAGAAATACCTTCATCTTGCATAGGTGTGGCAGTGGGAGCTATATTTTTATTCTGCTTAGGCAGGTGCTTCATTTTTTTTTTAGAATTTCCTATTGCTCGGAAAATTCCAAGGCTACCAGATACTAAAACTAAAGCGATGAAGACAACAACCATGCCCATAACAGTAACTTCTAAGCCCCATATTAGTTGTTCACTTAAAGAATAAAAATCATTCATAAAAAATCCTTACTAATTCAAAAGCTTATAGAGGAATTAAGCCATGTTTCTTTTGTGGACAAGTTTCACGCTTGTTTCGTAAAGATTCGAGGGCTAAACTGAGATATTTTCTTGTATCTTGTGGTTCAATCACATCATCAATCAATGTGCGAGCAGCACCACAAAAAGGATTAGAGAATTCTTTTTCATATTTTTCAATGAATTCTGTACGAGCTTGTTTAGTATCTCCTGCTTTTTTAATTTCGTCTCTATAAACAATGCCAACAGCACCTTCTGCACCCATGACTGCTACTTCTGCTGTGGGCCAAGCAGCAACTCGATCACAATGCAAGTCTTTGCTACACATAGCAAGATATGCACCACCATACGCTTTTCGTAATATGACTGTGACTTTAGGAACAGTAGCTGATGAATATGCATATAACATTTTTGCACCGTGGCGAATGATTCCACCATATTCTTGTTGTACACCAGGCATAAATCCAGGAACATCTACAAAAGTAACAAGAGGAATGTTAAAAGCATTACAAAAGCGAACAAAGCGAGCAATTTTATCAGAACTATCAATATCTAAAACTCCAGCTTTACAGTTTGGTTGATTGGCAACGATTCCTACGCTTTTGCCATTGATGCGAGCCAATCCAATGACTGCATTGGGAGCAAATTCTCTTTGAATTTCTAAGAAATCACGATTGTCAATGACACTTAGAATAACGTCTTTTACATCATATGGTGTGCGGGGACTGTCTGGGATCAATGTATTTAATGCTGGATCTGGTGCAAATACTAATTCCCCATTTCCTATATCAGGTGCATCTTCCATATTATTGGATGGGAGGAAACTTAAGAGTTTTTTGCAAACTGCCAATGCTTCTACATCATCTTTAACTACAAAGTGAACGTTTCCACTATAGGTAGATTGTGCATATGCACCACCCAATGCTTCAGCACTGATTTCTTCGCCAGTAACTTCTTTAATAACTTGAGGTCCTGTGATAAATAATCGACCAGCATTTTGAGTCATAATAATAAAATCTGTCAAAGCAGGAGAATATGCTGCTCCACCAGCACAAGGACCAGCAATGATAGAAATTTGAGGAACTACGCCAGACATCTGAACGTTTCGATAGAAAATACGACCATAACCACTTAATGCATCAATACCTTCTTGGATACGAGCACCACCGCTATCATTGATCAATATAAATGGAGAACCACATCTTAATGCCATTTCCATAACTTCACAAATTTTTGTAGCATGGACTTCACCAACAGAACCACCAGCTACTGTAAAATCTTGCGAAGCTACAAAAACTTGTTTTCCATCTATACAGCCAATACCAGTGACTACACCATCGCCTGCCAATTCTTTTTCTTCCATGCCAAAAGAATGACAACGATGTTTTGCAAATAAATTTAACTCTTGGAAAGTATCTGCATCAAAAAGACCTTCTAGTCGTTCTCTAGCACCCATTTTTCCTTCTTGGTGCTGTTTTTCCATACGCTTCTTGCCACCGCCCTCTAAAAGACGTTGTTTCAATTCACGCATTTCTTCAATTTTTTCTTGAGTTGTCATAAATACCACCAAAAAAAACAAAATAAATCTATTAGACATTACTAAGCAATTGCCATCGCTATGAAAAAAACAATTGCATAGTAACTCTGAAGACATGTCCTTACCTAGTTTTTAAGAACTAAAAAAGGTATTATCTTGATGATGGACATTACTAAGCAATGATCTATTTCTATGAAAAACAATTGCATAGTAACTCTGAAGACAGGACCTTATCTAGTTTTTATGAACTAAGAAAGGCATTACTTTTATTGTAACTTAAAATAAAAAAATATCAAGAAAATATTCTTATAGTAGAGTAGCTTTTTTAACAATTTTCATGAATATATTTATAAGAAAAGATAATTTAGAATGCTTATTTTTATAAGAAATGTCTTAAGGTCAGAAAAGTTACAAAAACAAGGTAGAAATAAGAAATTTTCTATCTTGTTTTTAAATAAAAAATGTAGTAATTTATTATGAAGTCTTTATTTGATACCATCCTGAATGATTTTTAATGTAGATCATGTATATTTAAACATCTTGCATAATTTTTAATGTAGATCATATATATTTAAACATCTTGCATGATTTTTAATATAGATCATGTATATTTAAACATCTTGCATGATTTTTAATGTAGATCATAAAATGCAACATTATAGGGATGATAAAAATTCTACGTTTTTTTTATATTATACGAAAGGCTCTTTTTACTGTGTTTCATTTATCTTTTGGTGATTATCTCGTTGTTTTTGTATATTTAATTGTTTTATTATGTATTGGATATATATATCGTTCTAAAAAGTCAGATATATGTGATTTTTTTATGGCAGGTCGAAAATTAACATTGCCTGTTTTTGTTGCAACGTTAGTTTCCACATTTTATGGTGGAGTGTTTGGTATTTCTGAATTTGTAGGTGCTTTTGGATTGGGTGCATGGTTAACGCAAGGTATTTTTTGGTATGTAGTATACTTTATATTTGCTGTGTTTTGTGCAGAACGATTGCAAAAGATGGAAATATATACTATTTGTGATATATTAGAACACTACTATGGAAAACGTGTGGCCTTTGTTGGTGGATTTTTTACATATATAATGGTCAATCCTGCACCGTATATTTTTTCTTTAGCTTTGATTTTGCAATTATTTTTCCCTATTTCTTTATGGTGGGCAATTATTTTAGGAACAGGCATCACTCTTATATATACTTTAGTTGCTGGTTTTCGAGGCGTTGTATATTCTGATGTTTTTCAATGTATTTTAATGTATCTTGGTTTTGGCTCATTATTTTTTATGGCTGTTTCGTATTTTGGTGGCTGGACATTTTTACAAAGCAACTTATCTATTTTACCTAGTTTAGAAAATCATCTTTCTTTAAAAGGTGGTATGAGTTGGGGTTATTTGCTTGTTTGGGCTGGAATGACGTGTTGGATTTTTGTAGATCCTTCTGTTTATCAACGTTGTGCAGCTACAAAATCTCCTAAAACTGCACGAAATGGTATTTTTTGTTCTATTTTATTGTGGGGAATTTTTGATATTTTTTCTTGTTTTTCTGCTTTATATGCATTTGCAAGTACAAATACATTTTGGTTTCCCAATAGTGGTGCAAGTTTAGGGTTCAGTGCTCAATCTTGGAACATTGGAACTTGTGGTATTCTTAATTTTTCTAATCATTCTCTTGCACATATAGAATTGGCAAATTTTTTATTTTCTACACCTTGGAAAGGCTTTTTTCTTGTTGCTATTTTAGCAACAATCATGTCTACGATTGATTCCTATATTTTTATAGCTGCATTAAACATATCTAGAGATTATTATTGGCGCTTTTGGAATAAAAAAGCAACAGATAAACAAATGATCAAAGTTACTCGCATATGTATTCTTTTTACTTCCTTATTTTCCTGTATCTTAGCAGGAGTTTTGCCCTCTGTCGTAGAACTTTGGTATACTTTGGGAACAATAGGGCTTTCTGCTTTAATGATTCCCGTACTCGGTACATATTTAAATAAAGCTCCTCATTCTTTAGCCACTTTATTTTCTATGCTCACTGGATTTTTAGTTGCTTTATCTTCCCTTGTGTACCACGTGTACTATGATGTCTATCTTTTCCAAATACAACCGTTATACTTAGGTCTATGTAGTTCACTGATCATGTATATGTTTTCATACTTAGTTGTACAAAAAATGAAACTTCCAAGTATGAAACAAATACATCATGAGTAGACAATTCATTCCTTTTGTTATAAATAAAAAAATAAGTCTTGATAAAAAAAGTAGCTATATTATATAGCTACTTTTTTTATCAAGGGGTTTTGGATATTTTGTTCACTAATTGCCATCTTCTGATAAAATAATATCAGAAACAGGTTGCGGTTGTGGTTGCGGTTGTAGTTCTTGCGGTTGTAGTTCTTGCGGTTGTAGTTCTTGCGGTTGTAGTTGCGGTTGTGGTTGTAGTTCTTGCGGTTGTTTTTCGTCTTTTTCTTGTATATTTTGCAAGGGATATATATCAGCAAGTTTTGTTATACCACGTACCATATCCGGTGTGATGATGACTTCTTTAATATCGTCTCGAGAAGGAACTTCATACATGATTTCCATCATTAACTCTTCGACAATAGCACGCAATCCTCGAGCACCTGTTTTTCTTTCCAATGCTTTTTTTGCAATTTCATGGAGCGATTCTTTTTGGAAAGTGAGTTTAACATTTTCCATTTCCATAAGTTTTTCATATTGTCGAATCAATGCATTTTTAGGTTCTAATAGAATAGAAACTAAATTTTCTTCTGTAAGGGAATGTAAAGCGGTGATTACAGGCAATCGTCCAATAAATTCTGGAATCAGTCCGTATTTCACTAAATCTTCTACTTCCACTTCTTGGAATAAAGCAGCAGGATCTTTATCATCAATATCAATAGTGCTTTGATTGAATCCAATGAGTTTTTTACCAATACGGCGACCAATAACGTCATCTAATCCTGTAAAAGTTCCGCCACAAATAAAGAGGATGTGAGTTGTGTCTAAAGCAATGTATGCTTGTTCTGGATGTTTTCTTCCGCCTTGGGGAGGGATATTGGAAATTGTACCTTCTAACATTTTTAAAAGAGATTGTTGCACACCTTCACCTGATACATCACGTGTAATGGACACATTTTGCGAAGTTTTGCCAATTTTATCGATTTCATCGATAAATACAATACCTTTGCTAGCTCTTTGGATGTCAAAATTTGCAGCTTGCAATAAACGCAATAAAAGATTTTCCACATCTTCGCCTACGTAACCAGCTTCTGTTAATGTAGTAGAATCGCCAATGGCAAAAGGAACATCTAAAATTGTTGCCAATGTTTTTGCCAATAATGTTTTTCCACTTCCTGTTGGTCCGATGAGCAATACATTGCTTTTTTCAATCTCAACATCACCAACATCTAAATCACTGTAAATTCTTTTATAGTGATTATATACAGCAACAGATAATACTTTTTTTGCTTCATCTTGTCCAATGACATATTGGTCTAATAATTTTTTTAGTTCTTGAGGCGGAGGTAATCGTTTCTTATCTGGAGTTGTACTTTTACGCTTTTTTTCCTCTGATAAAATTCGATTGCAAAGTTGTACACATTCATTACAAATATATATATTCGGCGGTCCTGCAATCAAAGATTCTACTGTTTTTCGACTTTTGCCACAAAATGTACAAAATTCCATATGGTATTTACTTGTACTACTCATTATTTTTTTCTGAACCCCTAGCTAGTAAAATGTACACTAATATTATACTAGTGTTTGGATGATTATTTATCTAACGCTTTATTTTTTATTTCTTGCGACGAACAATATATCGTCTTCCCGTCCAAAATTTTATGATTATGTGGATCAGGGATTTCAATTTCTATAACTTGAACTTGATGTGGTATTTCTATCAAAAAACCAAAACGATATAAAGCAAACACAATGGGAAAAATAAAAATGATCACATTGAAACAATATAGAATATAGGAAGTCACATACGATGATTTTTTTGTCGAAGAATATTGTGGTTGCATCACAGTATTCTGTGGATTCCTCAATATTTTATTATTAGGTGATTCCTCTTTCCTATTCCAACGCAAACGAACTGTATTAATTACTTCTGTTGGTACATCAGGGTGTTGCGACTTAATAGAATGATCCATATCAATCATATCTTGTAAGAGACTTTCTGACATAGAATAACAAGACATAATTTCTGGAGAGTTATTCTCTATTTTTTGATGGATGCGATGTTCTTCTAACATGTCATTCCATAGTCGTTGGTATTCTTTTTGACCATTTAAAAATCCTTGGTCTAGTAAAATGTCTTTAATCGTAATGTCATAACCTTTGTCCGCTGCTTCTTGTTTTTTAGCTCTACATTCTGCTACAACAGATTTATCTAGAATTCCTTTTTTAAGTAGATATACAAGAAAATCTCTAGCATTTGGTTCGTTTGTTGTTTCCATATTGATTCCTGTCTATTTTTTTTCAAATTTTCTAATGACGTTTCCCATAATAATACCTTGAACGGGAATTTCAATCATAGACATTTCAGGATGAGAAGTTTTTACAAATAATTTTGCACGAAATTCTCCTGTAGGCAATTTGAATTTTTTATCTAAACTGACTACAATTTGATATTGTTGATCTTCTAAAATAGTAACTACACCAGTTTTAATAAAAGGTGTATCAGATGTGACTTCTAAAATTTGAAACTCTTCAGCATTCCTATGATACATGGTTAAACGTTTAATAACATTCATACCTTGTCTTATATTACCCATAGAAATATAGTCAGGACGCATACCAATATCGCCTGCTACTTTAGCTAAAAATGGGATTTCAATTTTTTCTTTCCCAGGAATGTCTGAAAAAATTTGTAGGTTGCCTTGCCAACGTCCAAAAGGAATATTTTGTTTTGGATGAATAGTAATGCAATATGCTGGCCTAGGTTCTGGGAAAAAACCATTATATATTTCTTTTTTATACTGAATGGAAAAATATTCTGAACTTTTACCTTCTAAATCTAATTCTATTTTTTTAATGTTAAATTGTGGAAATTCTTGGGGCGAAATCCAGAATGTAGTTTCTACGGGAACAGTTCGTTGAAATTCACCAAAATTGATATAATCTGTAGTGAGCATGCCTTCTCGCAAGATTTCTACGTCAAAAGCAACCATTAAAACGGGTTGTACAGGCGATGAAGTATAAACCAAAATTTCCCAACGAGCATAACCTTGTCGATCTTTAGGGTCAAATGTGATTTTGAGAGGTGCAGAAGAATGCGGTGCAATGGTGGGCAACACATTGTCCGAAGAAGTGCAACCACAAGTTGTGTGAATATTTTGTATTGTTACAGGTTCGTTTGTATTGTTCGTAATTTTAAAAGAAAAGTCAACAGGTTTTTGGTCTGAAATTTTATTTAAATGATATACATTCGGATGTGCTTCGACTGGTGCTTGTGAATATATAGTGGAAAAACAAACAAATAACATCAGAAATATACTTAATTTTTTCATGAAATGCTCCTTATAATATTAATCTTGCCAATGTCGAATTTTTTCTCGAAATTCTTCATAATTAAAATTAGGACTTCTGTCTTTTTCATGACAAGTTAAACAAACTGGTTTTTTATCATGTTTTCCAAATCCTGCAACTGGATTCATTGCTTGTTCGGCACCAGGACCATGACATGCTTCGCACCCTACATTGATTAAATAATCTGTGTCATCTATGCTACGAAAGCCTTCTTCATACTCAAAACCAATCACATGACAACCTACGCATTCAGGGTCATAATGATGTTTAACGTCCACTAATGTTTGGAATGCGTGTGCATGTTTTGTCATTTGCCATATTTTATATTCATTTTGATGACATTCTATACAGTTTTCTGTGCCTATGAAACCAATGGGAGAACTTCGTTTTATCACAAAATCGAGCAATCGTTCTTGTTCTAAAGTATCTGTGTATTGGTCTAGCAATGTTTCAATTTGCGGATTAGCATCATATTGTTTTTCTAAAGATATTATGCTATTTTTCCAACTGATTGTTTGTTGATTTGTCAATTCTATAGAAAAAATTCCAGCATATCTTCCTTTATTACCAGCACTGATCACTAAAATTCCAGGTGAAGGTTCTAAGGGACTATAGGGAGCAGGCGAATCTACAGGGAAAAATATTCGTAAAAATTTTCCTTCAGGGACTAAAGAATCATAACCTGTGTAAATTCCTTTTGTTACAATAAACACAATCTCAGGATTGTATTCTTGAACAGCACGTTGAAATTTTTCTTTGTTTAAAGGCATATTTTTTTCCATAGCAAGAAATAAAATGCCTAATGATAATTCATTTTGTGTCCATTTTTCATAATGATATAAAGAACCAAGTTCATCATTGATACTCAATAATTTAGGTGTATCAGGACATTCTAGATTAGGAGGTAAACTTTCTTTTTCATGTAAAAATTGTAAATTATACTTTAATACATGCAATGTATTGCGATGAACAGAAAACTTTAGATGATCTTGTCTATCCCAATTTTTTGCTGCAAATCCTCCATCTAGTAGAAAAAGATCGGGATATTCTTTTCTAAGATGGTCAATCCAACCACTTCGCAGTAACATTCCACCTAATTTTCCACCACTACAGCCACAAGGTTCTAATTCACCTAGTAATTCGCCAGTATAGAATAAGTTTACTATTAATGTTTTTTTTTGGACATCCAAAAGAGAATTTTCTGTTGTTTGTTGATTTGTACAAGAAATCAACAAACAACAGAATAAAATCATTGCCATATATTGCCATATATGCATATTTTTTACCTTTAAAAATTCCTCAGACTTTTGTCTGAGGAGTCGTTTATTTGATAATTCCTTCCATCATATAGCGAACCATAGGATGATCTTCTTTTGTATATCTTTGTTTTAATGCTTCTACTACTTCTTTATCTTTTGCATAGCTTAAAGTCACTACACAAGCAAAGCGAATATAAGGATTGGGATCTTCTAAAGAACGAATTAAAATGGGAACACCTAAATGTCGTAATTTGATAATGGCTTCAATAGCAATGGAAAGCATGTTAGGATCCTCAATGCTTTTTAATAAATAAGAAACAGCTTCAGCAGAATTTGTTTCTCCCATTGCAACTATAGCAATAGATTGAATTTCTTTATCTGTTGCGTATAATAATTTGACAAGATAAGGTAAAGAAGCAGGCCCAATTTTCCCAAGACATTTTGCAACACTTAATCGTTCGTCTTTAGGAACATTGGATAACAATTGGACAAGAACGGAAATTGCCATACTGGCACTGCTACCAAAATCTCCAATAATTCGTAAAAAGACTTGTCTGGCTTGGGGATTATCTTCTTTTTTCAATGCCACAATTACCTGAGGTAAGCAAGGTACGCCGATTTTTACAAGAATCATATGAACAGCATGGAGTTCGTCTGCATTGTTAGAATTTTGAATAATGTGGATTAAACGAGGGATTAAAGGCATGCCCAATTGACTAAGAGTGTCTACTAAAACACGATGGATAACAGGACTAGGATGGTTTAAAAGTTTGAGCAAATCTTCTAAAACATTTTCTTGTTTTCCTAAAATTGGAATCAATTGTTCCATCAAATATTCATCTGTTCCTTCGTTTAAAATTTTTAAAAGATGCGGCAATGCAGCATCACCCATTTTATCTAAAATAAAAACAGCACTTTGACGAGTTAATTGTGCACGTTCTTTAAAAAGTTCTAAAATAGCAGGAATACAACTTTCTCCTAAACCTAAAATTGCTTCTCGAGTCAATACATGAAGTTCATTGTCTCGACTTATTTTTAAAATATTAACAAGAGGCATTAAGATAGATTGATCATTTCCACCAATTTTAGCAATAGTTTTTATAATTTCTTTTTGAATGGCAGGATGATTATAAGGAAGTTCATCTAATAAAACTGGCAATGTTTCTCTAGCAGTTTGTCCTAGATGTCCTAAAGCTTGTATTAAAGTGATTTTTGTGGGTTCATCCACATGGCGTCGAATTTCTGATGTAATCCAAGGGACAACTCGACTTCCCATTTTTCCTAAAGATTCTGCTACAGCTTCTCGTACAAAAGGTGATTCGTCTCTACAAGCATCAATCAAAGCTCGCATAGAATTGACTGAAATAGGACCAATTTCACCTAAAGCAAGGGCAGCTTGTCGTTTGACATCATCAATGTCAAATTTTAGCACCATAATTAAAGCATCAATAGCTGGCAAGGCTTGTTCACCAAGGTATTTGCAGATCATTGCTGCACCTTCTTTCGCAGCAATGTCATCACTGTATCGAAGGATACGAATGGCTTTTTGAATCACAGCACTTCCCATTTGTGCTAAAGCATGTGCTGCAACTTCTCGTTCTTTTGTACCATATAAACTAAATACTTGAATCAAGGGATCAATAGCTTTTCGTGCACGTGGTCCAATTTTCCCTAAAGCTTCGGCTGCAGCACGAACTACATTTTCATCCATATCTCGTAAAAGACGGATTAAATGATCTACAGCAATATGAGCTCGTTCTCCCATATTTCCAATGCATTTGCAAATCACACTGCGAACATCACCATAAAATTCTTCTGGTTCACCATATTCGTTGAATTTGAGACTGTCAATCAATAAATTCAAGGCTGGTAATGCTGCTTTCCCAGCATGTGCCATGGCTTTAGCAGCTTCAGAACGAACCATCCAATCTTCAGAACGAAATGCTTCCATTAACTCTGGGATCACTAATTTTGATGCATCTCCCATATGTCCTACTGCTAAAACAGCAGGATACTGCAATGCATTTTGAACCACAAGGTATTTTTTTATAATGTCTAAACCAATTTTTGCGTCTTCACCAAAAGTAGAAAAAGCATTCATGGCAAGTAATTTTTCTTTTGGATTTTCTGAAGTTTCTAGAATATTTAATAAAAATTGTAAACCTTCATTCCCAGTATTTTGAACTGCTATTTTTGCAGTTTCTCGAATAGAAGGGTTGTTATCATTTGTTAAAGACAACACTTCCATTAATACACTTGTGCCTAAACATTTAGAGACTTCATAAAATGCTTTTTTTAACTCTTCATCAGGATTGAGACGCAATACACCAATCATAGGTGGTATGCTGGCATTCCCTTGCGTAGCAATAGCTTTAATCACAATTGAACGTGCTACCTTACCAGCAGATTTTAAAGAAAAAAACAAAGCAGGAATATTGGTTTTAGAAATTGCCTCAAAAATTTCATAGACATTTTGATGCAATGTTTTTTGTGGGTTGCTTTCTACTAATTCAATCAATCTTGAAATTAGACCAACTAAAGAGTCGTTTAAAATCAGTTGCTCTTTGGCAATTTTTTGATCTTCACTAGAAATAGATTTTAACAATTCTACAAATGTATCAATTTCAATTTCGCCACGTTTCCCTAATAAAAGTGCTGCTATTTTTTTATCAGCAGTATTACCTACTTTTAAAATATAGCGTAAACTTTCAAAACAAGATTCATTTGCATGTAAAAATTTTTGATATATGATGTTTTCATGATTTGTTAGGTATGTACTAACAAATTCTAATAAATGAGAAACAACATCAGAATTTTTAAAATCTAAAGAAAGAATAAAATCCATGGCTTGACCAATTGTTTGGTCTGTTTGATTTTTTTTGACAATCTCTAGTAAAGTAGGAATAGAACTTATGTTTTTCTCTAATTGTTTAATCAAGGTTTCTGTGTCTTGCTCTATTATATTGTTTGTAGCTTCTGTAGTATTTTCTGTAGGAGTTGGCGTTTCAGATTCAACTTTTTTAGATGTATTTGTTGTTTCTGGTTTAGTGTCTTCGGTAGTTGCAGGTTCGTTTTTCGCTTGTGCAGAAATGGTAGTTTCTACAGGCATAACTTTTTCCTCTGCGTTCTCTTGTACCACTGCTTGGGCATAACCAAATGGGACAATTAGCAGAATTAAAATCCATATAAATATTCTTGCTGTCATAATTATAAGCGTAAAACTCAGACAGAATTGAGTTGAGACGCTCCTCCAAATGTTAGTTTACGAATTGGTAGAAAATAACAATATTACGCTTTGTTTTAGACTTTGAGTTACGTAATTATTTTTTTTGTTTCTTTATTTTTTCTAATTCTTTTACTTGTTCTGGTGTCATGGGGCTAGTAGCATCAAAAATTCGAATGTGCCATAAAATGTTTGCTGCGTGCTCTATTGTTTCTAGATTATAATATGCTTCCCAAATATCTTTAGCATATGTTACAATACCATGGCGTTCCATGGCAATTGCGTTGGCCTTGGAAACATATTGACCTACTACTTTGGCCAATTCTTGTGTTCCTGGAATTGCATATGGTGCAGTGGGAATTCTTCCTACTTGCAAAAAAATTTCAGGTAACCAAACTTCTTCTAAAGAAACTTTTGCAATGGTCAATGCAGTGCAATATAATGGATGTGCATGAACAATGGCTTCCACATCAGAACGTCGTTTATAAATTTCTAAATGCATAGCAATTTCTGAAGAAGGCTTTCCATTACCGTGAATGACATTTCCTTTCATATCTGTTTGAATGATCTGTTCTGGTGTTAATTCACCTTTGTTTACGCCAGAAGGAGTAAAAAACAATATTTTTTCATAACGAACACTCATATTCCCATTGATAGACAAAATCATTTTATTTTGATACATTCGTTTACCAACAGCACAAATGCTTTCTCGAATTTCTTGTTCTGTCATTTTATTCTTCTTTTTTTTCTGTAAATAATTGATTATAAAATTTACAAACTTTTTCGGCAAAATCTTTTCGTTTTATATTAACATCTTGACAAAATTGTTTACACCATGATGCTTTTTGATGTTGGTTTAAAGAAACAATCAATTTTTCTTCAAAATTTGGGAATTTTTCCACTGCTTGCACACACAAATCTAACGCCTCTGTATAAAATTCCTGTTCAATTTTAATAAAAATATGCAACATAAACGCAGCAGGATCTTCTGGCATATGTTCTTTAGCGTGTATAATATATTGTTCTGCTTGACTCCATTGCTTCATTTGCGTTAAAGTCACTGCTAAGGCAAGATAAAGAAATGTACGCTCTGGTGTATATTTCATAGCTTCTTTAAATTCTAACTCTGCTTCTTCATAATTATTAGAATAAAAAGCTAGCAAACCCAACATTGTATGGGCTTCTGCATTTTGTGGCTGCAAATATACAGCTTTGCGGAACATTGTCTGAGATTTTGATAAATCAAACCCTTGATAATGTTCTTCTAATTCTGCTAAAAACGATGCCTCATCCATTACCTTTTCTGGTGCATATTTTTCAAATTCTCTATATAAATATGCTTTTCCTAATTGAACATATACTCGGCTTGATTCTACCTTAGTTTCTAAGACATTAGTATAAGCAATAATCGCTTTATCCCATTTTTTTAAATGAAAATATAGTTGTCCTAAGGTCCAAAAAATAAGTGGTTTATTTTTCCCCTTTTGTAACAGTTCTTGTAAATACTTCTCAGAAGTTTCAAATTTTCCTTGATACATCCAAATTTGTGCCAAAATCAATTGTGCTTCTACATTTTCAGGATTTAACTCTAGAACCTTTTCAACAGATGCAAGAGATTCATCTAACTGCTCGTTCATAAAATATGCTTGTGCTAAATTTAAATGACTTTGTATAAATTTTGGTGATGCCTGTACTGCTAATTTAAAATTTTCTATAGCTAAATCATATTGTCCTCTAGCAGCATAGTGAACGCCAGCACTATTATACTTATATGTGTGACTAGGACACCCAACAAAACAAAGAACACAAAATACAATACAAAAAAAACGTATTAACATGATTCGCCAATCATTTTCTTAAAATAATTAATTGTTTTTGCAAGCCCTTCATCTAAAGAAGTAGTTGGCTTCCAATCTAAATATTGTTTTGCCAATTCGATCAATGGTCGACGTTGCATAGGATCATCTTCTGGAAGAGGTTTATGGATAATTCGACTCTTTGAATTAGTCATCTCAATGACTTTCTGTGCTAATTCTAAAATAGTAAATTCACTGGGATTTCCTAAATTAATAGGTCCGTGTTGTTTAGATTGCATCATTCGTACTAGACCATCGATGAGATCATCCACATAACAAAAGCTACGAGTTTGATTTCCCTCACCATATACTGTGATATCTTTATCTTGCAATGCTTGCATAATAAAATTGCTCACCACTCGACCATCAGAAGGATGCATGTGAGGTCCATATGTATTAAAAATGCGAACTACTTTAATATCTACTTTTTCTTGTCGATGGTAATCAAAAAATAATGTCTCTGCACAACGTTTCCCTTCATCATAACAAGCACGAATCCCTATAGGATTCACAGATCCTCGATACGTTTCGCCTTGAGGATGCACTTCAGGATCGCCATACACTTCACTTGTCGATGCTTGTAAAACGGGTATACGTAAGCGTTTTGCTAATCCTAACATATGCAATGCACCTAGAATACAAGTCTTTGTTGTTTGTATAGGGTCAAATTGATAATGAATCGGACTTGCTGGACAAGCCAAATTAAAAATACCATCTACTTCAACAAATAATGGTATTGTTATATCATGTCGTAGCACTTCAAAAAAAGGGTTAGACATTAAATGCAAAATATTTTGTTTATTACCAGTGAAAAAATTATCTAGACAAAGGACTTCATGACCATCTTGCAATAAACGTTCACAAAGATGACTTCCTAAAAAACCAGCACCACCAGTAACTAAGTAGCGCTTTTTTAAATAGTCTTGAGATTTCATATGATTTAAACCTAATAATAGGATAATTTCTATAAAATTTTTCGCCCCATCTTTTCTTATTGTAACAATAATCTTATTTATTGTAACAATAATCTTATTTTTATCAATAAAAAATTTTAAAGTAGCCTTATGTATAAAAATGCAAAAAAAATATTTTCCCTATAGAATAAAAATAAATCTTGCCTTGTTAAAATATTTGATATAATATAAACAGTCTTTTTTCTAAGAAAAAGGCCTCGTATCCTATATTTAACATAATATAAATAGTTTTTTCTAAGAAAAGAGTCTCATAATTCTATAAATATAGACAGCTTTTTCTAAGGGAAAAGCATCGTATCTTATAAATATAGACAGCTTTTTCTAAGATAAAAGCATCGTATCCTACAAATTATAAATTTAGATAAGGTAAAAATGTATGAAAATCATCGTTTGTATTAAACGAGTTCCAGATACAGCTGTAAAAATCAACATTGCTGCTGATGGAAAAACCATAGACAAAAAAGACTTGGAATACGTCATGGGACCTTATGACGAAATTGCCATGGAACATGCTATTCAAGCAAAAGAAAAAGAAACAGGTGAAGTCATTGCCTTAAGTTTAGGCTCTCAAGATTCAGAAAAAGAATTAAGAAAATGTCTAGCTATGGGTGCAGATCGAGCAATTCTACTTCAAACCGATGTAGAAACAACAGATTCTTTTCAAATTGCCCAAGCCATCAGCAAAGCCATTCAAAACGAACAACCTGACATTATTTTATTTGGCATCAAATCTGTAGATACAGACAATGCTCAAGTTCCAGGGATGGTAGCCTCTCTGCTAGACATACCTTATATAACTACTGTAGTTCAATGGGAAAAAAAAGAAAACACAATCCTTGCCGAGAGCGAAGTCGAAGGTGGCCATCTAGAAATAGAATCGACTCTCCCTTGCGTCCTATCCATTCAAAAAAGCAATATAGAACCACGCATTTGTAACCTCCTAGCCATTCGAAAAGCAAAACAAAAAAAATTAGACATAATTCCTGTCACTATTTCTCCAGAAACAACGACTGTGAAATTGGAATTGCCTCCTAAGAGAACAGCAGGAAAAATCATAGGAACTGGAGCAGATGCAGTCCCAGAACTTATCCGACTCCTCAAAGAAGAAGCCCAAGTTATTTAAGGAAAAACAAATGCCAGGAATTTTAATCATCACAGAAACAAAAGAAAATAGCTTAAAAAAAGTTAGCCTAGAAGTTGCTTCTGAGGCCACTCGCCTTGCTAAAACAATCAATACAAATGTCTACGCTATAGCTACACAATCTACATACAAAGAACTCGGGGAATATGGCATTTCTAAAGCTTTTACAATAGAAACAATGCCCTATTTACAAGAATACACATCCATTATCCAAAATGTCATGGAAAAAATCAATCCTAGCCATATTCTATTCCCAGCTACGATCCAAGGGAAAGCCTTGTCATCCATGGTAGCAGCAAAATACAATACGCAAGCCTATACAGATTGCATAAAAATGGAAATCCAAGACAACATAACGACAATACAACGACCTATCTATGCTGGTAACGTTATTTTAACAGCAGAAACAACAGCACCTAAAGTCTTTGCTTCGCTCCGTCCTAATGTATTTTCTATAAAAGAAAATGCTACAGAGATCGAATGTGAACCTATTTCCCTCCCAGAAATTCAGAACAAAGTTCAAGTACTACAATTCAAAGCCTCTGAAAGCAAAACAATCGAAATTACAGAAGCAAGCACCATAGTTGCAGCTGGGCGAGGCGTATCCCAAGAAACATTTCCTCTTTTAGAAGAAGTTGCACAAAAACTCGGTGCAGCCATCGGAGTTTCCCGTCCTTTAGTAGATGCAGGACAACGCCCCCACGAAGAACAAGTCGGACAAACAGGAAAAACAGTGTCGCCACAACTCTACATTGCATGTGGAATTTCTGGTGCTATTCAACACATTGCAGGCATGCGTACAGCAAAAACTATTGTTGCCATCAATCGCTCACCACAAGCCCCTATTTTCCAAATCGCAGATTATGGAATCATCGGGGATTCTCAAGAAATCCTTACAGCACTCAAAGAAAACTTATAACAATAATACACATCAAAAGGGGAATATATTATCCCCCTTTTTTTATGCAAGAAATTCCACGTATATTTTTTATATTGATTGCTATCATGATTTTTTAGAATCATCATCTATAATTATAAAGAAACTCCATTATTTTTAGAGTCATCATCTATATTATAAAGAAACTCCATTATTTTTAGAGTCATCATCTATATTATAAAGAAACTCCATTATTTTTTAGAATCATCATTTATATAATAAGGAAACTCCATTCAATGTTTAACACTACAAAAAAAGAATCACTATCCATTGCCATTGTTGGACATGTTGACCATGGAAAATCTACTTTAATTGGTCGCCTTCTACTAGATACAAAATCTTTGCCAGCAGACAAACTTGCAGAAATTGAGAAAATTTCCAAAGATTTAGGACGAGAAACACAAATCGCCTACTTAACAGACCAATTAAAAGAAGAACGAGAAAAAAGCATCACCATTGACACTACCCAAATCTTTTTTCATACTTCCCATCGAAATTACGTCATCATTGACACTCCAGGACACGTAGAATTTTTAAAAAACATGCTTTCTGGAACAAGCCATGCACAAGCCATTATCTTAATTGTTGATGTACATGAAGGAATCCAAGAACAAACTATTCGACATGCTCATTTAGTGCAAATGCTAGGCATTCACAATATCATTATCCTTTGTAATAAAATGGATTTAGTTGAATATAAACAAGAAGTATTTGAAAAAATTCAAGCAGAATTAATCAACATCTGTAAAAAACTACAACTATCTCTACATGATATGATTCCCATTTCTGCTTGGAATGGTGATAACGTTACGACAAAATCAAAAAACACACCTTGGTATACTGGCAATACATTTTTACAAGCACTAGACTCCATTCCATACAAAAATACACAACAACATACGTCATCATTTCGTCTAGCTATTCAAGATCTCTACAACATAGAAAATACAGACATTACAGTTGGAAAAATTTTACAGGGTTCTATCAAACAAAAACAAATTGTAAAAATTTTACCAGATAACATCGAGACCACAGTCCAAGAAATCAAAAAATACAATGAAAAACCAACACAAGCATTTTGCAATGAAAATATTGGGCTTGTTCTAGATAAACCAACACAACGCGGTCAAGTCCTTGTAGAAAAAAATAGTACACTACAGCCTACACAAACTATCCAAGCCAACATATTTTGGCTATCTTCCCAACCTTGGCAAATACAAGAAACAAAAATACTCCGTTGTAGTACACAAGAAACAAACGTACACATTCAAAAAATCAACACCATCTTAGATACAAAAACATTGAAATCTATCAACACACCACAAACTGAACTACAAATGAACCAAACTGCCACTCTTATCTTACAACTAGACAAACCACTTGTTGTAGAAAAATTTCAACATCTACCAGAACTAGGACGCTTTATCATTGAAAATAAAAATAATGTACAAGGATTTGGAATTATTCAAGATATTTTCTAAGATGTGAATATGTAAAAAATTTATATACTACTTATATATTTAAGATATTTTCTAAGATTTAAATATTTATAGAAAGTATTTAACATGGAATACTTACGAACTAAAGAGGAAATTTTAAAACATTTCTTAAAGGCAAAATTAAACAATACACTATATCGAACATGCCTTTTTGTAGGTGCTGAAGAATTTTTAGAAAAAGAAATTATACCAGAATTTCTAAAATTACTAGAATGTAAGGATCCTAAAGCCCCTTGTGGTCATTGTTCTGCCTGTATTAAAGTAGAAAACAATTGCCATCCTGACATCATGTTCTTTGGGCAAGAAAATAAAGCCATTAGCATGGAACAAGTTCGAAATATGATCTATGAATCTAGTATGAAACCTTGGGAAGGGACATTTAAAATATTTGTTCTATATAACATTCATCAATTGCGCGAAGAAATTGCCAATGCTCTACTCAAAACATTAGAAGAACCATCGGATCATTGTGTATACATCTTAACAACAGAAAATGAACAAGCAGTCCTAGATACTATCAGATCTCGCTGTCAAATATTCCATATAGGTGGAAGTGCTACCTTTGAAGATTTTAAACAAACATGTGGCTTAGACAACATCATAGCAGAAACAATCTGGATACTTTCCAACAACGACATCACAACAGCAGAAGAAATACTACGTTCCCAATGGGAAGGACGATGTAAAATGATGCAAGCCATCATAGATAAAAAAGACCCCATAGATATAGGAAACATGGTTACAGAAATTTGTGGTTCTGGAGAAGCAGGTAAAGAAAAAACAAACGCCATGATCCTCCACTTTGCTTCACTATGTCATGACCTACTAGTTTTAAAAAACATAGAAGACATCACATTTCTATTCAATAAAGACCTCGCCTATCCTATACAACAACTTAGCAAACAAATTTCCACCAGAAAAATAGAATCTATACTAGATTTCTTATGGGAAATGAGACAATACTTAAATTACAACATCAATCTTGGACTATTCTGGGAAAATCTCTTCCTTCTAACATATTAATATAATTATCATAAAAAAAATACTTGCCAGCTGTCCTTATAAAAAACAATAGTTATTTCAATAAAAAATAGCTATTGTTTTTTTTTGTAGCAAACTACGGAAAACACAAAAAAAACAAACTACGGAACACACGGAAATAGCAACCTTGCTTCCCCATAGCAAAATTGCCTCCTCAGAGCAAAATTGCCTCCCCAGAGCAAAATTGTCTCCCCAGAGCAACATTGTCTCCCCAGAGCAACATTGTCTCCTCAGATCAACTCCCTCCCCAGAGTAACATTGTCTCCCCAGAGCAAAATTGCTTCCTCAGAGCAACATTGTCTCCCCAGAGCAAAACATTGTCTCCCCAGAGCAACATCGTCTCCCCAGAGCAAAATTCCTTCCTCACAGCAATGCCTCCCCAGAGCACAATAACTTCCCCATAGCAAAATTGCCTCCCACACACAAAAATAACATCACAACACA
>JAGOMP010000078.1 GCA_017993505.1 Planctomycetota bacterium
GCTCTGGGGATGTGATTTGCTCTGGGGATGTGATTTGCTCTGGGGATGTGATTTGCTCTGGGGAGGTGCTTTGCTCTGGGGAGGTGTCAGTTGCTCTGGGGAGGTGTCAGTTGCTCTGGGGAGTTAATTTTCTCTGGGGAGGTGATTTGCTCTAGGGATGTGATTTGCTCTGGGGAGTTAATTTGTTCTGGGGAGGCTAATGTTGCTCTGGGGAGGCAATATTTCCTGTCATAACATATAGTTGAATGTAATAATACATATAGTTGAATGTAATAATACATATAGTTGAATGTAATAATAATTTTTGATATATTGTTTTATAAGTTTAGGCTAAACAGTAGAGTATTAAATAATGAATAAGATTGTTGTGAATTGTATTTTTATTTTTATTAGCTTTTAATTAGATTATTAGATAAAAGGGAGGGAAAATGGAAGTATCTAATTGTATTGTTGCAATTAGTGTTGTTGGAATTATTAGTATGCTTATGCTTGAAAAATTTTTTGATACATTTAAAAAAAATCAAAATAAAAAAGGAGAAACACTGAGTGTTAAATATCCAAAATTGAGCATTGTATTGGGAGTATTTTCGATTTTGTTTGTGGGAAGTTTAGCATATATTTTCTATGGAATAGCAATAGTTGCTATCAATAATTTTTTTACTTGGCTTGCAGGGCTTTCCTCGCAATTAGATGCTGTAGTTATAGTTGCCATGATATCTGGTGTAATATCTATCATAGGTGTTGTCATAAGTTCTGTAGTCTCTAAAATAATAGACTATAAGAAAAAAAGAGAAGAGTATTTGTCTCAAAAAAGAGAAGTCCCATATGGTGAGTTTATTGAAATGGTATATAGAATTACGGCAAAACCAGCTAATAACGAAATCTATTCCGAAGATGATTTTATTCAGGATATCAGCCAGATTTCAAAGCAACTTATACTTTGGGGATCACCACAAGTTGTGGAAAAGTGGTTGGAATTTAGGAAAATAAATCGTAGTGAACAAAAGGGACAACTATTACATGATGATTTATTGAGTGTTGAGTCTATCATGAACCAAATGAGAAAAGATCTAGGAGTAAAAGAAGTAAAGCAAGAACAGCTATTGGGATTTATTAACGATATTAAGAGTGTATTTAACTTAGCAAGGGGAAATAGGAAAATAGAATAGTTTTAAGAGTGTGTTTAACTTAATAAGGGGGGCAATAGGAAAATAGAATAGTTTTAAGAGTGTGTTTAACTTAGCAAGGGGAAATAGGAAAATAGAATAGTTTTAAGAGTGTATTTAACTTAACAAGGGGAAATAGGAAAATAGAATAGTTTTGTTACAGTGTAATAATGAAAATGAACAGGCAATGGAAGTGGAGTAGAATAATCTCCAAACTATCGGATTATTATGAACGGAAATAAATTGTCTTTCAACGCTAATTTTGTACATTGTTATTACTAGTTGCACAATTGGATAAGAAGAGTTTAGATAGTAGAAAAGAAATCTTTTTGTTTGCCTTCAGTAATATGTGAAATAGTTGTCCAACTTTGGCGTACAAAGTGTGGAAATGATTTTTTTGTATGGTATATATTTTTTAAAAAAGATAAAGTGTCTTTATCATTGGAATATCCACAACCGAGTTTGCCCCATGTTTGTTCTAAAAATGTTAATTGGCGGTCTCGTTCTACTTTTGCTAGAATGGAGGCTGCAGAAACTACAGGATATTTTATATCAGCTTTGTTTTCAATGATAAGGTTTATATTTGTATTTTGGATAGATAGTTGTTTCTCAAATTTTGTGCCATTTTTTCCACGTTTCCCAAGTGCATCTATAAATAATGTATCGATTTGTTTTGTATATGAATTGACTAAAGAAGATATTACTTGTGCTTCTAAATAATTTAATAGTTGTTTGTTACAATATTGATCCACTACATTGGCAGGAATACTTACAGTTGTGGCGTATATGCTTATGTTGAAAATTTGTTTTTCCAATTCATTACGCAATGTTGGAGATAATAATTTAGAATCTTTTATACCTAATGTTGGGAATGTTTTTTCTGTTTCTGATTCTATCACAACAAATCCTATTACTAGTGCTCCAAGTACACAGCCTTTACCAGCTTCATCAATGCCTGCGAAAATCATGTTTTGATCCTATCTTTTATGTTTCAAAAATAATGCTACTACTTTAATTACACATCGTTTAACTAGTGCTCCAAGTACACAGCCTTTACCAGCTTCATCAATGCCTGCGAAATTTATATTTTGATCCTATCTTTTATGTTTCAAAAGTAATGCTACTACTTTAATTACACATCGTTTAACTAGTGCTCCAAGTACACAGCCTTTACCAGCTTCATCAATGCCTGCGAAATTTATATTTTGATCCTATTTTTTATGTTTCAAAAATAATGCTACTACTTTAATTACAAATCGTTATCAATTCCATCGAAATTTATATTTTGATCCTATTTTTTATGTTTCAAAAATAATGCTACTACTTTAATCATACATTGTTATCAATTCCATCGAAAATCATTTTTTTCACTATCTGTTGCAAAATTATTTGATCTATTTTTTGATACTTGGTTTTCTAGGTATGTTATTATATTCACTTTAGTGATTTTTGAAAATTATATGTATTTTTAATATTATATAATTGATATTTTAAAAATGTATGACTTAGTGATATCTATTTTTTAATAGACAATAGACTAAAAAGAATGTATAATTGTATAATTGTAATTGAATATATAAATTTAATTTAATTTTATACTGTGCAATGAAATTTCCTCTGAATTAGAAAAAATTAGTAAGAGTTATCTTAGATCAAAATAGACATTTTCTGACTAATAAAGGAAGAAATGTGATACGACTAGAAATTAAAGTTATCATACCAGATAACAAAAAAAAAGAAGATTTTTTAAAGCTTTTATTAGATACTGCAGCCACGTCGTCGGATCCATGTTTTTGGCAAATTCCTCTAGATATATGTGAAATTCAAAGAGCTACTTTAGAAGCAGTATTGGGTTCTAAGGGGTTTCCATTTTTAGAAGGTAGTAAAGTATTGCTGATTACTTGTGATTTTGATTCAACAAAGCAAGCTAAAAAAGCATATGTATTTTTTAAAAATTTGGCACTATCGTGGGAAATTGAAATTAATGGCTTTGTAGGAAAACGTGTTTTTAGTGATATATTGGAATTGTAAAATTTCACGTTTTTATAAAAAAAGATGGATAGAAGTTATAGATTCCAATCCATCTTTTTTTGATTTATCAAAAAAACTATGACCTATGCATTAGGAAATCCTTGAAATCGAATATTGATGTCAAGATTTGTGATACAATTTTGACCTTTTGGATATTTTCCTCCTGCATCAGCTCGTAGTGAAAATTTTCCTGAACGAATTGGAAAATATACTGGGATTTGCATTAAGCGAGATTCACCAGCTTTGAGGGTGAGTTTAGGTTGACGGAAAAAACCTCTCCCATCTAAATAAAATAAGTTGTCAAAGTCAATGGCATCAGAGATGCCATAGTTGCGAATGACATATTCTACTTCAAAAGCATGGCGGTCTTGTTTTTGACCTCTTGAATCAGCTCTTGACAATCTTAATTGTCCTCTCACAGGAGTTCTATTAGCAATGCGCCATTGTTCAATGTGGAGTTGTGGTGTTTTAGGGTAATTTGGACTAAAACCACGGAAAATAAGATGACTGGAAATATCATTATTTGTTTCATCATCTTCCATTACTTTGGAAAATGCATCTATTCGAACTAAAAAAATTCCATCCTTAATATCAATAGCAACATGTTTATCAACAAATGTTTTAAATTCATTGGGCCCCATGGATAAACCTTGTTGTCGACTAACAATTTTATCGTTAAAATATGCTAAATTTTCAAAATCTTTAGAAGCTAAATAACCATCATTCCCTAAACGATAGCTCATGACAACTTCATATAGTCCTTTTTGATTTTTTTTAACATCTTTAGGAATAATGATAATAATATCACGAACAGGTTCTTTCCCTGCAATTTTAAGGGTGTCAATAGTAAGGTCTCGACCTCGTTTTTTCGCACTACAAATCAGATCTTCCATATTGTATTCCTTTTTTGTAATGATTCAACTTATAGTTTCCATGTTTTTTCTTATTATAACAATCATTTTATAAGAAATAAATATAAATTAAATTTTAAAGGAAAACTATGCAAACAGCATTGTTAATTTATCATTATAAGTATACTCATAATACGTGGGCAGTTTTAACGGGAGCATTAGAACATGATTCATATTTTGATGAATATGAAATCAATTATTGTATGCGAGCAGAAAATCTTTTGCATGAATTGCATAAATTACAGAAAAAATATACTCGTATTGTGATTGCATTTTCTTTTGCTACGCCACAATACTGGAATATTTGCGAGATTATGCAGAATATGCCTAAAAATCAAAATTTACTATATATTGCTGGTGGACCTCATCCCACAGGTGATCCTAAGAGTACGTTTCAACTTGGATTTGATGTATTAACTATAGGAGAAGGCGAAGAAACATTCCCAGAAATATTAAAAGCTTGGGAAGAAGAGCAAGATTATCGTCATATTCAAGGTATTGCATACCAAGAAGATGAAGAAATTATCTATACTTCTCAACGTGAACCGATTCATTTAGATGATTATCCACCCTTTGGTTGGAAACATGAAAAATTCGGTCATATAGAAATCATGCGAGGTTGTCCCATTGGTTGTGCTTTTTGTCAAACTGCACAACTTTTTCCTAGAAAACCAAGATATCGAAGCGTGGAAAAAGTATGCGAAGCCATTGAAATTATGCTACATCATGGACTTCATTACGTTCGATTCATTGCACCTAATGCTTTTGGATATGGCAATGGAACTGTGCAAGAATTAGAACATTTTTTACAAAGAACAAGAGAAACTTTAGGAAGTAAGGGTGAATTGTTTCTTGGCTCTTTCCCTTCCGAAGTTCGTCCAGAAGATGTTACACAAGAAAAATTAGATTTGATTCGACAATATGCCAATAATAACAACTTTACAGTAGGTGCACAAACAGGGAGTCCTCGATTATTAAAATTTTGTAACAGAGGTCATACTGTAGAGCATATTTATCAAGCTGTGCAACTGATTCGCCAAAATAATTTTGAAGTTAGTGTAGATTTTATTTTTGGTCTTCCTACAGAAACATTAGATGATTGTCGAATGACTATGAATATGATACAAGATTTGGTCAATATGGGTGCTAGAATTCATGCACATACATTCCTTCCTTTACCAGGAACAAAATTTGAAAGAGAAACTGCCATGCCCTTTCCAAAAGAGTTTGAATACGAACGTGAGCGTTTAATTTCTCAAGGTGTTATTTTTGGACATTGGCGTAGACAAAGTATAGTGTCAGAGAAAATTTCAAGCACTATCTAACAATAAATTATACCTAATCAAGTTAATAAAAAAATTGACATTTTTTTTATTTATGATAAGATACAATTCAATATGTACATTCATTATACATTCATAATTAGGGTGAGGAATAGCTACAATGAAATTAGAAGAGTTTCATGATATTCTTGATATTCCAGACGAGGACTTTGAAGAAGTAGATGCTGAAAATCAAGCAGCAATACAGGATATTCGGACACAAAAAAAGTATCCTGTATTAAATTATCCTTTATTTATCGGGCGAGAAAAACAATCTTCTATTTGTGTACCAGTAGGAGCTGTTTCTCGACGTCATGCCAAAGTTTTTGCAAGAGATGGACATTATTATATACAAGATATGGGAAGTATCAATGGAACGTATCTCAATGGGAAACGAATTTTAGATCCAACAGAAATGAAAAATGGAGATAAAATTAAAGTAGGAGTGACTACGCAGTTTCCTAATGGAGCAAGAGAGTTTGTATTCCGTCTAGGGCTTACAGAAGAAGAGAAAAAAGCTAAAGAAAAATTAGCTTTAAAAGAAGAGCGTGATGACATTATACAGACAGTTGCTTTACTTAAGAGTATGGAAAAGAAAAAAATTGCTTTACGTCACTGCACTTGCACTATTATGAAACGTGATATTTTTAGTACATTGTTTAAAATAGAAGACGCACAGAGAGTTCCATTGAGACAACTGGATATAAAGAATAATATAGTACTTTTCTATTCTTTTTTTCCTTTTAAAATTAAAGATAATCTTTTATTAACTCTTAGTCATCCTAAATTTTTAGAATCTATTAAAATTTACATTCGTATTACTGCTGTAGAAGTTTTCCAATCATATAAAGTCATTGGTCATAAAGCAGAAATTATTAAAATATCTGATGAACATAAAAAGTACATGGAAACGCATGTCAATGCAGGCGAATTGATTAACTACTTAACAAGCACTTTACAAATATTCAACACAAATTCCAATGAAAAAGAAGAAGAATAGTCATTGTGAATAAAGATAATATTAAAAAAGAAAGGCATACACATGAGTTTCCAAGCAGCAATTCATCCTTTAGGACTTACTGTCCCAGGAATAGGAAGCAACAGTTTTTATGGCTCTCTTTCTTGCCAAAGTGAGTGTAAGCATATTATAAAAACTAAATTAAAAGCAATCAAAGGTAATACATATATTGGCAATGAAAGAGGAAATTGCGTTTTTACAGCAGATATTAACCGAGATAATTTTCTATCTGATTTGCAAGAATATGCAGTATCTCTGGATAAAGACCATTTGGAAGAAATTTACAAAGGTGTAGAAGAAACTAGATTTAATCATCTTGTTGGAATTAGAAATAGTATAGGAATTTATATCCCTACTTTTTTCTTTTTCCCGATTCACATTTCATTAAAAAATAGTCCTGTACCTATTTTTGTTGGAAGTTCTGTTAAATTAGCACAAGAATTAGAAGTCATCAATACAACGCTACAAGCAAAAAAACACATGGACGTAAATGAACTTCCAATTAAAGATAAATTTGAAGCAGAAGAAGAAGACTTAGAAGACTACGAAGCAGATTATGAAGGAATGAAAAACTTTTGGCCATGTTTCACATTTCATATTCTAGAAGCCATGGTTAAAAAAGGTTTAGAACATAAATATCCTATATTTATATTCTAAATTTTTCCATTTACTTTGATTCTTAAGGAAAATATGTATGCAAAAAAAACAATTTGTCTTATATTTCGCTCTCTTTGCAGCTGTTATTCTTTTATATACTCCTAAAAAAATATTAGGAGGCGTTATTCCATATAGAGACGCAGAACTTTTAGCAGAAGTTCGAGAACGCATCATGCAAAATTATGTTGATGAAGTTTCTTCAAAACAACTTTTGAATGGTGCTTTACAGGGTATGTTGAATACATTGGATCCATATTGCGAATATTTAGACAAAGAAGCATACAAAGAACTCTTTGAAATTTCTGAAGGTGAATTTGTAGGCATTGGTATTGTTGTAGGCGTAGAAAATGGAATGATTACAGTCCTCTCGCCAGTGGAAGATTCTCCAGCAGCAAAAGCAGGAATTTTGGCTGGAGATAGAATCCTTTTCATTGAAAATGAATCTACAGAAAATATGCGTCTCAATGAAGTAATTCAAAAAATACGAGGAGTCAAAGGTAGCAAAGTTAAACTAAGTGTATTGCACGTAGGTGAACAAATCCCAGAAATAATACAAGTAACACGTGATACGATTCACATTTCTAGCATTAAAGACGCCCACATTATAGATGAAATATATAAGATCGGATATTTACGTCTTACAAAATTCAATAAACATACAGGCGAAGAATTAGAACAAACAATTGAAAAACTTCTTCAACAAGATATGAAGAGCCTAATCATAGATGTTCGATACAATCCTGGTGGTCTTTTAAATGCTGCTATCGACGTTGTTAATTTATTTATTGAAAAAGGTACTATTGTATATACACAAGGTCGCACCTTAGGAAGTAAATCTACATTCACAGCAGATAATAAAAAAAATTATCTAGATTTGCCTTTAGTTCTGCTTGTCAATAAACGAAGTGCTAGTGCTTCAGAAATTGTTGCTGGTGCACTACAAGATTATAATCGAGCTACGATTGTAGGAACAACAACGTATGGCAAAGGATTGGTACAAACCATTCTTCCACTGAGAGACGAAGAAACAGCCATTAAAATAACAACGGCACGTTACTACACACCATTAGGACGCAGCATTCAAAAAACAGATACAAATCCTGGCGGAGTAGAGCCTGACATAGAAATACCCATTACAACAGATGAAGAAAAAGACCTTATGCTACAATTTTATAAACATACAGAAGTAAATTACAATAAAGATAAACAATTACAACAAGCAATAAAAATATTACAAAAATAAAACGCATAAATACAAAAGAATTAAAATAATATCCAATCGCAAAAATCAATAAAGACGCAGAATAAAGCAAATAAAAAAATGGAAAGGAGCACGAGTTTTGGACGGCTCAACAAATTCTGTAATCGACGAAAAACAAAAATTTATACCTATTCCGATTGAAAAAGAATTAAAAAAATCCTATTTAACGTACGCTATGAGCGTTATCGTATCTCGTGCGTTACCAGATGTTCGAGATGGACTCAAACCTTCTCAACGAAGAATCATGGTAGCCATGAACGATTTAAATTTGGGGCCAAGAGCAAAATACAGAAAATGCGCAAAAATTTCAGGCGATACTTCTGGTAATTATCATCCACACGGCGAAGCAGTCATCTATCCTACTCTTGTTCGAATGGCACAACCTTTCAACTTACGATGTCCCTTGATTGATGGACAAGGAAACTTTGGTTCCATTGATGGTGATCCACCAGCTGCTATGCGATACACAGAAGCCAGAATGACTGCCATGAGTATGGAAATGCTGGATGATATAGATAAAGACACAGTTGATTTTACACCAAATTATGATGAAACAAGACAAGAGCCCCGTGTTCTCCCCTCCAGATTCCCTAATATGCTTGTCAATGGAGCAGTTGGAATTGCAGTTGGTATGGCAACATCATGTCCACCGAATAATGTGGGCGAAGTTTGTAATGGAATCGTTGCTATCATTGAGAATCCCGATATTTCTTTGCAGGATGTATGTAAAATAATTCCTGGTCCTGATTTTCCTACTGGAGGTAATATCTGTGGTCGCAATGTAGCTGCGAATGCATATGCTACTGGGAGAGGCACTGTTAAAGTTCGTGCTAGCTATCACTTAGAAGAACATAAAAATAAAGTTTGCATTGTATTTACAGACATACCTTTTCAAACAAATAAAGCACGCATCATAGAAAATATTGCAAATCTAGTTAAAGAAGGCAAAATTAAAAGTATTGCAGATGTAAGAGATGAAAGTGACCGCGAACATGACGTTCGACTTGTTGTAGAAGTCAAAAGAAATGAAAGCGATGAAGTAGTATTAAACCAACTTTATAAATACACCGCCTTACAATCGTCTGTTTCCGTAAATATGATTGCTTTAGTAGATTCTCGACCACAACTTCTTAATATTAAGCAAATGATGCAATGCTTTATTCAACATAGACAAGAAGTTATCCGACGTAGAACAAATTTTCTGCTTAGCAAAGCTCAAGCTAGAGCTCATATTGTAGACGGTCTTATGATTGCGATCCACTATATTGACAATGTGATCCGTATCATACGAAAAGCCATGGATACAAAAGAAGCACGCGAAAAACTTATTCTTGAATACAACTTAACAGTAGCACAAACAGACGCAATTCTACAAATGAGGCTGTCTTCTTTAACAGGGCTAGAATCTAATAAATTACAAGAAGAACTCGATCAACTCAATGCAAAAATTTCAGAATACCAATCTATTTTAGCAGATGAAAACAAAATTTTAGATATCATCAAACAAGAAACAAAAGAAATCAAACAAAAATATGCCACACCAAGAAAAACAAAAATAATTTCACCTATCCAAGAGTTTTGTATTGAAGATATTATTCCAAATGTACCTTGGGCAATCGTTATTACGCAAAATGGCTATGTAAAACGAATGTCTCTAGAATACTATAAAAAACAAAATCGGGGTGGAAAAGGAATTTCAGGTGCTGAAGTCAAAGAAGATGACATTATTGAACACTTTTTTATAGCAACAGCCCACCAATATTTACTCATTTTTACAAATTTAGGTCGTGCATATTGGTTAAAAGTGTATGATATTCCAGAACTCACACGAAATGCACGTGGGCGTGCTATCGTCAATATTCTACAACTACAACCAGAAGAAACTATCACTTCTATTATTCCTATTACAGAATTAAGCGATAAAATTCTAGTCATGATTACAGCACAAGGACTCATTAAGCGAATTTCAATTAACAAATTTTCGCGTCCTAAAAAAGGCGGAGTGCGAGCTATGCAGTTATTGGAAGGAGATAGCTTAGTAGCAACAGCACTCACTATAGGTAAACAAATTTTGTACATAGGAACTGCTCAAGGAAAAGTATGTTGCTTTAATGAAACTGATGTGCGTATTACAGTTGGAAGAAACACTAGAGGCGTACGAGGTTGTCGATTGGCAGAAAATGACAGAGTCATTGGAATGGTAGTCTATAATAAAGACCAAGCCTTACTTACCATTACACAAAATGGATATGCAAAACGAAGTGAATTTTCCGATTATCGACACACATATAGAGGATCGCAAGGCGTTAAAAATATTAGACAAATTGAAACTACAGGAGAAGTTGTAGCAGTTCTAGGAGTTCATGAAGATGAGGAAATTTGGACAATCACATCACAAGGCATGATCATTCGTACTACAG
>JAGOMP010000079.1 GCA_017993505.1 Planctomycetota bacterium
CAGAGCGAAATTTCCTACCCAGAGCAAATTATTCACCCCAGAGCAAAATTGCCTCCCCAGAGCAAATTTTCCCTCCCCAGAGCAAATTATTCTCCCCAGAGCAAATTTTACCTCCCCAGAGCAAATTACCTCCCCAGAGCAAATGCCTCCCCAGAGCAAATTGACTCCCCAGAGCAAATTATAATTACTTAAATAATATAAAAGAATATATTTATTTTTTTATATTATTTTTTTCTTTTCTTTTATATTATTTTTGATATAATCATTCCCATTTATTGTTTTGTACTATTTTTACTTTGGTGAAAATTCTATTCTATGTATAAAGAAAAAAAGTAAAATCACGAAACAGATAAGAAGAGACAGAAACATAATCTACGCTTTCATTCCCATTCAATCAAAATGCACCATAAAAAAAGTAACAACCTCCAAAGCAAGTATCAAATCAAATATTTTCCAAAAAGTAGTAAAACAATTAGGTAGCTACCTAATTGTTCAAAAATAGCTACCTAATTGTTCATTATGAAAAGTTTCCCCTAGAAAGGAGAATGACAGACATGAAAAACATGACAACACTTTTTGTAATTTTTCTATATTTTTTATGTCCCATTTTATGTGTAGCTGATACATGGGAAGATATCTATGGACAAGATACAGAAACAGATAAATGGGATACAATTGAAATAGACGCAAGTTCAGACTTACCTGATGCACGATATGGTCACTCCATGGTTACATGCAACAATAAAATTTACATTGCATGTGGTATTAATTATGATCGTCTTTTTTCTGACATTGGGCGTGAAAATCGTCTTTTTTCTGACATTGGGCGTGACAATTATCTTCTTTCTGACATTTGGCGTATAGATGTCAAAGATTCTACTGCAACGTTCACACAAATATATAAGCTAGGTGAAAATGATGAATTTCTAGGTACAGCTGAACATGGTACTTTTGTATTAAATAACAAATTGTATGTACTTTATGGTCTTATGTTTAAAAAAGATGAACCTATTCATGCTAATGCTATCCCTATTGATGCTATATATAGCTATGATTTGACATCAGATCGCCAAGGATGGATCCAAGAATATGTATATGATGAAAATGATCCTGAAGGATGTATACCACGATATAAATTTGCAACTGCTGCTATTTCAGATAAAATTTATGTATTTGGTGGGTACGAATTTGATGAAGGCAAAATAATTGATGGGGATCAAAGATTTGGCTATTTTTCCTACACAGGTGGTGAGTGGCGCTTCCATAAACTACCATATACAGATGGTCCTTCAAAACGTGTTGGTCATACTATGGTTTCTGTAGGCAATACATTATATCTATTTGGTGGACTAACTCATACTGATGGATTAGAAGACTACGAAGACTACAATGACCTTTGGAAATATGATGAGAGCAAAAATGCTTGGGAAAAAATAGAGACTGAAGAAGGACCTTCAGCACGTTGCTTTCACAATATGATAGCTATAGATAACATGATTTTTATTGTATGTGGTCTGAATAAAAGTGGACGAAGTATTCGTGAAAAAGATGTAGATGATATGTGGATGTTTGATACTAGCGGAGCTTTATATAAAATATATCCAACTCCCCTTGGATCTAATATCTTTAGTGGGATTGCAAGGGATGTTATAATGGATGGTAAGATTAAAAAAAACCGTATATATCAATGGGGTGGCTATTCTAGTAAAGGTCTAAATTCAAATAGAAATCTTACTCGATATACAATTAAAGCCTATACAGCCCCCACAGATGAGGAAACAGGTAAGAGCGGTTGTGGTTGTCTAGGAATTGAATTTGTAATCATGGCTCTACTCAGTTCCATAATTTTGAAGAAAAGAAATAAATAATTAAATATAAAATAAAACCATTTACTAAAATAAATAATAATTAAATATAAAATAAAAATTTTCTAAAATAACTATAAATTATCTCTTAAAATAAAACTATTTACTAAAAAAGATATATCTTGTATAAACAAAGATATATCTTTTTTAGTAAATAGTCTTTTACGCGTTTCTCCCCCGAGCAACTGACACTTCCCCAGAGCAACTGACACTTCCCCAGAGCAATATTTTCCTCCCCAGAGCAAAATTTGCTATCCCAGTAACTAATTGTCTTCCCCAGTGCAATAGACGCCAACTCAGTGACAAATGAGTGTTTTTTTCTCTTGTTTTTCCATTAGAAATTGCTAAAATTCAAAATGAACACTAATTTTTAGATGGTGGAATATATTTTTTTTCAAGCACAGAAAATAATGGATTTATTTTAGTATTTTAGGAAATGAAAATGAAGGTAAAGTTATTAATAATTTTGTTTTTAATTAGTTGCTATTTTAGTATTATGGGATGCTCTGCAACTGGAATGTTTAATTCTTATCTTGTTTCTTCATTAGAAGGGTCAAATTCTACGTTGTTTGAATCTGAAAATTATCAACTTTTAGAAGAAGCATTGCCATCTTTTATTATATTGCTGGAAAATGCAGTTGCCAATGATCCTTCAGATGATGTTTTATTGGCCAAGGCAGCAGAAATAAATACGTTTTATGCATTGACTTTTTTAGAAGAAAAAGATGCTCGCTGGGCGTCGTTGCATTATAAACAAGCTAAAAAATATGCATGGGAAGTAATGAAATTACGATATGATCTTCAAGAATCAGATATTGTAGGTCAAAAAGACGATAAGATTCAAAAAATTTTAAAAAGATTTAAGAAAAAATCTGTGCCTGATTTATTTTGGTTAGGAATGAGTTGGGGTCTTTTGATTAATTTAAATAAAGATGATGTGACGCATGTTGCTGAATTTCCTTATGTTCGAATGATTATGGAACGTGTGTTAGATTTGAAACCAGATTATCAAAATGGATTGCCATATTTGTTTTTTGGTGCTTATTATGGTGGTAGTAGTCCAGCTTTGGGAGGGAATCCAGAGAAAGGAAAGGAATATTTTGAAAAAGTTATTGCTCTGACAAAAGGTGAATTTTTAACTGCTAAGGTGATGTATGCTACAACGTATGCACGTACTATTCAAGATAGAAAATTATATCAACAATTATTAAATGATGTCATAGATGCTCCAGAACCTACTCAAAAAAGTTTTCGTATGGGAAATGCTTTAGCAAAAAAACAAGCACAAGATGCATTGTTAAAAATGGATGAATATTTTGTACCAGAATCATCAGAATCTAAAGAAGAAAGTTTTTTAGATTATTATGACGAGGAGATTTTTGAATGAAATGGTTAAAACGTAGTATCCATTCTTTACAGTTTTTTGATAAATCTATTGCTTCCATTGAAGTTTTTGGAATTACTATTTTATTGACAAGTTTAATTTTTGGTGAAATACTCGCTGCATTGTTGCGAGAATGTTTTCGTTATAATATGTCTTGGTTAGAACAATGTTTACAGTATGTTGTATTGTGGATTGGACTTTTAGGAGCGAGTTTAGCTACAAAATATAAAAGCCATATTACCATTGAAATTATTTCACGGTTTGCTACAAAAAAATTACAACGTTTTATTAATATTTTTTTAAACCTTTTTACAGGATTTGTTGTGTTCCTTTTAACATTGGGTGCTTTTGATTATTTAGAAGATGTTCGATGTAGTTATTTGCAAAGCCAAGGCAAGAAAAATTATATTGCATTAGAGAATATTTTTGTATATTTTTGTCCAAATTCTGCGAATGTAATGCAATTGAATCAAATTCAACAAAAAGAAAAATCACTAGGATATGTCATAGAATTACAAAACATATTGCAAAAAAAGGAAATAAGTAGTGATAGAATAAAGCATACAGCCCGCCAAGTGAAAGACATTATTGATACAACAAATACTATGGAAGATTGTCAAAAGACTTGGATTGTAGAACAATGGAATTTGCATTGGAAAGCACAATGGAAAGAGTATTGGAATGATCTTCTAAAAACAACAACTCCAGAACAAAGGCAACAACAAGCAAATGTATATCGCCCTCAATGGCAAACAAATTGGTTGCAAAATTTTTGGTTTCAAAAAGGAAAAGAACAAGTAGAAAAAGCTTGGGAAACAGAAGGACAAGTAGCCTGGGAAGAAGAAAAAGAAGATAGTGATTTTGACGAAATAGAGTTTGAAGAAGATTGGAAGTTTACTTTTACTTCTAATCAGTGGGAAGAAGAATGGAAATCGCTTTGTGAAGAAGATTGGGAACAATTTGGTATGCAGGAATGTTTTGAAAATATTTCTCAAGAACAATGGTTAGAAACACAGTGGAATACCGAATGGAAAAATCAATGGAATATAACACAAAAAGTGCATGGGAAAAAATATTTTTTCAAAAAAACATGTCCTATTTGTAACACTCCTATGAAGAAAGAACCTTTTCAATTTCCTCGTTGGTATTTACTGATTGTTGTTCCCATTACATTTGCGATTATGACTTTTCGATTCTTTTTTCATGCTATTATCTATATTGTGGGGTCGGAAGGAGATGCACAACAAGAAAAGGAGAGCGACCATGAATAAATCTTATATACATTGGGGCAATTTTTTTGTTATTTTGCTTTGGATTTGTGTATTTCTTTGTGCATTAGACATATTTTTTTTGCGTCCTGCAGTGGTGCAAAAAGAGCAACAAAATATGGGAAAACAAATAACAACATGGATTCAACGTCGTCCTCATAGCGAATATGAACTTCCAAGTGCATTGGCTTTGACTATCCCACAAAGCAATATAGAAACAATAAGCAATGAAAATGAAGAAAAAAGTGAATTGCCAGAGCCTTTGCCTAGCAATCCTAATGAAAATAAGTTTCGTTTTCTTTCTTTGCTTTTAGCACTTTTAGGTGCACCTTTATTTAGCATTATTGGCACAATGTCTATTTTTTTAAGTCCAAGTACAACGAGTATTTTTGTAGATGTAGTAGATAAATTGACTTCCCATTCTCTGTTTATTCCTTTGCCATTATTTACATTTGCAGGTTATGTATTGTCTGAAAGTAAAGCCCCTACACGGATTGTTCGGTTTTCAAAAGCATTATTAGGATGGATGCCAGGCGGAACTGTTTTTATTGCAGTTTTGAGTTGTGCTTTTTTTACAGCATTTACAGGTGCTTCTGGTGTTACCATCGTGGCATTGGGTGGTCTTCTTTATCCTATGTTAAAACAAGAAAATTATAGCGATACGTTTACACTAGGAATGATCACTATAGGTGGAAGTTTAGGCATGTTATTTCCACCAAGTTTGCCTATGATTCTTTATGGAGTCATTGCAAGCAACAGCATGCAAGGAATGACAAATGCAACGTTGCAAATTAAAGATTTATTTTTAGCAGGTCTGATTCCAGGTACGCTCACACTTTTAGTAGTAGGGTTATATGGGGCGTTTCAAAATTTAAAAACAGAAATTACTACCTCATCTTTTAGTTTCCAAGAATTAAAAGAATCTACAAAAGCAGTGATTCCAGAACTTTTAATTCCATTTGTTATGTTAGGTGGTTATTATGGAGGCGTATTACAATTAACAGAATCTGCAGCAGTGACTGCATTGTATGTTGTACTCATTGAAAAATATTATTATAAAGACATACAATATAAGCAATTGATTAATATCACACAAAAAAGTATGGTGTTGATTGGTGCTATTCTTATTATTCTTATGCTAGCTATGTCAATGACAAATTTAATGATCTTAGCAAAAGTGCCTGATCAACTTTTACAATATATGAAAGAACATGTTACGAGTCCATGGACATTCCTTTTACTTTTAAATGGATTTTTGATTATTATAGGTTGTTTGATGGATATTTTTTCTGCTACCCTCGTAATTATCCCTTTGATTATGCCTGTTGCCCTTGCTTTTCAAATTGATCCAATTCATTTAGGAATTATTTTTGTCACAAATCTTAGCATTGGATATGCCACACCTCCTGTAGGAATGAATTTATTCATTACAAGTATTAGATTTAAAAAATCTATTTTTTACATAGCTTATACTTGTATTCCGTTTATTCTTTTACTTTTTGTTGTTCTTGGTTTAGTTACTTATATTCCTGCACTCTCTCTCTATCCTATTCAATATACATGGATCATCCCTACATTTTATGTATGTTTGGTAACGGCTCTTGTTCTTTTTTCTTTATGGATACGCAAAAAAAATCAAAAAATCGCATAAAAAAAGCATTGTGAGTAATATTCATAATAAAAAGCATTTTGAGTAATATTCATATATCGTTTTTTAGGTTGCTTAGAAAAAAAATGATGGATTTGATTCCATCATTTTTTTTTAGCAAGATTAAAAGAGAGAACAAAAAAATTTTGATTATAAAGTTTTTTTCTAATCCTTTTTATTCAAAGTAATTGTATGATGCTAGCATTAGCAACGAATTTAAATACTGCTACCAGTTTCGTGCATTGGCTGGCATTTGTTTTTTTTCTTTTTGGACACGTTGTTTTTTTTGTTCCATTTCTTGTTGTAATATTTTATAGGCTTCTTGCATATCTCGTTGTTTTTCTTGTTCTTCTAGCATTTGTTGTATTTGTTCTTGGGTAAGTTGTTCTTGGTTTTCTTGCTTTTGTTCTTGGTTTTGTTGCTCGTTGCATTGATTGCAATCTGAATCGCATTGTTGTTTGTCGTGTTGTTCTTGTTGTTGTTCTTGCTTATCTTGTTGATCTTGCTTTTCTTGTTCTTGTTGTTGATCTTGTTGCTTGTCTTGTTGATCTTGTTGCTTGTCTTGTTGTTGATCTTGTTGCTTATCCTTTTGGTCTTGTTGATCTTGCTTGTCTTGCTTGTCTTGCTTGTCTTGTTGATCTTGCTTATCTTGCTGTTCTTGATTTTTTAGTTGTTCTTTCCAATCTTTTAAAGTTACTTTTGCTGTTTTTAAGTTGTCTTTTATTTGCTGGTCATTAGGAGCAATATAAGAAGCATGTTTATAGTGTGTGATGCTATTTTCTAGTGTTTTTATTGCTTGTTGTTGGTTTTGGTCTTTTAGTTGTTGAGCTTTTCGAAAGGCTATATGTCCAAGGTTTTGTTTTGTTTGTGCTTGTAAAGCGTATAATTGTGTATGTGTATGTGTATCTTGGAAGCTTTTTTCTGCTTCTGTATATTTTTCTTGTTTATATTGAGCAATGCCTTGATTATATGCAATTTCTGGTTGATGTGGTAGCTGTTGTTTTGCTTGGTTATATTGTGTAATAGCTTGTTCCAGTTCATTGTTTTGTAGGTGTTGGTTAGCTTGTTGAAAAGGAGTATTTTTTTCTTGGTATACTAAAAACAGAATAATGCAAGAGGCAATGATAATGTAAATGATTGTTTTCTTCATGTTCTTTCTCGTTTGTAGTGTTTATATTGATTGTTTTCTTGTTGGAATGAGAGATTGTATGTAAAGTGTAATGAGAGTAAGAATGAGGAATATTTGATATTTTTCTTCATATTTTGTAGTAAGAGTTGCTTCGTGTTCTTTTTTTTCAGCTTGACTAATAAGTTGTTGGTATACTTTTCCCAGATCGATAGCACCTGTAGACACGTTAATATAAGTTCCATTTGGCGTTAGAGCTGTCATTTTTCGAAGTGTGTCAGCATCTAGTTTACTCCATACTTCTTGCCCTTGGTATTGGAGGAAATGTTTGTTCCCTTGTTCATCGATAATTGGAATGCGTTGTCCTTGTGTTTCATCGCCTAGACCAATAGCAAGGAGGCGAATTCCTTTTCGCCCTATTTCTTCTGCAGCTTGTAGTGGATAGCTGTCGTGGTCTTCTCCATCTGTTATAAGTATAATGTCTTTATGCGTGTTTTGTTCCTCTGTATAAATTTGTTTTAAAATCGTACGCAATGCATCTCCCATCATACTACCGCCTCGTCCAATAGTGTCTGTTGTTAAGTTTTGAAGTTGCATTTGAAAGTATGTGTAGTCTAAAGTAAGAGGACATTGAATGACAGTGCGTCCTGCAAAGGCTACGAGTGCTACTCTGTCTCCTTGTAAATGTTCTAAACAATCTTGTATAGAGGCTTTTGCCATTTCTAGTCTATTAGGAAGTAAATCTTGTGCTAGCATGCTATTAGATATGTCTAGCAAAAAAACAACGTCACGACCTTTATGAGGCAGTTTTTGTGGTATTGGATTCCAGCTAGGGCGAATGATAGTTATGATAAGAAAAGTGAGTGCAAAGATGTGTAGAATATTTTTATATGCATGAAAATGGGGATAGACGTTTTTATACAGTCGTTCTTCAGCATCTGGATGGCAATATTTTTGTAGTAATATTTTATTTCGTTTGTACGCATAATAATATACGAGTAATAGTAAGGGTAGAAGCCAAAATAAAGGGAGAAATTCTAGTTGTTGGTAGTAAACAGTGTTCATGGAAGTCTCCTATATAGTGTATTGGTGAGTAGTGCTTCGATATATAGGCAGATAAAGGCAATGAGAGCATAGGGAACAAATATTTCTTTTGTGTCTGAATAATAAATAGATTCTACTTCACTTTTTTCTAAATTGTCAATTTCATGGTAAATATTGAGTAGAGTTTGTGAATTGTTTGCTGAACGATAAATGGCATTCGTTTCATGTGCTAATTTTTTGAGTATTTCTTCATTAAATCTCGCTTGAACAGGAATTTTTTGTTGTCCAAATGGTGTATTAACAATTACATAGTTTTCACCACCACCAATGCCAATGGTGTAGATTTTTATATTCCATTTTTTTGCTATGGGAATGATGTCGTCTATGGTGCGTTGTCCACAGTTTTGTTCACCATCTGTAAGTAGTATAATGATTTTGCTTTTAATAGTGTAGTTGCTTTTTTTTGAATTTTGTGTTTGTTCTGCAGTTTGAAGGCGTGCTAATGCTAATGCTAATGCATCACCAATAGCTGTTCCATCTTCATCTTCTTGGTCAACAATTTGTAAAAATTTCATGTATTCGGAAAGTGTACTGTGAGAGTGTGTCAACGGACAAACTGTGTCTGCATATCGAGCAAATTGTATAAGACCGATAAGATCATTGGGACGACCTTGTAAGTCGTATCCATTGCCATGGATAAATTGTTGAAAAATGTCTTTGACAATTTCTAATCTATTGTAGGAACGATTTTTATATTTCATTTGTGCTTGCATACTAGTAGATCTATCAATGACCGCATAAATAGCAATACCATGGTCAATGGTATGAATTTTTTCCATGCCAATTTGAGGACGTGCTAGGGCAATAATAAGGAATATATAAGCAAGGACTCGTAAAAATGTAGGAATCCATATTGTCTTTTGACGGATGCTTTTAGGAAGTGTTTGTAGTTCGCTTGTATCAGTAAAAAGAAGGGCTGCTGTTTGTTTTTGTCTATTTTTAGAGTATAACCATAAAGGAATTAGCAATAATAAAAGAAAAGCGTAGGGATGGACAAAAATCATGAGTTACTCCTGTCATCTTGTTTTGTTTTATCAATGAATTGTCTTGTAATTTTTATAGTTTCGTGGATTTCATTGTGGGGTGGTTGAAATTTCGCATATTTTACTAAATCGCAATGGGTAAAATATTCTTGCAATAGTTCTTGATGTTGCTGTAGTTCTTGGTGATGGGGAAGTTCGTAAAAAAATTCTTCTGTAGTTTGTTCTGGTGCTTGGATACCATAGCGATTTTCTATATATTGACGAAGAATTTCATTGATTTGTTGATAAAATGATTTTACCATCCCTTTTTCTAATAAATTTTGTTCTAATAAATGATCGAGTGCTTTTAATGCAATAATATGTGCAGGGATCGGAGGAGGTAAAATTTGTTTTTTTTCTCTTTTGGATTGTAAGTAGTAATAAAGAAAAATAAGAAGGTATAAAAGAATGCTTAGAGCAAGTGCATAGTGATATTTTTTCCAAGAATGTATTTCTTGTATTTCTATGTTGTCTTTGATTTGCAATTTTTCTCGTCTTTCTGGTGTGAGAGATTGCACATCAATCAAAATTTCATCTGAAGTCAACGTTTCTGTTTTTTCTTTGTTACTAAAAGAAACTGGTATTGCAGGAATAGATAGCGGCCCTGAATGATTGGGTTCTAATGTGTATTTTGATTCTGTAATAAGAAATTTTTCTCCTGATTCTGTTTGTTCCCATTTTTGTTCTGACAAAGACTCTGGTGTAATTTCAAAGTCTTTTATAATATTTGCAATATAGGGGATGTTAGGTTGCGTATTCTCGGGATGTTTTGTTTGTAAAATTAAGTGAATTTCTTCATCTAAATAGATAGAATCTGCGTCGTACATTATAGTAAATTGTAAATTATTCTGCGCTTTTTTCATTTTATGATATGTTTTTTGTTCTTGTATAGGTTGTTGTTTTTGGCAAGAAAAAAAAAGGAAAAAAATTAATAAAAGTGATATTGTACGCATAGAGTTTTCCTAAAAATAAAGAGGCATATGATATTAATC
>JAGOMP010000080.1 GCA_017993505.1 Planctomycetota bacterium
GGGGAGGGAAGTTGCTCTGGGGAGTGGAATTTGCTCTGGGGAGGGAAGTTGCTCTGGGGATTGAATTTGCTCTGGGGAGGGAAGTTGCTCTGGGGATTGAAATTGCTCTGGGGAGGGAAGTTGCTCTGGGGAGTGGAAGTTGGAAGTTGCTCTGGGCGAGAATACGTAGGAGCAAATTTGCTTTAGGAAAGTAAAGTAGCAAATTTGCTCTGTACTCTGGGTGCTGTACTCTGGCGTGAAGGGGAATAAGAAAAGGTGTAGTTAAAATATTGTTTTTTGAAATATTTTGCCTTGGATGGAGCCTTGGGTAATGAAACGTTTTTCTTTGAGGTGATAGAGTACTACGGAAGAGTTCATAATGATGTCTTGGATTGTAAATTCAACGTAGGGTACACCGACAAGGATTAAAACTTCTGTGTTTGCATCCCATGTCATTTGATCAGCGTCTGCATGATTTTTATCAGCATCTAGTTTGACGTTTCCATGAGCAATGATTCGTTGAATTTTTTGTTCTTTTTGCACAAGTCGTAATTTATCGCATCTCAATGTACCTTCTGTAGTTTGAATAATAATGTTATCATGAAGTTCTAGTTCTTCTTTTGTTTGATAGAAATATAAAGGACCTGTACTTTGTATATGAATTGTTTCGTTGTGTGCGTTGTTGTTTATTTTCTTGCGATCTATGGGAAATGCCATTACCATGTCATTGTTATTTGTTTTTTGAAGTTCGATGTAGACAGGACCTTGACAGATAAGTTCATTTTTATCGTTTAGCCATATGATTTCTTTTGAAGTTAGCATATTATTTTGATAGACGATTTTAGCTGGTTCACCGTATAAGATGCCTTGGTCATTTCTAAAAATCAGTTTTGTGCCATCTGCTGTTTCTATTGGTTCGTCTTTTGTTTGGGGTATATTTTTGGCATTGATCAATCCTGTTGTGATAAGCTCTTTTAATTCTTTTGTTTCTGGATTTATTGCCACAGTGAGTGAATCTGCAGTAATGTTGTATTTTTTATGTTGTATTGTAGATGGTTTTGTTTTTTCTTGTTTGTCTTTTTGCTGTATTGTAGTTTCTTTTTGCTTTATTATAGGGTCTGTTTGTTTTATTATAGGTGCTATAGATGCTATGTTATTGCTATCAGCTTCAAAGAATATTTCTACATTTTGTTGGGCATGACCTATGCCTTGTTTTTGTTCATAGATAATGGTGTTTGCAAATAGTGTTTGTGGTTCTTTTCCTGCTTCTGTTTTTCGAAAAATTTTTGCAGGTTGTCCTTGTAATGTAAGGATTTCTTTTTTTCGATTATATTGTAAGTATGAACTTTCAGAGGTAATTTCTTCGCCTTGGAAATGAACATTTTTTCCATGTGCTTCCCAAATTTCTGTATTTAAGTCATAATAGAATTGATTGCCTTTGAGTGTTCCTTCTTTTGTCTCTAATGTAGCATTGTTTTCGAGTTTTAGAACTTGTCTATCGAAGAATAGCATTTCTCCTGTGCCTTGTACAGGTGGAAAATGAAAGGAAATGGAATTTTTAGCATGTAGATATGTTAGATCCATTTTTTCTTTTTTTATTCCATTGATCTCTTTTTTTACAGAGGATATGCGACTTTCTATCCATTGGCAAGCGAGTTTTCCTAATTTTTCTTGTGTAGTGCTTTGTATTCGTGTAATTAAAACGTCTTTTGATGTTTCGTATCGTAAATGCTGTTTTTTATTGTGTTTTCGTATATGAAGTATCATATCACCTTTTGATTGAATATGTATATCTTCTTTTTCTTGGATTTTTTTAGTTGATTGTTTTTTTTGTTTTGTTTTGGATAAGCTAGGCATGTCCATGCCTATGTCCGTAGATTGTCCATCGATTTCTTTTAAAATGCAATGGGGGATTCCTTTTAATAATATGCGTGATTTATTTTTATTATATTGATCCCATTGCAAATAATCGCTTTTGGCTGTTCCTTGGCTATGTTGTACTGTAACGTTTTTATATGCTTTTAAAAACCGTATTGTCAATGTTTGTTGTTCACCTTTTTCTTTGGATTCAGCTAAAATATTAACTTTGTCTGACGTTAATTCAATGAAGGGGATTTTTTCACCTATTTGTCGCATGCAAACTTTACCAGATAAAGAAAAACGCTCCTCTTGTTTCCCGTTTTTTGTAGTTACACGTTTCCAATGAATCCCTTGTTGGCAATCTATATGTAAGGTTTTTATTTTTTTTCGTTGTTCTTCTCTTTCAAAGCGAATGCGTGTTTTTTGATCAATTACAGAAAATGCTGACAGACCTTGTAAATCCACTTTACATTGTCCGTGAAAATGGATGTTCATTTTACCATCTTCTTGTTTGCCTGTTAATCTATTGCACAGAATATGTTGACTTTTGTCTTTCCATTTATCTTCAATATGCACATTTCCATTGGCATCAAAATTTTTCCATGAGATAGTTGTTTTTCCATCTATATTTTTTTCGACTAGCATAAAATCTAAAATATCGCATGCTATTTTTCCTTGGTTGGAAAATAAGACAACATTGTCTTCTTGTCTTACAATAATTTGTTTTTCTTTTCCATAATGAATTTTTGTTTTGCCTGTACATTGAGATGTGACTTTTTCAAGAAAAAAATTTTGATTTGAGGATAAGCTACGCGGATAAAAATGTAGCGTCACATCAGAATTTAGCAAGATATCTTTTGATGCCATATCGCAGTGCAATCCATGTCCTTGTAATTGCAAAATTTCTTCGCCTTGGTTATTCCATTCTTGAATATATATTTTTTCATTAGTTGTTAAAGTATGTTTTTGTAAGTCAACTATCCAATGAGTTCCAGTCATTTTCATTTTCATAGGTGCAGAATTTGTTCTAATATCACTATCCGGCACATTTTTATTATAACCTCGAATAAGTGCTTCACCATCAATATACAAAAACATCATTTTTTTTGTAGGGATATCAAATTGAAGTCGTCCGTCCACAGCCTCCAGCAGAAATTTTTCTGGAAAATCTTGATTTGTTGATTGTTGCTTATGGATATGATATAAACAGCGAGCGTTTTTTAATAATGCTTTTTCATTATCTAATGGTATCACTTCCTCAAAAAATATTTCAACATTTGTTTCCCCTGTTTTTTCATCTAACAGAACATAACTTCCGCCCCTGATTTTATGGTCTGCATAAATATCTACTTGCATGTCATCTTTTGGTATACTCATAAGAGGTTGTTCTTCTTCAGAATCTTCGACAATGCTAATCGGTGAAGTCTCTTTGTCAACCCAAATATTACCAGAGAAATAATATAAAATAGAAGTCAATATAGTAAAACAACTTAAAAAAATATAAAACATTTGTTTCATAATCATTCTCTTTATTGAAATTTGCAAAGGGAAAAGTTTTTATTCTGGAAGGTATGTTTGTATATGATTTTTTTTTAGACTAGCAAGTTGACGCATGAATTTTTCGCGTAATGTATAAAAATAATTTGTATAATTTTCACTTTGAAAATCTGGATATGTCCATTTTGAAAAACAAAAGCCTTTGCCTTTTTTATAATGCATGGTAATTTCTGCATAAATGCCTTTTTGTAAATATATTCTATGGCTAAAGTCTTTTGTAGTTGCTAAAATGACTTTGGCAGCTGTTAAATATCCTGGATCCAAGTTAGCAATTCGACCATTGTTATCGTTTATATATTGACTTTCAATGTCATTTGTATAGAGTTTGATGTCAGCAATTTCCACTGGATCGATGAGTTTTTCAAATGCATAAAATTTTTTCCAAAGTGTTTCTCCCATCTCTGGAGTGTAGTATTTTGTATAGGTGAATGGCCAAGCTGGACTAATAAAATCCATGTTCCCAAATTTTTCTTCTAAAATTGTTTGTATTTTATCAGCTACGTTTGCATCACTGTAAATAATACCAATAAAAAGTTTTACTGGTATTGGATTATGTAATTCGCCCATGTATTTTGCCTTTATTTTCAAAAAATAAGAGTCTATATTATAGAAAAATTATTCATATGCTAAACTTACAAGTTTTTTCCAAAAATCATTCATAATTGCAGAGAGTTTTTTTATTATAGGTTGTTGCAAACGATTTGCATTGCTACGCATTTGTCTTGGGATAAGCATTTCTTCTGTATATAGAAGTTTCTTTGTTTCCACTTGAAGTTTGACATTTAATGATTCTAAAGCTTTGATTAATTCTGTAGGAGTTTGATAACGATGTTCAGGGCGTTTTTCCATCATTTTTTTGATGACTTTGATAATATCATTTTTAAAAAGTTGTGCAGGCACAGTAGGAAAGGTAAGAGGAGCTTGTAGATGTTTAATTCGCACTTCACGACTATCGCCTGTAAAAGGAAGATGTCCAAAAAAAATGCGATAAAATAATGCACCTAGTGAATAAATATCGCTACGAATATCTAATGTTTTCGAACCTATAATTTGTTCTGGACTCATATAAGCAACAGTTCCAAATACATTTTCTTCTTGGGTTTCCACAGAATCACTTTTTACTAATCCAAAATCGCATAATTTTACAACGCCTTGTGGAGTGATTAAAATGTTTTCAGGCTTTATATCACGATGAATCATGCCTTTTGAAAAAGCATGTTCTAAAGCTTTAGCTACTTGTAAAATTATTTGAATCGCCTCATCTGATAACAAACGTTCACCTTTTTCTTTGACATATTCTTTTAAAGTTGGTCCTTCCACAAATTCCATAATAATGCATAGCACATCTTTTGTATTAATGAATTCAATTCCCTGTACAATATTTTGATGTTGAAATTGCATTAATGCTGCAGCCTCTTTACAGAATTGTTCCTTTAATGCTACTTCAAGATGTTGTGGAACTTCACAAAATATTTTGCACGCGACTCTCTGATTTGTTTTTAAAGAAATTGCTCGATAAATTCGTCCCATACCTCCCATTCCAATCAACTCCTGTAACCAATAATTAGGAATTTTAAATGGAATATCTTCTTTAGTTTTTTTAATTTTTTCTATATCTTCTTTTGGGAGATATCCTTCTTCTTCCATAACTTCAATTAAAGGGAAATAAGGACCGATTTGTGCCATTTTCAATTGTATCTGTACACACTCGCGCAACTTATCACGAGTAAGTAGACCGAGTTTTACTGCAATTTTACCGATCAACTTATCAGAACGTTTTACTAATATAAATGGATCCTCTTGTCTAGGCTCATCTTTGACATTGTGTAAAAGAGTAAATTGAATTAAATTTTTACCAATACGTACAATATCGCCAGATACAAGTTGTTTTTTATCCACAACAAGTGCTTCATTTACAAATGTATGATTGCGACTTTGTAAATCTTCTACCCAATAATGTTGATTTTCATAATAAAATCTACAATGCAATCGAGATAAACTTTCATCGTCCTCAAAAACAATGTCAGCATTATGAGCACGACCTAAAATAAGGTATTTACTAGGTGAAAGCAAATATATGTCTTGAGAAGAAGAAGTGAGTATTTTAATTTGTGCGTGCATAAAATAACCCTACATGAATTGAAATTCTCTAGGAAAATAGAATAAAATTGACATTTTTATAATTTTATCCTACAATTTTAATATATAATAGATTTCCTAACTACAAGGAGAAAATCCATGAATCGAAAACCATGTCGTGCAGGAATGTTTTATCCTAGTACAAGAGAAGAATGTATTCAAGAATTGAAAAAATATTTATCCCAAGACAACATTCCAGAAATACAAAACTTGCAAGCTGGAATTGTACCACATGCAGGCTGGGTGTATTCTGGTGTCACTGCAGGTAAAATGTTCCAATGCGTAGCAAAAACTACAAACCCTGATACATTTATTATTTTTGGTGCAGTCCATGTTCCAGGCGTATCTAAACCATCTTTATGGCCAGATGGTGCATGGGAAACACCGTTACAAGTAACAGATATTGATACAGACGTTGTTCAATGGCTTCATGAAAATGCCAGTGAATACGTTGTGGACAATCCTGCGGCACATCGCCAAGAACATTCCATTGAAGTCCAAATCCCCTTCATACAATATGCATTCCCTAACTCAAAAATTGTTCCGATTGCCACGCCACCTATAAAAATTGCCATTGCCTTAGGTGAAAAATTAGCAGAATACAAAGAAAAAAATATTTTTGTCATTGGTTCTACAGATATGACTCATTATGGTTATCGTTTTGGATTTGCACCTGCTGGTCGAGCTTTTAAGGCTCATGATTGGGTCAAAGAAGACAATGATAAAAGAATGATTGATTTAATTCAAGATATGAAAATCGAGAACATTCTTCCTGAAGCATACAACCATAACAATGCTTGCGGAGGCGGTGCAATTGCAGCCACACTGGCTTTTGCTAAAGCCCGTGGCATTACAAAAGGCATCTTTCTACATTATACAACCAGTTTAGATGTGAGACCAGAACCTAACGCTGATTCATTGGTAGGCTACTCTAGCTTTGTGTTCTAATAAACATATAATAGCGAATGCAAAATCAAAAATCTTTCTATGTGTAAGAAAAAAATAGACGCATAAAATATAGATAAAAGCGTCTATTTTTTTGAATAGACGCATAAACATTGAGCGTCTATTTTTTTGTATTTGTATCTGCATCTTTTTGGACAATATGATAAACTTCTTGCAATCGTTGGATAATAGGCAATTTCTGTGTGCAATTTCTTTCACATGCACCACATTGCAAACAAGAATTTAGTTGCAAAGCATCTTTATAATTGCCCCAATGCCAAGTGAGTCGCTTTACTAAATCTTTTGTCTTCGATGTTAAAAGATATTGATTATATGCATCCATAAATTTAGGAATTTCAATATGTTGTGGACAAAGATTACAGTATTGACAACCTGTACACATCGAATTAAACGTTTCATGCAAATTGCTTCGAATGCGAGTTCGATTAGATTCTGAAATAGGATGATATCCATCAACTGCTGCAATGGCTTCTTGAATTTGTGCTTTATTTGAAAATCCAACTAACATTAAAGTTATGCGAGAATCATCTAATAAAAATCGCAAAGCAGCTTCTACTACAGATTCCTTTTCTTGCGTTTTGACAAATGAAAACACATCTGGATGTTGAGGAATCAAGCCGCCACCAAGTGGATTCATAATAGCAACGCCACATTGTAAATCTTTTGCAACATCTAACGCAACTTCTCTGTATGAAAAATTCATGGCAGAATATCCTATCAATACTCCATCAAAAGGATATTCTTTTAACATATTTCCAATCTCTTTGCCATTCATATGTGTGGAAACGCATATATGTCGAATAAGACCTTCCTCTTTTAATTTTTCCATAGTTTTAAATACGCCAGATGATTTACGTTTGCAATAATCCTCCCAATCCATTACACACCAAGCATGGTAAAAATCAATATATTCTAAACCCATTCTTTGTAAAGAATTTTCTAAATCTTTTCGAATTTTTTTCTCTGTTTTGCCACTCGATTTTGTCGAAACAAAAAAACGCTCGCCTTTAGATTTTTTCATCTCTGCAAATGCTAGACCAAAATAATGTTCAGATTGGTTATTACAATATAGTGGTGCTGTATCAAAATATGTAATACCAGAATCATATGCAAATTGAACCAATTCTGCCATTTCTTCTGGCGTACCCTCTTCAAAACGCATTCCACCGAATCCAATAGCTGACACAACATTTTTTGTTTTTCCGTATGTACGATACAACATAGCTTATTCCCAACATATTGGTATGTAAAGAAAAATTAGATATAAAATTAGGTAGTGAAGCACATAAAATTAAACATATCTTCTGATAATCCAAAATTTATAGATAGAACATTTTTGATCATGTTATATGCAGAAATATTTTTCATGCGTAAAAATACTATCCATGTAATAATATTGTTATGAACATAAATAAGTATATCATGAATCCTAATACTATCCAGCTCCAAAAAAAAGAAGTAATATAGATTAAACTTTTCGTAGTATTCCCTTTGAGCATTTCTATCATTCCAGCAACAACACCACCAAATACAGTGAGACCTAAAAAAAATGCTATGATCCAAGTTTTAAAGGTAACTGGAGCTTCTTTTTGACGATCTCTTTTATCATAATCATACTTGAAAAATGGATCATAGTAATCGGGATTGTTTGAAGCATCTGAAAAATCGTTAGGACGAGAATCACATACAAGGTCATACATATCTGCAAGGTCATCATTATTGTTTATATCTTTTATATCTTTGGCATCATTGATTCTATTTCCACAAACTGGACAATTAATAGTGTCTTTTTTTACAGAACTTCCACAAATATGGCACTTCATGCTATAAAACATAAAGTAGGCTCCTAAATAATATAGTAAGACAAAATATAGATATTCACAAGATTTTATACAAATATCTAGATATATATTGTACTAAAAAAAAATATATATTGTACTAAAAAAAAACAAAAAGAACTTTTTTCTTTTGTAAAAAAAATGTTTCATATCTTATTTAGTTCGATCTTTTGTTTTTTTGTAGTTTATGTATTTATAACGTAAACATGAAATTTAAATTATATATTGGAAATAAATCATTAGATATACTGAAAAATTAACAAAAATGCCTTTACGGAGGCAAAAATATTTTTCGTGTGTGAAAATATTCGTTTAATAATTTTGTCATGAATATAAATAAGAATTTCATGCATATTACTATTGTCCAATTCTAAAAAAGAAGTAATATAGATTAAACTTCTCTTTGTATTCCTTTGAGAATTTCGATCATGCCAGCAACAATACTACCAATTATGGATATTGTTATGAACATAAATAAGAATATCATAAATACTACTATTGTCCAACTCCAAAAAAAAGAAGTAATATAGATTAAGCTTCTCTTTGTATTCCCTTTGAAAATTTCTATCGCACCAGCAATCATACCACCAAATATAGTGAGACCTAACAAAAATGCTATGATCCAAGTTTTGAGGGTAATAGGGGCTTCTTGTTGATTATATTTTTTGTCATTATGATATTTGAAAAATGAATTATAGTAGTCTGGGTTGTTTGAAAATTTATTATAACGAGAATTACATACAAAGTGTTCGTTATTTTTTATATCCCGAGCATTATGGATTCTATTTCCGCAAACTGGACAATTGATAGTGTCTTTTCTTACAGAACTTCCACAAATATTGCACTTCATGTTATAAAACATAAAGGAGGCCCTCAATAATATAGTAAAACAAAATGTAGGTATTCGCAGAATTTAAATAAATATATATATTGTATTAAAAAAAAACAAAAAGAACTTGTTTTCTAAAAAATCTTTCATATTTTATTTAGTTTGAGTTCTTTTTGTGTAGCTTCTGCATTTTGTGTAGTATATATTAGAAATAAACAATAGATGTGCTGAAACAAATAACGAAAACGCCTTCTTAGAGGCAGAAATATTTTTCGTGCGTAAAATACTATCCATATAATAATGTCATTATGGACATACATAAAAATATTATTACTGCACCTAGAAACCAGCTCCAAGACAAAGAATTAAAATAGATTTCGCTTCTCTTCATATTCCCTTTGACAAGATGTATAATTCCAGCAATAATACTACCCAAAACAGTGAGACCTAAAAAAAATGCTAGAATCCAAGTTTTGAAGGTAATAGGGGCTTCTTGATGCTCTTCTTTTTTATCATGATTATCATCATTTAATAATTTATCATTTAGATCAACATTATCAGAATCATCCTCAAAGGTATCATAATAAGAAGTATATGCAGGATCATACGAATCTGAAAAGTCATCATTATTTTTTATATTCCTAGCATCATTGATTCTATTGCCGCAAACTGGACAATTAAGAGTGTCTTTTTTTTACAGGACTTCCACAAATATTGCACTTCATGCCATAAAACATAAAGTAAACTCCTAAATAATATAGTAAAACAAAATGTAGATATTCGTAGAATTTTATACAAATAGATATATATTATACTAAAAAATATATATTATATTAAAAAAAAAACAAAAATAACTTATTTTCTAAAAAATGTTTCATATTTTATTTAGTTTGAGTTCTTTTTGTGTAGCTTCTACATTTTTATTTA
>JAGOMP010000001.1 GCA_017993505.1 Planctomycetota bacterium
TAAAAAAATAAATTATATTGACAAAATCAAACTTAAAAATTTGAAAAAGTTAATATAATTTCAAGGTAAAATTTTGCAGAAAAATTTTACCTCAGAGATAGTATGTCCACACATAAAAACTTGAAAATACTAAGAATAATAATTATAACTTATTAAATCACAATAACTTACATTTATCATTAACATTATTTTCTATCCATTTTTCATCAAAATTCTTTAAAAAAATCACCAATTTTTTTTCTCACCAGAAAATTCTTCCTATTGCCTTCCAAATCGTTTTTTTTCCACTGCAAAATCACTCTAAATTTCCTCCAATTTTTCCAAAATCTCGCCTGTTTTTCTAAAAATTTGCTAAAATATCTCCTTTTTTGTTATTTTTCTTCTTCTCCCCAGAGCAAGAAGGCATCCCCTGAGCAACAGGACACAGAGCAACAGGACACTTCCTCAGAGCAAGAGACGCATCATCAGAGTAACAGACACTTCCCCTGAGCAACAGGACAGAGCAAGAGACGCATCATCAGAGTAACAGACGCATTATCAGAGTAACAGACACTTCCCCTGAGCAACAGGACACAGAGCAAAAGGACACTTCCTCAGAGCAAGAGACGCATCACCAGAGCAAAAGACACTGAGCAGTCTAAAATAAAAAGTTAGCAAAATAATAATAATTTATACAGAGCAGTCTAAAATAAAAAGTTAGCAAAATAATAATAATTTAAATAATAATAATTTGCTAACTTTAGTTGAATTTATTTTTTTTTAACGTTGAAACGAATGTTGAGTATGTCTCCATCTTTGACGATGTATTCTTTGCCTTCTAGGCGGAATTTTCCATTTTCTTTGACTTTTTGTTCTGAGCCTTCTGCTTGAACAAGATCGTCATAGTGAAATGTTTCTGCTCGAATAAATCCTTGTTCAAAGTCAGAATGAATCGTGCCTGCTGCTTGTGGAGCTTTTGTATTTTGTGGGATAATCCAAGCTCGAACTTCATCTTTTCCTACTGTAAAAAATATCATAAGTTGTAGTAAACGAAAGGATTCTGCTATCATGCGATGCAATGCTGGTTCTTGGATATTGAGTTCTTCTATAAATTCTTTTTGATCTTCTGGAGATAGTTGTGCAATTTCCATTTCAATTTTACCACAAAGTGCCATGACTGATGTCATAGGAATATCTTTATAGTATTCTTTTGCTTTGGGGAGATAATCTTCTGGATTTTGGTTTTCATCTATATTGATGACAATTAATTGAGGTTTGATGGATAAAAATTGATAAATTTTGATGATGTTTTCTTCTTCGGGAGTAAGACTTAATGCTCGAAGTGGTTTTCCATCTTCTAACATTTGTTTTGCTTTGAGAAGTACTTCTTGTCGTAGTAAATTTTCTTGTTTTTTTTCTGCTTTGAGAACACGTTCGAGTTTATCTAAGTTATTTTCTACAATGACAAGGTCTTTGAGAATGAGTTCTGTTTCCATATCTTGTAGATCTCGATAATAATCGATTTTTGTTTTAGGATGTGGCACTTCCTGATTTTCAAATGCACGAACAACTTGCACAAATACATCCATTGTTTTAAAAATTCCAAGTACGCTGTCACTCAATGGTTTTTTTTCATTTTCCACTACCACATCTACATATTCTATAGTGGCGTGGACTATTTTATTTGGTTGATAGTATTGAACGAGTTGATCTAATCGTGGATCGGGAATTTTCACGATGGCTCTATGTGTTTCTTTTTTAAAATTGTTTGCATCTGTTTTAAATCCAGATAATGCTTGAAATACTGTTGTTTTCCCTGAACTAGGGAGTCCTAAAATGCCAATTTTCATTTTTGTCCCTTTGTTTATCTTTGTCTGCAAAATCGCAAACTAGGAATAGTACAATGTTTGTTTTATTATTGTGATTATATAAAACTAAGAACTGTTTTATTCTTAGTTTAGTGTTTTATTGTACGAAAACTAAGAATTGTTTTATTCTTAGTTTAGTGTTATGATTGTAGGAATACTAGGAATCGTTGTATTCCTAGTTTATTGTTATGATTGTATGATTTGTTGTAAAATTTTTGCAATGTCTTCCCGAATTTTTTCTGGAAGTTTTAATTCTTTTTTACCGCGATTGTTAAAGTATTGTACAATGCTACGTGCAACTTCATAGCCATCAATAGCGTAAATGCTGTCTTCTCGTGCGAAATTGATTTTGCCATAATATTTAAAAAGTTCCACCAATTCTTTGATGATATTCATGCCTTGTTTTGTTTTTGGTGTAGATTGAATTTGTTTTAAGCGTAAGATGCAATTATCAACGTTTTTAACAGAAGAGGCACGTTCACTGATTAAGTCTTGGTGAATGAGTTGTATGAGTTCTGTAGGGATTTGTTCTTGCATCTCTTGAATGTTGTTTTGGTCTGTATTGGCACGTATTTCCATAATTTTTACTAAAAGGTCTTTAATGGAATAGCCATATAAGGTGATTCCTTCGTGGTAGCGTGGATTTCGTAATGTTGTGATAAGTGCATTGTATCGTCTATGTTCATCGCCTTCTTGCATTAAAAGTTCTTGGATTCGTTGTTCTAGTTCTCGTTTTAAGTATCGTGTCAAAATTTGACCGACTTTATTCACTTCTTTTGCTGGTAAGAAATTGATTCCTGTTTTAAATTGTGTTAAGGAAGATTGACCACCAGACCCAATAAAAGCATTGAGTAAGTCATGAAAACGAGAGGTAATGGATCGAAGTTCTTCTTTTTTTTCTAATCGTATGAGATGTGCAATGAGTTCTTCGATATTTCGTGTTCTTTGGATAGCATTGTATAAGGTAGTATCTGTTTCTTGTTCTTGGTGCCATTTTCTAAACGATTCATGCAAGGTAGTTGGTTTATTTCCTAGATATGTTGATAGGGCTTTTTCTAAGTTTTTTGGATTTTTATTAATAGCCTTTTGTAAATCTTTTGTTTTTTTGATGATATTAAGGCGTTTATTTACTTTCAAAGCATAATCATCTTCTATGTTGTAGCTTTGTAAGTAGCATTCTGCTTCGTCTTTATCTTTACAATTTCGAAGTTCGTCTATAAAAATATCATGATATGCTTTGAGTACATTGTCTACAAGATATTCTAAATATTTTTTAATTTTTTCATTGAAATTTTTATTGATGGTAATGTTACTGAATTCTTGAAGTTTAGAGCGTAAATATCCTTTCCCTTTATTGATAATGTTTAATGTTTCTGAATTTTTTGTAAGTGCGTTTCCTCGTAGCAGGATGAAGTATTTCAATTCTTGCAATGTGTTTTTTTCTTCTTCTGTAATATTTGTTCCTAAAACTGCAGAAATACTTTTCATTAAGTCTGGTGTATTCAATATAGTAAGAATTTTTTTTGCAAGTTGATCTGACAAAGGCAACATCGCACCTGTAACTTTAGTAATAGAAATGAGTGTTTCTTCAAATTCATCCATGCCACGCCTAGATTCTTCCACTAAAGCATTTCCTACAGGTGTTGTTTGAAAGTCTTTGATTTCACGTTCAAATGTTTGTAAAACTTCGTCGATTTCATAGCGAGAAGCAGTCATCATGATGATGGATTCTTCTTGTTTTGGCTTGAATGTAGAGCTTGTAGCATTTTTATGTAGTTCTTCCAAGGCTTTTGGTACATATCGTGTTTGTGTCTTTTTTTGTAAAATTTCTTGTTGTACAAGTTGTGCTGTTGCTAAGAATGCATTGGGAGTTTGGTATCGTTTTTTTGGTTCTCGTGCCACTGCTTTTGTTACCATGTCTCTTAAAGAAGGTGTAATGTCTGGCACTAAATCTTGTATATCTTGTGCTTCTTCCTCTGTTTTTACTTTTAAAAGTAAAGAAGGTGTTTCTAGGTGGTAAAAAGGACGGTTTCCAGAAAGCATTTGATATAAGATAGATCCCACAGCATAAATATCTGCTCGAATGTCTAATTTTTTTTGCAAAATTTGTTCTGGCGACATATAGGCTGGAGTGCCAAATGTTTGTTCATTGTTATCTTCTGTAGAAAATTTAGCAAGACCAAAATCGCCAATTTTTGGTTGTTCTGTATTGGCTACCAGTAAAATATTGGCAGGTTTTAAATCTAAATGCACAATATGGCGTGAATATGCATGAACTAGAGCTTCTAGAATAGGAATTAAGAGTTTTAAAGAATGTTGTTCTGTGAGTGGTGCTTTTTTTCGTAAAAATTTATCTAAATCTGTTCCTTGTACATATTCCATAACAATGAAAATTGTTTCATCACATACACCAATTTTGTGAAACCCAACAATATTTTCATGCGAAAGGGAATGTAAAATACGAATTTCTTGAAAAAATCGTTCCATGGCTTTCTGCTCATGGATCACTTCTTTGGGCATGATTTTTAATGCATATGTTTGTTTATCTTGATTGTGAAATGCTTTGTATACAATGCCCATTTTCCCACGACCAATTTCTTCTTGAATAGTATAATGGTCAAATTCTTCCACAGCCTCTTCACCAAAAACTTCAATGCATTTTTTTTTCAATGTATCTGTGCAAGAAATATCTAAAAAATCGATTTCTTCCCAATCATCATTTATTTTTTTTGTTTTATTTTGTCTTTGAAAAATACTAAACAGTTTCATAGTGTCTCCATTGTAAAAATATTTTGTATTTCTCGTTTCAAATGACGATATTTATTTTCTAAAATGCGTGTAGGTACGCGTTTTTCTACTTCGTCTAACAAGTTGTTATATAATTTTTGATAAGCTTGAAGTTGACGTGCAATGCGAGGTGATTGTATAGAAATCATAGTATCTAAATGATATTGAACTCGGCGATGTGCTTCGTAGACCGCTAACTTGTTTTGTTCCAGAGACTGAACAATATTATCATGTTCGACTTGCCATTGAAGATAAGCATTTTTCATAGTTGGTTGCATTTGTTTCCCTAAAGGGATATGTTCTAACGGTGCAATAGGATTTCGATACGTATATTTTTTTGTATTTGTTTGAAAATGTACACTTCGTTGGCAAGCAAAGGCTAGAAATAGAAAAAATAAATAAATAATTGTTTTCATTTTTTATATATTTAAAAAAACGCCGAATTTATAATTATCGGCGTTTAAAATCTGTTATAAGGAGAATAATGTTTAGGTACTAGACCTAAAGAAGATCATTCAAAAAAATATAATCAACTATTTTTTTTGAGAAGGAAACATAGGATATTCTTCCACAGTTTCTTCTATTGTTGTACCTGTATCGCCAAATCCAAAAACCTTTTTAAATCGAATATCTGTATGGCTATATCCTGGAATAGTTGCCAATACATCTAGCATAGTATGAACAAATCCACTACAAGGAAAATCACTATGATCCCAAATAAAACGGAATGTTGCAAAATTCATTACATCCACAAATGGATAAATAAAAGTTTCCACTAAACAATCTTGTACTAAACGATTATTTCCAGTACCTGGCAACATAGTAAATTTTGTATTAAAATAACTATCAGGAATAAAACCACCATTGGGACTACTAGTTGTACCACAACTCATTAATAATGTACATAATAAAGTTAAAATAATTACTTTTTTCATATATTACCCTTTCACTTTAGAACTTCATCTAGAATTCTTATCTATTTTATAATTTCATCTAGAATTCTTATTATCTATAATATATTATAAAAAATCAAACAAATTTTTATGATTTCTAGCCTAGGAAAGGCAAAGTAAATAGGATAGAATATTTTTTCGTTGTTAAATACATTTCTCTTCTGTATAATATTTGTGTGATATATAGGAATATTTTTTTTATTTAGGTAAAAGTTATGCAAATCGTATTACAAAATAACATACAAGATTGGTTGCAAGAACTAGATTTAATTAGTGCATACAAATTATTAACACAAAAGGGATTGAGTCGTCAACCAAGTATATTCTATTTAAAAGATATATTAGAAATTCCACTTAGTTTGTGCTATGCTTTACAATATACTTTAGAAGAAAATCCCAACGCTGAAGACGATTCGCTTGACTCTCTTCCTTTTTTTAGTTTGTTGTATGGTCTTTATCTTCCATTGTCTGGGATCACTCCTCAAAAATGTCAATCTATGTTTCAGATTTCGTATAATCATGCTGAATGCATAGATAATCAACAACTTGCAGTTGAATTTCTGCAAACAACTTGTGGCCTAAGTATGTTAGAAAAAGTCAGTATACTGATGGGCGATCCATTTTATGGAAAAAATTCTCGCATTGGCCAAGATAGCCTATTGCAAGTTCTTTCTTGTTTGCGATTAGATTCTCCTGAAAAATTGCGTGGACTTTTGCCACAGATGAGTGATATTGGAATGCTTTTTTCAGAAAAATGTTCCTTGATAAAATCTGACCCACCAATTTCTGCTAAAGAAGTATTGATTATTCTTCGAAATTTACCTAAATTAGGTATTCGTAAAAGAAAAGATGTGTTGATTGATTTATTTACAAGAGCTGGTCGTTTAGAACGATATTATTTAGTACGTCTTATTTTACGTCGATTGAATTTTGGTTATGAATATCGAATGGACAATATTGTACAAGCCTTAGCAGAATATTATCAAATTCCTATACATAATATCCAGTATGCTATTGATTTAAGCAATATATATGACACTGTTCATTTATTAGAAACAGAAGGCATACAAGGTTTACATAAAATTGTTTTAAAACCATTGCAAGCTATTAGCCCAGCACTAGCCATAGGTGGTGTCGAAGAACATAAATCATTTCCTATGATATTAGAATGCAAATATGATGGGATTCGTTTGATGTCACATAAAGAGACATTTCGAAACCATACAACAAAATATGCTGCTTTTACTCGTAGAAAAAATGATTGGCTAGAATTGGTGTATAATCTGAAACCAACATTGCAAATGATTCCAGCAAATTCATATATTGTGGATGGCGAACTTCATGGAACTGTGTGGCAATTAGATCATAAACGGCAAGCTACTGTCTATGAAATTTATCGATATTTACAAGGTCATCAAGAAATGCCCCTTCGTTTATCATATGTTTTATTTGATATATTATATTATAATGGGCAAGATTTAACAGGTTTCCCTTTATATCAACGTCGTAAAATTTTAGAATCTCTACTTATATCTTGTAAGAATCAACCTTTACCTTTGCCCATTACTATTTCAGAATCTTATGAAGTACAAAACACACAAGAAGTAAATAAATGGTATCAGTTTTTCATAAACCAAGGTCATGAAGGCATTATTGTTAAAATTCCTAATTCTACATATCCTATTGGTCAACGAACAAATCAATGGATGAAGAAAAAAACAGAATATTTGTTAGATTTAGCGATTACAGGGGCTTATTGGAGTACCAGTGATCGAGGGCCACAAACATTTAGTACATACCAATTGTCTTGTTTAGATCAAAATCAATGGCGCGAAATTGGGCGAACTGCTGGGCTTGCCTTAGAACAAAATAAAGAAATTATTCAACGCATTTTAACAGAATTTCTTGTAACAGGTCAAATGATTGAAACACGTACTTCTAGTGGCATTCAACAAGGAATTCAACTCACGCCATCTATTATTGTCACTGTTAAATTTGAAGATATTCTTCGTGACCAAGACAATAAGTATTCTTTGCGTTCTCCTAAAATTGTGTACGTACGCCCTAGAGGAGATAGTTCTCCTTCAGAAATTGACACGTACCAAATTATAACTCAACTTTATTTGCAAAGACGTTTAGTATAAATGGAAAATATTATTGAATTTCAAGAATTTACAGTTCGTTTTCCACAAAGGAAAGATCCTATCTTTTCTAATATTACTTTTTCAATTCCTGAAAACTCCATTTTTGGCATTTTTGGAGAAACTGGTTGTGGGAAAAGTACGTTGTCTTTGGCTTTAAACGGACTTTTAGAAAATGCAACTCTACAAGGACAATTTCAACTCCATTTGGATGGAAAAACATATACCAATACAGAACTTCAAGAAAAAGATTGGAAACATATCCGTGGAAAATATATTGTATATATTCCACAAGATCCTTATAAAACATTGCATCCTTGGAAAACTATCCAAAATCAATTAAAACTCATCTTAAAATATAGCATTCCTCAATATTCTATAGAGGAAATTATAGATATATTGCAAATTGAACCACATATTTTAAATCTATATCCACATGAATTATCTGCTGGACAAATCCAACGTTGCATGCTTGCTTTAGCACTTGCAAAAAATCCCAAAATATATATTTTAGATGAACCTACGGCTTCTATTGATGTTCAAGGACGCCAAATTTTATTGCAATGTTTTCAAAATCTACAAAAAAAAGGGTGTACTTTATTAATTATCTCGCATGAGATTCAAGAATATAAGAGCATTATAGAGCCAAATAATTCTTTTTATTTTCATCCTTTGCCTGAATTTCACAAACTTAAAAAACAAGAAACATCGAATATACAAAAACCATTCTTGCAATTATCGAACATCACAAAAAAATATAATACGCACATAGTCTTAAATCAACTAGACTTACTCTTATTTGAAAATTATTGGGTTTATTTGCAAGGACCTAATGGTGTAGGTAAATCCACATTAATGAACATTATACAAGGAATTCAAAAACCAGATACAGGGTCATTTCAATGGCAAAATCAAGAAATTTCTTTGAATAAAATCAAAAAAGAACAAAGCGAAAATATTCATTGTGTATACCAAGATTCTAGCGATTCCTTAGATCCTAACTGGATGATTAAGTCGTCGTTACAAGAAGTCATTCATAGAGCACCTTTAAAACTCCATGGACAACTTTGGACAAAAACAGAAGAATTATGGCAAATATTAGAATTACCTTACAGTTTATTACAACATTATCCGCACCAACTTTCTTATGGTCAACAAAAACGAGTCGCCATCCTACGCACATTGTTAAAATATCATCTATATCGCAATCTATCCCCTACAAAGCATCATTTGTTTTTATTTGATGAAATATTTTCAGGATTACATTGGTCTTTGCGAAATAAAATACTAGAACATTTACAAACATTGAGACAAAATAACGATTTTACTATACTTTGGGTAGCCCATGCCCAAGATGATTTATGTTCTTTATGCGATGTATCCTATACTTTACAAAATGGTCAATTAATACAAAACCAAGAAAAATAGGATATCAAAAAAGATATTTCGCTAAAATACATATACACAATATGTAAAAATTATCAAGATTATAAAAACTTCGTACTTTATTGTAAACAAAACTATATTTTTCAAAAATTAAAAAATATAATTAAAGGAGTAAATCAAAAATTATGAATAAACAAACTGGTATTTTACTTCCTATTTCTTCTTTACCAGCGAAAGACATAGGAAACTTTGGAAAAGTTGCTTACGAATTTATCGACCAATTGCAAAAAGCAAAACAAACAATTTGGCAAGTTTTGCCTATTGGTCCTACCATTATACACGACTCTCCCTTTTATTCACCCTCTGCCTTTGCGATCAATCCAAATTATATTGATTTAGAAGATTTACTTCAAAATCCCAATTGGAAAACCCTTGAACCAGAAGAACTCGAAAAGTACTATGAATTTTTCCAACATGAACATCCTAATAAAATCAATTATGGTTTACTTTGGGAACAAAAAAAACCTCTTTTAGAAACAGCATTTCAACGATTTATCCAAGATGGTCTCGATCAACAAAAAGACTATACGAAATTCAAAGAAGAACAAAAATATTGGCTTGACAACTATATTTATTTCATGGCAATAAAAGAAATTCATCTACAAGATAAGGACAAGACAACTTGGTTTGATTGGGATGAAGAATTTAAAAATAAAGAAATCTTTGATAAAAATCTTGCTTTTGTTATACAGTATGACCAAAAATCACAACAAGGACAAAAATCAAAACCGAGACAAAAAGGACAAAGATCAAAACAAGGACAAAAATCACAACAAGGACAGACAACTCTACCAAAAAATTGGACAGAAGAAAAACTCGAGATATATAAAGACATCTGTGACTACGCTGAAATGAATGTTTTCTTACAATGGGTAGCATGGTCTCAATGGAATAAACTGAAAGAATATGCCAATAGCAAAAACATTATTATTATTGGCGATTGTCCTATCTATGTTGCACCTGACAGTGCAGATGTATGGGCAAATCAGACGATTTTTAAATTAGATGAAGATGGAAATCAAACTTGTTATGCTGGCGTTCCACCAGATTACTTTTCACCAGTTCTTGGACAATTTTGGGGCAATCCTATTTATCAATGGGAGAAACCAAATGAGCCTAGTCTAAATCCTGAGACTTTAGATTGGTGGTGCAAACGCCTTATGCACCAACTCAGTTTATTTGATAAAGTACGCATTGATCATTTCCGTGGATTTGCAGGATATTGGGAAATTCCTGCAGATAAATCTACAACAAAAGATGAACAAGGGAATACCATTAATACAGCTCAGTATGGTGAATGGAAAAAAGGTCCAGGAATTCAATTATTCAAAAATTTAGCGAAGAAAATGAATCTTCCTTTAAATCAACTTCCCCTAATTGCAGAAGATCTAGGCGTAATTACAGACGATGTTATAGAACTTAAAAATGAACTACAAGCCCCAGGAATGGGCGTATATGAATTTGTACGTTGGCACGATTTATGTTGGAAAACAAAAAACGGACAAATGATTCCTATTACAAAAGAAATATTACGTGAAGTTCCATTCATACATGCTGAAGAATGGGAACGCCTTTATTATATGGAGTCCCCTGAAGTTCCTTTTAATAGTCATGAATTTTTACCACGCAATGTAGCTACTACAAAAAAATATGTCTTTTATCCAGGGACTCATGATAACGAAACACTAATGGGAATATACCAAAATCTACAAAAAGATGAAGTTGCAGCCGAACTTTTTTTACGATACCAAGATTTCTTAAATAAAAACAATACAGAGAAAGAAGTCCATTGGAAAGTCATTTCTGCTCTCCATCATAGTCCTGAAATTCAATATTCCATCATTGCCATGCAAGATATTCTCGGTCTTCCTAATATAATTCCTGGAACCGATATACAAATTCGTATGAACGAACCAAATAAGGTCGGTCAATGGCGTTGGAAAATGGGTGGAGATCAAATTTTTACAGACAAGGAAATACAAAAATTAAGTAGTTTTTCAGTTCCCAAGTAAAAGGAAATAAAAAAATTAAGTAGTTTTTATCTTCCTATGTAAAATATGATTTTTGATAAAAAAAAGTAGCTATTTAAATAGCTACTTTTTTTTAAGACTATATTTTTTCTTTAAAAATGCAAAGATATTTGCTATGCATTTTCTGCCATGCTCTCCTTTTCTATCTCTTCTTGAGTAGAGGCAACTCTTAGTTTACTACGAACGTATCGTTTAAATCCTGTTCCAGCTGGAACCATATGACCTAAAATAACATTTTCTTTTAAACCAAGAAGATTATCTCTTTTACCAGACAATGCAGCTTCAGTGAGTACTTTTGTCGTTTCTTGGAAAGAGGCAGCACTAATAAATGAATCAGATTGTAGTGATGCTTTTGTAATTCCTAGTAGAAGTGGTTTATGAGTTGCCATTTTCTTTCCAGTAGATTTCATTTCTTCATTAACTCTTTGGAATAAAAATTTATCCACTACACTACCTGGTAGGAATTCTGTATCACCTGGTTTATCAATTTTAACTTTACGCATCATTTGAGAAATAATGATTTCAATGTGTTTATCGTCAATGCGTACGTTTTGAGAACGGTATACTTTTTGAATTTCATCTAATAAGTATGTTTGTAATGGCATTGCCCCACAGTGTTTAAGGATATCTTGTGGTATTTTTGCACCATCTACAAGTGCATCACCAGCTTTGACTCTATCATGTAAAGCCACTCGAATATCTTTTCCAAAAGATATAACATGGTCGCGGGTGATATTATTTTCTTCATTATATACTGTGATGGTTCGTTTGCCTTTTTTCTTATCTGTTAAGTTTGTAACAATCCCGTCAATTTCGCTGATCACAGCTGGATTTTTGGGGCGTCTGGCTTCTAAAATTTCTGTTACTCTTGGCAAACCACCTGTGATATCTTGAGTACCAGTAATTTCTTCTGGAACTTTTGCAAGAAGTGTACCCGTTGTTACATAAGTGTTGTCTTCGATATCTGGTTCAATACGTGCTTTATCTGGCAATGTGTATGACATAAGAACTTCGTTATTATCATCCATAATATGAATGCAAGGGTGTTTTTCCCCTTTGAGATCTGTAATAACTTTTGTTTTTTTGTCATAATGAAAAGTAACATTTTCAATGATGTCTACGTATCGTACAAAGCCACTGACTTCCGTTAGAATTGGTTTGCTATGTGGATCCCATTCAGCAATCACTACTCCGTCCATGCTTCGATCTAATGTCATCTTGTCTTCAACGATTTTATTAATCTTCGGCAATTTTTTCATAATAGAGCCACGTTGTAGTTGTATGCTTTCAGAATATACAAGTACAATAGTACATTTTGAAGTGGCTACTCGTTTTGCATCATATGTGCCACGAATTTCTTTGACTGTTCCGTCTATATGAGCTTTATATTCTTTTCCGCCTCTTCCTACAGCTACGACTTCAGACATCGTTCCCACTTTAAGTTGTGCATCTACAGCAACTTTAAGTTGTGCACCTTTATCTACTTCAATGAGTTCTTCATGTCGTAAATCAATTCCACCCAATTTATTCAAGACAATGTGATTTCCATCTCTATTTTTGCCCAACATTAAACCATTATAAGTAATGTAGACATGTGTGCCTTTGATAGAAAGTGCTAATGTAGATTGTTCTGTAGCTTTAACTGCAATACCTCCAATGTGGAATGTACGCATAGTTAATTGCGTGCCAGGCTCCCCAATAGATTGAGCTGCAATGATACCAACTGCAAGACCTTTTTCAACTAATTTACTAGAAGATAAGTCCATACCATAACATTTTGCACAGATTCCAAGAGGTGTTTCACAAGTTAAAGCACTTCGTACTTTAACAACTTCTTGACCTAAAGATTCAATTTTCTTCGCAATATTTGAAGTAATGAGTTCATTTTCATGGACAACAACTTCGCCTGTTTGTTTATCTATGATTTCATCACAAGATACGCGTCCTGTAATGTTTTCTGCCAAGGTAACTTTGATTACATCTCCTTGTTTGACAGCAGATTTTGACACACCAAATACTGTTCCGCAATCATCTTCGTTAATAACCACATTTTGAGCAACATCAGCAAGTTTTCTAGTTAAATACCCTGCATCCGCTGTTTTTAATGCTGTATCTGCCAAACCTTTTCGTGCACCGTGAGTAGAACTGAAGTACTCTAATACTTTTAACCCTTCTCGAAAACTTGCAATAATTGGTGTTTCGATAATCGCACCGTTTGGTTTTGCAATTAAACCACGCATAGATGCTAATTGTCGTACTTGGTCTTGGCTACCACGAGCACCAGATGCTGCCATTAAATAAAGTGGATTAAATTGTTTTCCATCTTCTCCATGGTCATTGGCTAATTCTTCCATCAAGGCTTTTCCAAGAAGTTCTCTTGCACGTGTCCAATATTCAATGATACGTTGGTATTTTTCTTCATAGGTAACACTACCTTGTTTCAATGCAAGTTCTTGGATTTCAGCTTCTTTTTGTGTATCTTGAATGACTTTTTCTTTTATTTTTGGAATAATCATATAGTCTTTAGCAAAAGAAATACCACCTAAAGTAGAAATTGTAAATCCAAGTGATTTGATATCATCTAGAAGAGTCAATGTAGTGGCACGATCCATTCGAATATTGCATTCTGCAATTACTTTATTTAATGTTTTTTTGTCCATATCGCAATTGTAAAATGGCATATCAGGATGAAGAATGCGATTAAACATAATTCTACCAATTGTAGTTCGAATATAACGACCATTTCCTTGCGTATTCTCTTCTTTTGGTTTTGGAATGATTTCTTTATTTTCCAATAAGTACCAAATAGGCGTATGGTATGTTACTTTTCCATGAGCAGAAGCCATGAACACTTCTTCATAAGAAGACATTACAGAAATTCGTTCTGCTGGAGAAATGGGACGCTCTTTTGTCAAGTAATAGCAACCTAAAACAATATCTTGGTTCGGAGCAATAATAGGGTTTCCATTAGCTGGTGAAAAGATATTGTTTGTACTTAGCATTAAAGTAGTTGCTTCTACTTGAGCTTCAATAGAAAGTGGTAAGTGAACAGCCATTTGGTCGCCATCAAAGTCAGCGTTGAATCCTGAACAGACAAGTGGATGAATTTTAATGGCGTTTCCTTCTGTTAAAATGGGCATAAATGCTTGAATACCCATTCTATGTAATGTTGGAGCACGGTTTAAAAGAACAGGATGGTTTTGAATGACATCTTCTAAAATATCCCAAACTCGCTCATCTTTTTTCTCGAGCATTTTTTTGGCACTTTTGATATTGTCAGCATGTCCTAGTTCTCGTAATTTGTGGATAATAAAGGGTTGATAGAGTTCTAAAGCAATTTTTTTAGGCAAACCGCATTGATGGAGGCGTAATTCTGGTCCTACAACAATAACAGAACGGGCAGAGTAGTCTACACGTTTACCTAATAAATTTTCACGGAATCGTCCTTGTTTCCCTTTAATCATGTCCGTGAGACTTTTTAAAGGGCGACTGCCTGTTCCTAAAACAGGACGTCTACACCTAGAATTATCAAAAAGTGCGTCCACAGATTGTTGAAGCATTCTTTTTTCATTTTTAATGATCACTTCGGGAGCATTCATTTCCAATAATTTTTTGAGTCTGTTATTTCGATTAATGAGTCGGCGATATAAATCATTTAAGTCACTCGTTGCAAAATTGCCAGAATCTAGCATGATGAGAGGACGAAGCTCTGGTGGAATCACAGGAATTACATCAAGAATCATCCAAGAAGGATCATTTCCAGATTCTTGAATCATTTTTACTAGTTTTAAGCGTTTGAGAATATCTTTTTGTTTTTGTTTTGAATTTGTTTTTTCATATTGTTTGTTGAGATCTTGGACAATTTCTTCTAAATCTAGATTTTGTAATACTTTTTTAACGGTTTCTGCACCCATTCCCGCTTCAAATGAATCTTCACCGTATTTTTGTTGTGCTTCTTTAAATTTTTCTTCTGTTAATATTTCAAATTTTTTAAGAGGCGTTCCCTTGGGATTAATAATCATGTATTCCTGAAAATAGACTACACGTTCTAGAGAGGTAACTTTTGTTCCTAAAAGAGTACTCAAGCGGCTAGGTGTAGCTTTTAAGAACCAAATATGGGCAACAGGAGAAGCTAAATTAATATGTCCCATTCTTTTACGACGAACTTTGGAAGGTGCTAAACGTACTCCACATCGATCACACACAATACCTTTGTGCTTCATGCCTTTATATCGTCCACAATAGCATTCCCAATCTCGTTCTGGTCCAAAGATTCGTTCGCAAAATAGACCGTCTTTTTCTGGTCTATATGTTCTATAATTGATGGTCTCTGGTTTTTTTACTTCTCCATGAGACCAATTTGTAATGTCTTTGGGAGAAGCTAATTTAATGGTTACTGAACCATAATCATTGATTCGATCATAAAAAGCGTCAACCATTCGGAAGAGCTCCTGAAAGAGGTTTTAACCGTTTAATAAAAATAAGAACTTTTATTTGTAAAAAGTTCTAGCTTGGAATGATAAAATGCATTCCAAGCTATACTTATGACTAATTCTAATTAGTCATCTTTGTCTTTATCTTTTTGATAAGAATTTTTTCTTTTATGAAGTTGCATGTCTAAGGCAAGACCTTTAATTTCGTGCATTAATACTTCAAAAGATACAGGCGTACCTGGTTCTAGTGTATTTTTTCCTTTGACCATGGATTCATAAATTTTATTTCGTCCTTCTAAATCATCTGATTTTACAGTCAAAAGTTCTTGCAAAATACTGGCTGCACCATATGATTCTAGTGCCCAAACTTCCATTTCACCAAACCGTTGTCCACCTGATCGTGCTTTACCACCTAGAGGCTGTTGTGTAATTAAAGAATAGGGACCTGTGGATCGTGCATGTACTTTATCATCTACTAAGTGGTGTAATTTTAACATGTAGATATAACCGACAGTTACTTTTTGATTAAAAGGTTCTCCTGTTCTTCCATCATATAAAGTAGTAGTGCCAGTGCGTGGCAATCCTGCTTTTTCCAAATTCTCATTAATTTCCTCTTCATCACAACCATCAAAAACTGGTGTAATGGCTTGAAATCCTAGGTGATGTGCTGCCCATCCAAGGTGTGTTTCTAAAATCTGTCCTACGTTCATACGAGAAGGCACACCTAAAGGGTTGAGAATAATTTCAATGGGAGTTCCATCTTCAAGAAATGGCATGTCTTCTTCTGGTAAAATTTTAGAAATAACACCTTTATTTCCGTGGCGACCTGCCATTTTATCCCCTACAGATAAGACTCGTTTTGTAGCAATGTAAACTTTGACAAGTTCTAAAACTCCGATAGGAAGCTCATGACCGTTTTGAATTTCCATGCTTTTCTTGACTTTTTGATCTTCAATTTCGGAAATTTTATCCATGTATTTTTTTACAAGAGCAGCAAGTTTGTAATTTTGTTCTGGATCATTTTCAGCCATCTGTAAATTGTAAACATTGAGGCTTTCTTTGAGTGTTTTTAAATTTTTCGGTGTGTAATCGCCTTCTCTCCATTTTACAGTGGCACCTGTTTTTTTATTTACTGGATATGTCCCAGTCATTTTTGTTATTTCACTATAAAGTTTTTTCAAAAGTTCATAGGTCTGTTCGATTGATTCATCTTCTAATCGTTTAAGTTCTTCTTTTTCTAATTTGTTGTCTTCACTAGATGTTTTTATTTTTCGAGTAAATTTACTTCTGCCAATTACAATACCTTCCACACCAGAAGGTACTTCTTTACTATCGTTTTTAACATCTTCACCAGCACGTCCAAAAATAGCATGTAGTAATTTTTCTTCTGGGGTAGATTCGGACTTTGTTTTGGGTGTGACTTTCCCAACGAGGATGTCGCCAGGATGAACCATAGTACCTACTCGAACAACACCTGTTTCATCTAAATTTTGCAGAGCACGTTCTGAAACATTAGGAATATCACGTGTAAATTCCTCTCGCCCAAGTTTTGTTTCACGGATTTCAGCGTCAAATTCATCAATATGAATAGAAGTATAGTAGTCATCTCGCACGAGTTTTTCTGAAACAATAATAGCATCTTCGTAGTTATAACCGTTCCATGGCATGAATGCAACAAGAACGTTTTTACCAAGAGCTAACTCACCCTTACATGTGGCTGCACCGTCTGCAATGACTTGTCCTTTTTTGACTCGATCACCTTCTTTGACAATCGTTTTTTGATTTAAACAAGTTCGTTCATTTAATCCAACGAATTTTCGAAGTGTGTATTCCAGTTCTTCGTCATCTAAATCTTTAGGATTATCTGGTTTGATTCGAATTTTTTGAGCATCTGAATATGTTACAACACCATCAGCCTCGCTACATATGACCATACTTGAATTGCGTGCAACAATTTCTTCCATTCCTGTAGCAACAATAGGAGGTTCTGTTTTGACTAGAGGAACTGCTTGACGTTGCATGTTGGATCCCATCAAAGCACGGTTAGCATCGTCATGTTCAAGAAAAGGAATCAATGCTGCTGATACTCCTACCATTTGTTTAGAAGAAATATCACAATAATTAATTTGTTCTGGATCTACAAATCGATAGTCAGAATTGTAACGAACCATAATATTAGAACCAACAATTTGTCCATCTTCTTTTGTTTCTAAGTCTGAAGGAGTCATATATTGATTTTTTTCTTCATCAGCACGTAAATATTTAATTTCATTTGTGAGTTTTCCATTTTTTACTACACGATAAGGCGTTTGTAAAAATCCATATTCATCAATATTAGAATATATGGAAAGACTAGAAATTAAACCAATATTGCTACCTTCAGGAGTTTCAATCGGACAAATGCGTCCATAATGAGAAATATGAACGTCACGAACATCAAATCCTGCTCGTTTTCTATTCAAACCGCCTGGACCTAAGGCAGATAAACGTCGTTCATGAGTTAATTGTGCTAATGGATTTGTTTGGTCCACTACTTGAGACAATTCACCACGTCCAAAGAAAAATTCAATGGCTGAGGAAATTGTTTTGGGATTGATTAAATTTTTAGGATTAAGTGGTTCATCACCTTCCACATTCATTTTTTCTTGAATATGGCGTTTGAGCTTACTAAAACCTTTTCGGAATTCTTCTCCAGCTAATTCTGTGATTGTGCGAATGCGACGATTGCCTAAATGATCAATGTCATCAACTTTACCTCGATCATCACGAAGTAACATAATATAACGAATAGAATTAATAAGATCTTCTGGCGTGAGAGCCATTTGTTCGGGATCTACGTTTTGATGGAATTTTCGATTCAATCGAAATCTTCCCACTCGTCCTAATCGATAGCGAGAAGGATCTTTAAATTTTTCACTTAAGATGCTTTTGGCTTTTTCTAAATTAAATGGGTTTCCAGAACGTAATCTAGCGTAAATTTTTGCCAATGCAGCTGTGTAACCTTCTAAATTTTTATCTGTATTCTTTAATTTATCTGAAGTAGGATCCTCGACCCTATTTCTATCGCTTGTAAGATCTTTTTCTAATGTTTTTAAAATTAATGTGTCTAAACGAACATTTTTAGAATCTCGAGTTATATCTTTAGAAGCACCCTCGGCCTCTGTTAATTGAATATCTGATTCTACTCTTGGTTTTAAAACAGGAACAACTTTAATATCACTATCTAAAATTCTAGCGATTTCTGATTCTTCTAGTACAATACCAGCGGGAAGAACTAAGTGTGTGTCGGTTGAATCGTTTTTTATTTCTAAGGGACTTGCTAAATATCGTCGCAAGAGTTTTTTAGATGCATTGCTTTGTGCACTTGCTGTTTTTAATGAGACATTTTCTACACCATAAAATAATTTTAAAATGGCTTCATCAGTAGAATACATCTCATCCAAGGCACGTAGAAACATGGTAATGGGAAATTTTCCATTTTTATCGATTTGAATGACTAATGTGTCTTTTCGTGTGACTGTTACATCAATCCAACTTCCTCGTTCTGGAATGATTAAACACTTATGGAGGCGTTTTTCACCAGCAGTGTTGTCTTCTTCAAAATCTACCCCTGGAGAGCGATGTAATTGGCTTACAATTACACGTTCTGCACCATTGATGATAAATTCTCCGCCCCCAATCATTAGAGGAACTTCTCCTAAATAAACTTCCTCTTCCTCTTCTTTGATTTTTGATTCATCTGTTTTATTAATAAGACGAACTCTAATTTTAAAAGGGGCACCATAGGTAAGCTTTAACTCACGACATTCATCTAAAGAATATCTTGGTTTTCCTAATTCGTATCCAATAAATTCTAAAATATATTTTTGATTGTAGCTATAAATAGGAAAGAATTCGTTGATTAAAGCTTGTAAACCTTTATCATCTCTACAAATGGACGGAGTTTTATATTGTAAAAACTCTTCATAAGATTTTATTTGAAGCTCAGCTAAATCAGGAACTTCCATAATTTCCTGATGCTTTCCGAAATATCTTTGATTAGGAAAATATTTCATCCTACATCCTTGTTAGAAAAAGTTAAAAAAGCATAAAAACACCACTACCTTATTGCTAGGGTATTCAATTAAATTAAATATATTTTAAATACTATAAAAACTTTAAATGAAGGAAATCATAATATTAGTGACAAGGCTATTTTTACATACTATAAAAACTTTGAATGAGAATCATAATATTACTGACAAGGCTATTTATATATAAGATTTTATAAAAATTTCATTTACTGATGATGTTTTTTGAATTGAATAGTTGGGATAAAGTAGAGTAACCATATATCTTTGGATTCTATATATCCTTTGATTCCTGCTAGGATGATCTAGCAATTTCATATATTGGAATGGAGTTTTTTGTTTTTTTTGAACGGAAAAAAACAAGCCTTTTCGGCTTCACAAATAGACGTTGTATAGACAAGTTTTTATTTATTACTTGTCTATACATAAAAATGCTATGTTGTATATTCAATTTTTCTATTATTTCAAGTAAATATTGAATAAATATTTTCTATTATTTCAAGTAAATATTGAATAAATAAATTGGATTGTTTTACAACAATCCAATATTCAAAAATTATACACCTTTGACTTCGACTGTGGCGCCTTCGCCTTCTAGTTTGGCTTTGATTTTTTCAGCTTCTTCTTTGCTTACTTTTTCTTTTACTGCTTTTGGTGCAGTGTCAACTAGTTCTTTAGCTTCTTTAAGACCTAAGTCAGAAACGATTTCACGAACAGCTTTAATAACTTTGATTTTTGCATCGCCTGCAGATACTAAAATCACGTTGAATTCTGTTGGTTCTGCTGGTGTAGTATCTGCTGCTCCACCTGCTACTGGCATTGCGCCCATCATCATAGCAGGAGCAGATGCTGTTACATCGAAAACTTCGCAGAATAAATCTTTGAAAGCTTTGAGATCTAATAGATTATAGCCTTTGAAAACTTCAATAAGAAGTTCATTTTTTTCTGCTGCAGATAGTTTATTTACGTCTTCTAGGAGCTTATTGACAGAGTCACTCATCACGATCTCCAATATATCTAAAAAAGGTTGAATTTTCAAAATTTTAATCAATTCTCAAAAAAATGTGGAATTGTGTAAGTTTGTATTTTCTGTTATATTCTCTAATTGCAACCATTAATTAAAAGCAATCAGAGTTAAATGCCACTTTACACTTTGTATGTGGCGAATGATTAACTGGCTTGTTTTTCTAATTTTTCGATTAGATTTCCTAAGCCATTGCTTACATTCTGCATTGCAGAATTGACAAGAACAGGAACTTGTTTGAGGGGGCTTTCGAAAGCACCTGCAAGTAGAGATAGAAGAACTTCTCTGGGAGGGACTTTTGCCAATTCTTCAATTTGCTCCATTTGAAGAACTTGTCCATACAAACATCCACCTTTAATGGTGATGGATTTTTTTTGTTTTTTTACCCATTCTGTAAGGAACTTAGCTACTTCAACAGGGGAATCGCCACCATATACCATGGCAATTTGTCCAGTCAATTCATTTCTTAAATCTATATTGTACAAATTTTGGAAAGTAATTGCAGCTAAAGAATTTTTAAGTACTTTTAGAGACATTTTGTTTTCACGAACTGCACTTCTGAGAATATATGTATTTTCAGAATTGAGTTTATCGTACGTGATAAGAATAAAAGAGTCAACGTTCTCTAAACTTTTTTGTAATTCTTGTGCCATTAGCTTTCGAAGAACTTTAGACATAATTTTAACTCCTTCTATTTGTTTATTGAAATAATTTGGGCAATGGACTAGATGCGTTTTAATTCTAACGGAATTCCAGGACCCATAGAAGAAGAAATGACTACTTTTTGGATATATGTACCTTTAGCTGTAGTTGGTTTTACATGTCTAATATGTTCCATGAAAGTATCTATATTGACGATAAGATCTTCGGCAGCAAAATTGAGTTTTCCTACTGGTGCATGTACGTTTCCACCATTGTCAGTACGAAATTCTACTTTACCAGCTTTAAATTCTACAACAGCTTTTGCTACATCAGGTGTAACTGTGCCAGATTTAGGAGAAGGCATTTTACCTTTGGGACCTAAAACTTTTCCTAGTTTACTGAGATGTCTCATCATACTAGGATGGGCGATTGCAACGTCAAAATCCATCCAGTTTTCATTTAGAATTTTCTCTACTATATCTACAGAACCTACGTAATCTGCACCTGCTTTTTGAGCATCGTCAGCTAATTCGCCTTCTGCAAATACTAGGACTTTGACTTCTTTACCTATACCTTTTGGTAAAGATACTGACCCTCGAACCATTTGGTCAGATTTTCTTGGATCAACGCCTAGCTTCATCATAATTTCAACAGATTCGTTGAATTTGCTAGGTTTCATTTGTTTCAATAAGGCAACGGCATCTTCTAATGGATAGCGTTCTAGCTTATTGATTTTCTTGACATTTTCTAAATGTCTCTTGGAAGACGGTCTTCGGTTGGGATGTCCAGGACGACGTCTTTTTGGTTTTGCCTCGGTGTTTTCCATATTTATTTACTCTAAACCCTGATTGCTAGTTGATAAAATTCCTTAATTACTAGTGAAAATTAGTGTCTGCTAATAATTTGATAATTTGAAAATTTCTTTAGACTAGCACAGGATTCACTAATCTTACTAGCAATTAGGGCATTCTAATTGTTAGTTTATAATATTCCAAACTCATAGAACTTTAAGGAATTATATCAATTCCCATGCTCTTAGCTGTTCCTTCAACAAGTTTGATAGCATGATTTTCATCATAGGCATTCATAAAATTGATTTTTTTTCTAACAATATCTAAAACTTGTGCTTTTGTAACTTTACCTACTTTGTCACGATTTGGTACACCAGAACCTTTTACAATCCCTGCCGCTTGTTTAAGCATAACAGATACAGGAGGTCCTTTGATAACCATTTCGAAAGATTTATCTTTGTAGATAGTCAAAATAACACCGACTTTGACTCCTTTGTATTCCTGAGTTATCTCGTTAAACTGTCTAACGAAAGCACCGATATTGACTTGGTGTTGGCTTAAAACAGGACCTACAGGAGGGGCAGGAGTTGCCTGACCACCAGTCACCATAAGTTTTACTTTTGCTACTACTTCTTTTGCCATATTTTCCTCGACCCATTGAGAAAGGAAATTAATTACTTTTTTTTCTAATTGCTCATATTAATTAAACTTATTTTTTATTTTCTATGAAACAATTAGATATGAGTTGTTAAAGCAATTCATTTGTGAATTATTATATACAATTTTTGTTTAAAACTCAATAAAAAAATTTGTGATTCATTATTTTTATATATATTGATTGCAAATTGAAAATTAAACTTCAGGATTTTCAATTTGCCAATATTTTAATTCTACTTGAGTGAATCGACCAAAAATTCCTATTCTTACTTTTATGATAGCTTTATCTTCGTTGACTTCGTCAACAATTCCTTCATAATTTTCAAACGCACCTTCTTTAATTTTAACGGTTTGACCTATATAGAAAGTCACTTTTGGTCTAGGTTTATCATGGCTATGTCTGCAAGTTTCTAACATTTTATTGACTTCATCTTCTGTTAAAGTACCTGCAAAATCACCGACTCCTGGAACAGACCGCACAATATAATGTGTATGTTCATCTTTTGTCATGTGAATCATAACATAACCTGGATAAATTTTTCTTTCAATCACTCGTTTGTAATTTTTACGAGTTTCTGTTACTTTTTCTGTAGGAACGATGACTTGACTGATCTTATCTTTCAAATTCATCAGTTCAATTCGGCTCTCTAGACTGGCTTTTACTTTATCTTCGCGACCACTTTGAACTCGTAGAACATACCATTCCAATGTACTATTGGTCGGTTTGATCGTTCTTTCTTCTGTAGTTGAAGAAGTATCTGTTTCTTCTTCTTGATTTAGTTCTTCTAAATCTGAATTTTTTTCTTCATTCAGTTTCAAATTATTCATCTCCAATCTCTAATTGTTATTAGAGATTCGTCTGTATCTTTCTTATTGGTGAGCCAGCCATACTTTACATTTAAACTTTCTAATTGCTATTTGTGATTTTGCAGTAGCAATTAGAGTTTAAATAGTTTTATTTAAAGAAAAATAGACGAAGTATTCTATCTAATAATATATCTGAAGCAAATAGAAACAATCCCGTTACAATAATTACTATAATAACCACAACAGAAGAATCAACTACTTCCATAGGAGTTGGCCATGCTACTTTACGCATTTCATCTTCTGTATTGATTAAAAATTCAGAAGTACGAACGTGTTTAAAACAAAAATATGCTAATAGCAAGAGTATTATTATAGCTAGTGATAGAGTTATCAATAAGCGAGGAGATACACCGATAGAAATGTTTAAAGTTTCGATTTCTAAAGTGAAGAAGTTTTGATATAAACGTTTCCAGAAATCTGGTCTTTGTTCTGCAAGAACGGAATTGTAAGGAAATCCAATATAAAAGCGATAAACGCCAAACATCATTAATGCTGCAGATGCAAGAAATACGCTCCAACGAACGATTTTCCCTTGTTTCCCCTTATAGCTCAATGAAAACATTCCCTAATTCTCCTTGTGTTGGGACACTGATCAAATAAATTTTTTGAATATTTTTTTTTGCAAAATTGAGAATTGCTAGTTAAAGTTTATTTAGACTTGAACTAGCAATTAAAAGTTCCATCTCGTAGCACTCCTTAGAGCACTACGAGCAATGAACTATTTCTTTCTTTCGCGATGTTCAGAATGTTCCCGACAAAATTTGCAGAACTTTTTCAAAACTAATTTTTCAATCTGTTTTTCTTTTTTTGGACCACGTGATTTTGTCTGTTTGCTGGTGCGATAGTTTCGATTTTTACATTCAGAGCATTCCAGCGTAACGTATTCACGAGAACTTTTCTTAGCCATGGATTACCCCAAAATTTCTGTTACGACACCTGCACCAACGGTTTTGCCACCTTCACGTATAGCGAAACGTAATTCTTTTTCCATAGCGACAGGAGTAATTAATGTTACTTCTAAGGTAACATTATCACCAGGCATAACCATTTCTGCACCGATAATATCTACAGTACCAGTTACGTCAGTTGTTCTGAAATAAAATTGTGGTCTATAGCCTTTGAAGAAAGGTTTGTGGCGTCCGCCTTCTTCTTTATCCAAAATATATACGGTAGCTTTGAATTTTGTATGTGGAGTAATAGAACCTGGTTTAGCAAGGACTTGTCCTCTTTCAAGTTCATCCTTTTCTACACCACGTAATAGTAAACCAACATTATCACCTGCTTGACCTTCATCTAACAATTTACGGAACATTTCAACGCCTGTGCAAACTGTTTTCTTAATTTCAGGTCTAATACCAACGATTTCTAATGGATCATTGACTTTAATAATGCCTCGTTCAATACGACCTGTTCCTACAGTTCCACGACCTTTAATAGAAAATACGTCTTCTACTGGCATTAAGAATGGTTTGTCAGTTGGTCTGGCTGGTGTGGGGATGTATTCATCCACTGCTTTCATAAGTGCGATAATGGATTGTTTACCGTATTTAGTGTCTTTGCCTTGCAAACCTTCTAGAGCAGAACCACGAATCACTGGAACTTCATCTCCTGGGAATTCGTATTTTGATAATGTTTCACGAACTTCCATTTCAGATAATTCCATCATATCTTCATCAGTTGCATCGCATTTGTTTAAAAATACTACGATATAAGGAACGTTTACTTGGTGAGCCAAGAGGATGTGTTCCCGAGTTTGTGGCATAGGTCCATCTGTTGCTGCAACTACTAGGATAGCACCATCCATTTGAGCTGCACCAGTAATCATGTTTTTGATATAGTCAGCGTGTCCTGGGCAGTCTACGTGCGCATAGTGACGTGCTTCTGTTTCATATTCTACGTGGCATAATTGGATCGTGATTCCACGAGTTTTTTCTTCGGGTGCTTTATCAATTTGATCAAATGCCATTTTGTGAGCTAGACCTAAGCTAGATAAGGTCTCTGTGATAGCCGCTGTCAATGTGGTTTTACCATGATCAATGTGACCGATAGTACCAATATTGACGTGGGGCTTAGTTCTTTCGAACTTTTCCTTTGCCATAAGGACATCTCCTAAAAAATTTGGCTCTCTGCATGCTACGCAAAATCTTTTTTCACTATTTTGCGTATCTTTTATTTTTACTGAATAATCCTATTTGATATAGTATAGGATTTAAAATTATAACTTACTACCCTAATTGCTAGTCGTTAAAATTTCCATTTTAAGAATTGCTAGCGATAATTCATGCGTCTAGCAACTAAAATTATAATTTTTTTTTACATAAATGCAAGAAATTTATTAATTTTTTATATAAAATTTTTTTTATTTTTTTTATATAAGAGAAATGTTGATAAAATAAGGAGGAATTTTGTTGCTAGTATTTTGAAATTTACAGAATTTAAACGCTGTATTACTTCTATGAAATTATTGTAGGGATTTTTTATTTCTGTAGATGTAAGGAAAGGATAATTGAAGTAAAGAATTTCATAGAAATTTCTAGCTGCTGATGGGAATTGAACCCATGGCCACTTCCTTACCAAGGAAGTGCTCTACCCCTGAGCTACAGCAGCAGGCATAAAAAAAGCGGGTGATGGGAATCGAACCCACACAACTAGCTTGGAAGGCTAGGGCTCTAGCCGTTGAGCTACACCCGCGAAATATTCAAATATTAAAACAAACATTTCATATTAATTTAATAAATAAATTTAATATAAATTAATATGAAACTATTTTCATTATTTGAATTTTCAAAAAATTTGAATTGAATTTTTTGAAAATTTTTATGGGCAGAGAAGGATTCGAACCTTCGAAGGCGTTGCCAATGGATTTACAGTCCATCCCCTTTGACCACTCGGGAATCTACCCATTTAGATGACAAATTTTTTTTTGGAGCTAACGGTGGGATTTGAACCCACAACCTGCTGATTACAAATCAGCTGCTCTGCCGTTGAGCTACGTTAGCATAAAAATTTTGTTTCATCTTTATGTTTTGTATTATATAATTTTATTTTTAAATTGCAAGAAAAATCTTTCAAATTTTTATTTTTTTTTAAAATAAGTTATAACACATTGAATAGTATTTAGTTATAAAATATAAAATCATTCTTTTTATTTTTTTTTAAATTAAGTTATCATCAAAAAAATTAAAAGTAAGCCAATGATGAATAAAAAAAATATCCATAATAGAGTATTATCATCAATTTTATCTTCTGGCACATATACAGGAAGATGCAATTGACGCTCTGTTCCTGAGACATTTTTTGGTTCATTAGGCGGCACTTGTTGTGGATTTTGATTTATATTTGACTTTACACGTTTCTGAGATTTTCTTGCCTTAGCATTTAAAATACGATCTAAATCATTAGCTAATATTTTACTAGAAAAATAACGTGCATTATAATCCTTTGCCATTGCTTTTGAGATAATGACATCAAATACTTTAGGAACTTTTGGATTGACACTACTAGGGAGAGGTGGGCTCGTGTAAATGATATCGTTTAAAACTTGAATCATATTTTCACCTTGTACAGGAGCACATCCCGTTGTCATTTCATAAAATACAGCCCCTAAACTATAAATATCAGAACGTGCATTGATTTTTTCTCTCTCATCTTTAGCTTGTTCAGGAGACATATAGAGAGAACCTATAATCATACCTATCTGTGTTAATTTAGTAGAACTTTGGTATAGTTTTGCCAAGCCAAAATCTAATAAAACTGGCTTTCCATTTTTACGTACTAAAATATTACTTGGTTTAATATCTCGATGGATAATTCGTTTAGAATGAATATAACTTAATGTTTTTGCCAATTCTAACATTAAATTCAATTGCACACGAAAATTATCTTTTGCAAATCTTTGAACATATTCTAGAATAGGCATTCCTTCAATGTATTCCATCACAAAATAAGGTACGCCTTGATAAACTCCATAGTCGTAAATTTTTGCAATATTAGGATAATTTAAATGAGCAACGATTTTTACTTCTTGGATAAAACGTTTAGTTAAAATTTTCTGTTCGTTGACATCGTCAACTAATATGATTTTTAAGGCTACATTTCTTTGTACTTTCAAATCTTGGCAAAGATATACAACTCCCATACCTCCTCTACTAATTTCTCGAATAATTTTATAATGTTTTACAATAGTTTGAGGTAATAAAAGAGAACTTTTCATGTAACTCATAAAAACTCCTTAAACAACTACAACATTTTTATATTGTAGTATGTATTTTATAATTAAACAATAATTTTTTTCTCATATAGCTTTTATTTTTAATATTGCATATCTTATTTAAACATAGTACAATAAACTCCATATAAAATTAAATGGATAGATTAATTTAGACTCCACATTGTAATTCACTAAAAATGTTTCCTATTTTATCAAAATTTTATTCAGCAAAATGAGGGAAAATTCATGGAGAACGAATTTTATTCTTTTAATGATGTTTTAAAAGAACTCCAAGTCGAAAAGGAAGAACTAGAAGAATTAATTGAAAATGGTGAAGTAAAAGCATATACCTCACCAAAAGGTCACATTCAATTTAATCGTTCAGAAATAAAGACATTGCGTTTTATTAAAATGGACCAACCCACCATTACAGTTGCAGAACATAATGGTAATGATAATATATTATTAGTAGACGAAGAACCTTTAATTTTAAAACGTCAAAAAACAACTTTTATTCAGCGATTAGAAGAAGAATTGGACGATATGAGTCCATTATTAGATATGGGGGAATCTGAAGCAACAGGTAGTTCATATTTGAATCCTAGTGCTATCAGCGAAATTTCAGATGATCACGCAAGTTCTGATGAATTGATTTTTGAACAATTAGAAGGGGATGAATTTTTAGAAACTGGGGAATTGCTTTTTGATATAAAAGATACAAAATTACCTGGAGATAAAGATGTAGAAGAATTATTTCCAGACGAAAAATTTGAGTACGAATCTGAGCAAATGGATAATAGTGAATATATTGACGAAGAGTTAAGTGAAATGGAAGAACATGACGACGATGATTTTGTCCGACTTTCCCCTAAATTGCCCGTTCATACTCCTGAAAGTTATAAACAAATACAAAGAAAAAGTTCGATTGCTATTATATTAACAGTTGTAAGTTGTATTTTATTCATTGCCATAGCAATGTTTATGATATATAACCCCATGAATCTTGAATATTTAATAAAAAAAATACCTGTAGAAATTTACCTTGTGAAGCCTGAAACTATTACTTTACAAGATCATATTCAAGGTACATTAGAAAACTATATAACAACGTTTTCTTCTCCTGAACAAGGGAAAATTCGCATTTTAAAACAAGCACAAGAAACAGTAGATATCAAAATAAAAATTGCAGAAATTTTACCTCCAGAATACTTAGAAGAATTAAATCTTATTCAAGAAAAAATAGAAGAATATAAACAAAATTTATATACTTACAATAAACTAAGCAAATTAAAAGATATAAGAAGTTTAAAAATATACAATTCATTAAAAGCAAAATATAGATCTGAAAAAAATAAAACAGCATATAATAAACTTGTAAACACAAGAAAAGAATATGCACGACTCAGAAAACAAAATCTTCCTAAAAGATTAAAATCATTACAAGACAAAGAAAATAAATTATATTCTGAATTTGCCATACCTATTTATGCCCCATATCAAGGCATTATCGAATCTTGGTTAATAGAAGATCAAGCCATAATAGAAAAACAACAACATATTGCGACTATTAAAGATATAGGATACTTTCAAACTACCTGCGAAATTAATATTGACAAAAACCTTCATTATCAAATCAATGATATAATTTCTGCTAAATTTCAAAACAAAACCATCCAAGGAACACTGGAACAAATCAAAAAAACGAATAAAGCTACATTATTAACTTTCAAATTCAATGCTGAAGATCTAGAAAAAAATTCTGAAATCACATATAATATTTCATATACCACAAATGAATTCGTAATTCCTACATCAGCACTTTATACAAAAGATAACAAACATTATCTTATGTTAGTTTTGCAAAATAAAGCTGTAAAAAAAGATGTAGAAATTCAAGAATATACAAAAATTCAAAAACAAGATTATGTGATTGTCAATGAAATCAATGAAAATGATATCATTATTAACAATCAACCCGATGTAAAAGACGGAGATCCAGTAATTATCCAAGTTCCAAATAAAGAATAAGGAAACATATATGAAAAACAAATATTTTGCACTTTTATTGGTACTTTTTTTATTGCCAATATCTTATATATTCGCCCAAGAAGTAGTATTTATACCTGGTGGCGAAGTAGAAGGGATCAAAATTAGTTCATTTTATTTATCCATAAAACCCATCAGCAACCAAGATTATTTTCTCTTCATGCAATTTGACGGTTACAGGAAAAAAATATGGTGGGAGGAAGAGGATTTCAATAAAAGAGACAAATATAAAAACGCCCAAGGCGATTATGCTCCTAGAAGTTGGAATGAAAGTAATCCACCTATGGGTGAAGAATATAATGCAGTCTTAGGAATTAGCAAAGCTGAAGCAAAAGCATATGCAAACTATATTGATTGGTTGCTTCCCACAGAAAAAATGTGGCAACTAGCACAAAAAGTTCGCCCTAGCATAGGCGAATATCCTTGGTCTGATAATGCACAGGACAATCACAATAACATTTGTCTCATGCAATACTATGCTCCTGCACAAGTTTGGGAAACAAAATTCACAAACATGAAAAATACATTAGACAATATAGAACGAAGTAGTGCAAAAATTAGTGCAGTGAATATCAATGCAAGTAAAATCAGAGAATTAGAACGAAAATTTTCTGATTTTACAAAAACACAAGAACAAGAAATTAAAAATCAACTTCAAGTATTAGAAAAAAACTTAGAACCTCTTCAACAACTCCCTGAACAGAATAAAGCATGGATGGAAGCAGCAGAACAAAAAACAGAAGCTGCTTTCAATGAAAAAATTGCTCAATTAGAAATAACATTTCAAGAAAAATTGGAAACAATGTGGCAAGAACGACTCAATGTCATTCAACAAAAAGAACAAGCTTTAGATGCCAAACTTCATGAACTCGATATATTACCGCAAAAATTACAACAATTAACTCTTGCTTTTGAAAAATTCGCAAAAGAACAAGAAAATGCTTTAGCACGACAAAAAGAAGAAAAAGATAAAAATATCCAAGAAACAATCGATAAAATTGATGCACTTGCAAGAAGAATAGACGTCAACATTGCAGAACTCAAACAAGAAAACTTGGCATTTAAATCTATCATGGAAAAACAAAATATTGAATTTAGCAACTTAACTGCCAAAACAAAACAAACTGATGAAACAACAGAAAAAATATTACAAGATCATGAATCGCGTCTAAGCGTTCTTCGTAAAGAAACAACACAAAAAACAACTGACTTAACAAGTAGAGTGGATCGACAAGAAAAAAGCTTTGAACAAATTGCATTAAACATCCAACAAGTAGATAAAAAACATACAGAGCTAGGCAATTTACGAGACAATCAATTACAAAGACAACAACAACAAACAGAAGAACAAGTCGCTACTCTCAAAAAACAAATGGAAAAAGACACAAAAGATATTGTGGAATTAAAAAATACAACAGCACGCATTGATAATAAGACAAAAGAAATTTCTGCAAGCCAAGAAGAATCTTTATCTACATTAAAAACACAAACAGACACAGAACTCATTGGACTTCGACAACAACTTGAAAAACATTCTCAAGATTTAACACAACTCAATACGAATGCTCAACAAATGGAAGTCAAAAATAGAGATTTCGAATCACGTTTCCAAGCTTTAAAAAACACAGAATCCCAACAAAAGAAAAGCAATGAACAATTTGACAAAGAAGTTAGCCAACTTAAAAACCGTGCCCTACAATTAGAACGAACCAATGAAGCAACAAATGAAAAATTTAAAAACTTTGACAATATTATCCTAGAACAGAAAAAAGAAATTGTCAAACACCAAACTTCTATAGAAAAACTACAACAAGAAAAAAATGCCCTAACTAAAGATTTAAAAGACAGCCAAGAATTATTATCTAAAGTTTCTCTCAAAGCCAATGACAACCAAACTACTCTCACAAAAACAACGCAAAACATTGCAGATCAAAAACAACGCCAAGACATAGCAATGGATGATGCAAAAAAACGACTCACAAACCTTGAACTTGCTCACAAAGATACATTAGCACAAATCCAAACAAATTCTGCTCAAATGAGAAAAGGCATGATTGAAGTGGGTGAAAAATTACGAGATTTATTCCAAAGCGAAACAGTATTTGGACCACTTCCTGGCGGAGAAGCAGGCACTGGTGACAAACAAAAAGAAACAGAGATTTCTAAAATTAATGTAGAAGAAATTGTCAAAATCTTCAAAGAAAATCAAGAAATCGCACTTGCCAATATTGAAAAATCAGAAACAAAAGCCTTAGATAATATTAAACAATCGATGTATGGAATCATTACAGAAATCAATGCTAAAACATCAGAAAATATACAAAAATCTATTCCTGGTATTATTTTTGAAATAAAAACAAAAATTTTAACAAACATTCAGGAATCTTTACCAGTACATAGTATTGCCCAAGAAATTAAAACACAAGTTTTAGCGAACATTTTTGATTCCTTACCAATGGAAAAATTAAGTGCAGATCTACGAGCTAAAGTTTTGGATAATTTAGATCATGTTTCTAAAGGAATTGAAGAAAAAGTTTGGCAAGATATAAATAAGCAAATGTCAAAAAAAGTAGATGAAATTGGAAAATTAGCCTTAGACAACAGTACTGAAGCAGTGAAAGAAAAATCTGTCGAAATTTTAGCACAACTTTGCTACTCCCTTGCAAAAACATATGAAGCATATGAGCAACCAGAACTTGCATTAGAATGTCTCAAACTTGCTCTTCAATATAAAAAAGACTATGCTCCAGCAAAAGAATTATTAAATGAAAAATGGAATCATTTTCACAGACCAAAAGACATGGTAGTCATTCCTACTGGCACAGCTATCCTTGGGAATATTAACGATCCAAAAAATCCAGAAACAACCGTTACCATCAACAATTTTTACATAGATCAATATGAAGTTACACAAAAAGATTTCGCTCAATTCATCCAAAGCAACGAATACCAAAATATAAAACATTGGAGTGAAGCTGGTCAAAAGTGGCTAGAACAACAACAAGACAAAACAAAACCAGAAGGATGGCAACTTCCTACAGAAGAACAAGAAATGTTGCCTGTAACAAACATAAATTTCTATGAAGCAGAAGCATATGCAACATGGTTAGGCAAACGACTCCCTACTTCTCAAGAATGGGAATATGCAGCTAGAGGAACTGACAAACGCATTTATCCATGGGGGAATGAACTCAGTACACAACCATATTATGCCAACTATAGACAACTACCTAAAGCAAAAGATGGCTATGCTGGATTAGCTCCAGTTCAAGCATTTAATCAAGATTGTTCGGCATTCCATGTTATTGGTATGGGTGGGAATGCATCTGAATGGTGTTCTGATACAATCAAATTTGAAGGAAGTGAACGCGAATTTCAAATAGTAAAAGGTGGATCTTATATGAGTCAATGGTTTGAACTTTACAGTTCTCAAAAACAAGCCATCCAAGCTACAGAACGCAAAGCACATATCGGATTTCGTTGTGTAAAGGATATGCCATAAAATATAATTCAAAGAACATCAATATTAGGGAAGAAAGAGCTTAAAAAGCTCTTTCTCTCAATTTTTCATTTTACATATTCTGTAAAAATTTATGAAAGAAAAAAAATCATATGAAAAAAGTAACTTATTTTCTCGTCTTTCTTTTAGTACTTAACTCTATCCATGCACAAATGGGGAGCAGAAAACCAGTTGTTAGCGTTGGAGTTGTAAAAGAAGAAGAAAACATTGAAACAAGACGCTATACAGGTCTGATTGTTTCACCTTCTGAAGTAAAAATTGTTGCTAGAATTTCCGGCGAGCTTTTAGAAATTGGATTTAAAGAAGGTGAATTTGTCAAAAAAAACCAAGTTCTTTATAAACTCGACCCTATTCGCTACCAAGCAGCAGTAAAAAGCGTAGAAGCGAAAATAGCAGAATGCCAAGCACAATACGATTATGCTAGACATGATTATGAGCGAAACTTATCTCTGTATCAGAAAAAAACAACAAGTAAAGCAGATATGGACAAAACATTAAGTAATATGGAAGTATATGCAGCAGCAAAAGCTTCTGCAGAAGCACTTCTCATCACTGCGAAAGATGATCTCAAAAATACAATCATTAAAGCTCCTATGGAAGGATACATTGGCATTACAAACTACACAGTAGGTAACTATCTCACACCTTCATCTGGTGTATTAGCTACTATCATTCAAACAGATCCTGTTCGTGTACGCTTTTCTATGAGCAATCGTGATTTTCTCTCTCTATTTGGTACATTAGAAAATCTTAAAAATAATGGAGAAATTAGAATTAGATTAGCAGATGATAGTTATTACGAACAAGTTGGCACAGTAGAACTCATGAATAACGAGGCCAATAAAAAAACAGACAGTATCTTAATTTATGCCAAATTCAAAAATCCAAAGAAAAAATTGATTATAGGAAGTACAGTTACTGTTGCACTAACAAAAAAACAAAACGAAAAATTTCCTGCTGTTCTTCCATCTGCCCTTATGCATGATTCTCAAGGCACATCTTATGTATATATTGTAGATAAAGACAATAAAATTGAACGTCGCAATATTGTAATAGGAAACATCAACCAAGATTTCCAACTTGTTAAAGAAGGTCTCCAAATAGGTGAAAGAGTTGTTGTAGATGGTATGAATAAAGTAATGCCTGGTATGGAAATCGAACCCTCTATGTATAAAGAGTAGCTTAGATTGAACTCTAAATGCTAGTAAAGTATGAGCATAATCTTATATTTCCTAGCATTTAGAGTTTTTTTCTTCTCATGCTTTAAAAAGTCAATTATATAAAACTAAAATATTGAAAATTATTTAATAATTTAATAAGGGAAACAGAATGTTTTCTAGAATATTCATTGAACGACCAAGATTAGCTATGGTCATTAGTCTCGTGCTTACACTTGCAGGTCTTATCTCTCTAAATAGACTTCCTGTGGCTGAATATCCAGAAATTGCTCCTCCAAAACTTTTTGTATATGCTATGTACGTAGGAGCAAGTGCAGAAATAGTTGCTGATACAGTTGCTTCTCCTATTGAAGACTTCATTAATGGAGTAGATGACCTGCTATATTACTCCTCTACATGTAGCAATGAAGGACTCTACAGTTGTATTGTGACTTTTAAATCAGGAACAGATCCTGATATGGCTATGGTAAATCTACAAAATGCAGTCAAACGAGCTGAACCAAAACTTCCAACAGAAGTTTTGCAATTAGGTGTTGTGGTACAACAACGTGGAAATGATATGTTGGCAGTTTTTGCATTCCTAACAGACAACACAAGATTTAATATTATGGAACTCAATAACTACGTAGATGCAAATATTAAAGAGGCAGTAGCTCGAGTAGACGGTGTTTCAGCCTGCGAAGTAATGTCTGTACAAGAATATGCCATGCGTATATGGTTGAATCCATTAAGAATGTCTGGTTTAGGGATCTCTACGTCAGACATTGCAAGAGCAGTTTCTAGTCAAAATATTCAAGCTGCTGCAGGAACTATCGGATCAGAAAATAGCAACCGATATATGCAATATAAACTCAATGTACAAGGAAGGCTCAAAACAACAACAGAATTCGAAAATATAGTTCTGCGTAGAGATACAGATGGAAGTATCGTTTTACTAAAAGATGTTGCACGCATTGAAATTGGAGCCAATACATATGCTGGACAAGGTTCATTCAATGGTCAAGAAGCTGTTGGAATGATAGTCTATCGAACACCTGATGCCAATGCCATTGCTACTATTCAAAGAGTTCGTCAAGTTCTTTCAGAATGGGAAAAACGATATCCTCAAGGCGTAAGCCATGATGTAGCCTATGATCCTACCGATTATATTGAAATTTCATTAAAAGAAATCGCAGACACCATTATTATGGCTCTACTCCTTGTTGTTCTTATTACCTACGTATTTTTACAAGATTGGCGTGCTACTCTTATTCCTAGTATTGCTATTCCCATTTCCTTAATTGGAACTTTATTTTTCATGTATGCCACAGGATATACTATCAATGTCTTAACGATGTTTGGTTTAATCCTAGTAATTGGTTCTCTAGTAGATGATGCTATTGTAGTTGTGGAAAACTCAATGGCATTAATAGAACGAGAAAATCTTTCTCCTAAAGAAGCTGCTATAAAATGTATGCAACAAATCACAGGTGCTATTATTGCAACAACGTTAGTAACTGTAGCATGCTACGCACCACTCGCATTTTATGGTGGTATGGTTGGCGAAATTTACATCCAATTCGCAGTAACAATGTGTATTTCTTTATGCCTTTCTACTGTTGTTGCTATGACATTGAGTCCTGCTCTTTGTTCTCTCATTCTTAAAAAACCAGGAGAAAATAAAACAAATAGAATCACAAAAGCTATTTTCTTTCCTATTAATATTGTACTAGATGCTAACCGTGCTATATATTTATTCGTTGTTAAAATTCTAATACGCCAAGGCATACTTACCTTTTTACTCTTTGCTGGTGTACTTGGATATATTTATATACTCTATGGTCAAATTCCTGATTCTTTTCTTCCAGGGGAAGATAAAGGTGTCATTATATGTAATGTAGAACTTCCTAATAGTGCTACATTGGCAAGAACAAATCAAGTTCTGGCAGAATTCCAAGAAAAAATAAAGGAAGTACCAGGAATTAGATCTGTATTTACAGCTTCTGGGTCTAGTTTAATGTCAGGTATGGGAGAAAATTGCGGACTTTGTTTTGCAAAACTAGAACATTGGGATAAACGAAAAACACCAGATCTACAACTCGATGCACTTATAGCAAAAGTCAATGGAATAGCTTATGGAATGCCTGCAGCCAACATTATTTGCTTTACTCCTCCAGCTATTATGGGATTAGGAATTACTGGGGGCGTTTCTTTTAATCTATGTCATATTGGCGAATTTAATGCTGAAGAATTATCTAACACGGCAAAACAATTGACTCATTATTTAATGCAAAGACCAGAAACTCTCTATGCAATGTCTTCTTTTAATGCTGATACACCTCAATTATTTTTAGATATTGACCAAGAAAAAGCAGAAGTACTTGGCATCTCCGTGCAAACAATTTATAGAACACTACAAAGTAAACTCGCTTCCTTTTACATCAATGACTTTAATTTATATGGAAAAGCATATGATGTAAAAATGCAATCAGACTACGATTATCGTTCTACTATCAACGATATCAGAGAAATCCAAATTCCAACTGTAGAAGGTGAAATGGTACCACTTACTGCATTGGGAACATTACGACATATTGTCGGACCAAAACAAATTACGCGCTTTAATAAAATGAGTTCAGCCACTATAAATGCCCAAGTTGTTCCTGGTGTTCCTACCAAGACATTAATAAATATCATTGAAGACTATAAACTACCTGAAGGATATCATATTGAATGGATAGATATGAGTTTGGAAGAAAAAGAAAACCAAGGTCAAATCATTTTTATTTTTGCTTTATCTCTACTTTTTGCCTACTTATTCTTAGTGGGCCAATATGAAAGTTGGACGATCCCCATTCCAGTTATGCTCACTGTTTCTTTTGCAGTATTAGGTGGTCTCCTTGGTCTTAAATTCTTCAACTCAACACTTAGTATATATGCTCAGCTAGGTTTAGTAATGCTCATTGGACTATCAGCAAAAAATGCTATCCTTATGGTAGAATTTTCTAAACAAGAGCGAGAAAAAGGAGTTCCTATTTTTCAAGCAGCTTACAACGGTGCTAATTTACGTTTTCGAGCTGTACTTATGACAGCATGGAGCTTTGTATTTGGTGTATTTCCTCTAGTAGTTGCAACTGGTGCAGGTGCAGCAAGCCGACAAGCCATTGGTCGTATTACTTTTTCTGGGATGCTCGCTGCATCATTTATAGGAATTGTATTTACACCTGCATTGTATGCTCTATGCCAACGAGTTCGAGAATGGACGTACCGAATTATCTTCCGAAAAAATCCAGAATATCCCACTCTAAATGAAGATTCTACAGAGTAAATATAGATTATTATTAACTATTTAGAATAAGACATAGATAAAACATAGATTGCTATCTATCAAATAAATAGTTAAGAAGATTCTATAAACTAATATCGATTGCAATCTACAATCTATCGATTGCAATCGATTCAAGAAAATGAATCAATCATAATATTGAATAAATAAAAAAAAGATGGGCAGTAAATATTAAAAAATACTTACTACCCATCTTTTTTTTTTAAATACTTACTATCCATCTTTTATAGAGGACTCAACATCTCAATCTTATTGTCGGCATAGAGAACTCAACATCTCACTCTTATTATAGGAGTACTTTTAAAAATTACTATATTATCGACCAAGATATTGCATTTTAAAAGGACCGATAGCACAAGATGCCATTGCTGTTTGCCATGTAGTATAATTTCCATTAGACCAACCACCAATTTCTGTGTATGCAGAAATTTCATATCGACGTCCAGCTTGCAAGGTATAAGTTTTTCCTACTTCTCCCCATTCTTTAAAACTTGGTTTTGTATATCCTTTTTTATTCAAATAGCATTCTTGCAATCTGTTTTCATTATAACCTTGACCATCTACATAAATTCCTAAAGTACGATAGCCATATACTTCATCACCAAAACGTCCTACATTTAATTCAAATCTACCTTCTTGGTAAGCTTCTACGCTAATATTATATTGTCCAGAAACAGCTGGAGTGAAATAAATAGTTACCCAGCAACGAGAAATAGCTTGGCCCCAATCATAAGAACCAGAACCATGGTATGTGTAACCTTCTTTCTCAGCTATAGCTGTTGTAACAGCACCTGTTCCTTCATACCATACTTGTGTAGCGGTATCTTGGTAAGGAGGGTAAATAAAACTAATATTTCTTGTAGATTGTGTTGTGCTACGTTTTGTGGCTAAAGCACGAGAAACTGCACTTGATTTTGCTACTCTAACATTTTTCCTTTTATTGAATTCTGGAGTGGCTATTGCACCTCTTTGTTGAGCTCCTGCTTTAGGTTGTGCTAATTTTTTAACGATACTAGGTGCTTTCACTTGTTCTGCAGCTTTTTTAGCTGGCGTTTGTGCCATAACTTGTAAAGATAATACAAAGATAATAGCGATGGAAAAAAATTTTTTTAACATTATCAACTCCTTTTATGTTATATTTGATGAAGTAAAATTTACTTCCTTGTTGCTATTATTATACTTTATAAAAATAAAAAAACAAATTTCAATGTAAATTTTTTTTTAGCTCTATATATTTTAACCTAAAAAAAATTTTTTAGCTTTATATATTTGCTCTACTAAAATATCAATTTCTTGTTCATTATTATACAGATAAAAACTAATTCGTGTTGTTGCAGTAAGTCCCATCTTACGTAAAAGAGGTTGGGCACAATGGTGTCCTGCACGCACAGCAATATTGTGTTCATCTAAATATTGTGCCAAATCATGAGGATGAATCTTAGGATAGATAAAAGATAAAATTCCTACATTGTCTTCTTGGTTTCCTAATAATCGTACATTGTCTATATTTTGCAATGCATTCCAAGCACATTTTCGTAGTTTTAAACTATGATGGGCAATTTTATCCATGCCTATATTTTGCAAATATTCTATGGCTGTGGCTAAGGCAATGGCTTCACAAATCGGAGGTGTGCCAGCTTCAAATTTATAAGGAATGTCATTGTATGTTGCATGATCTATCCAAACAGCTCGAATCATTTCTCCGCCTGTTTGAAAAGGTATCATTTTTTCTAACCAAGATTCTTTAGCATATAAAACGCCAATTCCTGTGGGACCACACATTTTATGACCAGAAAATGCTAAAAAATCACAATCCAATTTTTGCACATTGATTTCTCGATGCGGAACCATTTGTGCAGCATCTAACAACACGGGGATATTGTATTTATGTGCTTTAGTAATTATCATTTCTACTGGATGAATACAGCCCAATGAATTAGATGCATAAGAAATGGATATGATTCCAACATTTTCATGGATCAACGAATCTAAGGAATCTAAATCTAAAGATCCATCTTGTCTACATGGAATATATCGTAAAGAAAGATCCAATTCTTTTGCTAAAACTTGCCAAGGGATTAAATTTGCATGGTGTTCTATTTCAGAAACAAGAATTACCATATTTTTTTTCAAAAAAGTTCTACCCCAAGAATAAGCAACAAGATTAATAGATTCTGTTGTTCCACGTGTAAAAACAATGTTTTTTGCAGAAGGAGCGTGTAAAAAACGAGCTACAGTATTTCTTGCTTGTTCATAATGCAAAGTTGCCAATTCGCCTAAAAAATGGACAGAACGATGAACATTTGCATTTTCTTTTTGATAATAATCTAAGATTCGTTGTAAAACACAATGAGGTTTTTGCGTTGTTGCTGCATTATCAAGGTAAATTAAATTGGGATAATATTGTAATAAAGGGAAATCTTTACGGATATTTTCCATATAGAATCTTTCTTTGTAGACTCATTCAATTATTCTGGTTCTTCTTCAGACATTGGTTCTTCAAGGTCAGATTCTGATTCTTCAATTTGAATGGGTGGATTTTCAGTAATTTGTTCTATCATGGTGCAAAAACTTTCTAATTCATCAGGAGAAATTTTTGCATCTTGATATATTTCAGTAATTTTTTCACTAATTTTAATTAATGTAGAATCCCAATGTTCTCCAGGTGCTTCTTTGTATTTTTTTACAAAATTATCAAATATTTGATAGATATCTTGTTGTTTTGTTTGTATAATGATTTGTCTTTGCTCAGGAGTTGCTTTTTCATATTCTGGTCCTTGTACATCTACTTCCCATTGGTAATTGCCTGACGATGTGAGCGAATTAGAAAGACAATACGCATATCCATTCAATCCATAACCTAGTAGAAGATAAAATTTCCAATACAATATCACACTAAACAGGACAAGGAAAAACAATACAATTTTAAATAGTAACCAGAGCCAACCTACAAAACCTCGTTTTTTCTTTATTTTTTTTTCTTCGGGAGCATTTTCTTTATTATTTGTTTCCATTTTTTTTCTCTTTCATTGGAAATAATTATGTTATTAGATGATTTAAATGAACCTCAAAAACAAGCTGTTTCTCATATAAAAGGTCCCCTTTTAATCCTAGCTGGACCTGGAAGTGGAAAAACTCGAGTCATTACTCATAGAATCGCTTATCTTATTGAGCAAGGTGTACCATCATGGGAAATTTTAGCCATGACATTCACCAATAAAGCTGCTGGTGTCATGAAAGAACGTGTGAAGAATTTAGTTCATGGAAATTGTTATAGTTTTATTTCCACATTTCATTCTTTTTGTGCGTATATTTTACGCCAACATTGCGAAATTCTTGGTTATCAAAAAGACTTTACTATTTATGATACAGATGATCAAAAACGAGCTTTAAAACATGTATTAGATATATTAAACATTGATGTAGGCTCCAATGTTAATAATACATTGTCTCGAATTAGCTACTATAAAAATAAAGGCATGGAACCTCGAGACATTCCATCACAAAATAATATATGGTCTAAACAATTTATCCGTATTTATACAGAGTATCAAAAATATTTATTTCAAAATAATGCATTAGATTTTGACGATCTATTATTAAAAACAGTAGAACTTTTTACTAATTATAAAGATGTTCTTAATGTCTATCAAGAAAAATATAAATATATTTTAGTAGATGAATACCAAGATACAAATATTTTGCAATATAAAATCATTAAATTTTTAGGTGAAAAACATAAGAATGTTTGTGTAACTGGAGATCCTGATCAATCTATTTATTCTTGGCGTGGTGCTAATATTGGCAATATTTTATCTTTTGAAAATGATTTTCCTGAAACATTGGTTGTTAAATTAGAAACAAATTATCGTAGTACAGGTCATATTCTAAAAGCAGCCTCTCATGTAATTAAGCATAACCAATTGAGAAAAGACAAAGAATTATGGTCCATTAAAGAATTAGGAAATTTAATTAGAGTGGTGGAAGTCCCTGAAGAAATGGATGAAGCAATCTTTATTGCTCAGGAAATTTCTCGTTGGAAATACAATTACAAATTGCGAGACATTGTTATATTTTATCGTATGAATGCTCAAAGCCGCTATTTAGAAAGTGCCCTACGAACTCGTCACATTCCCTATATTGTAGTTGGAGGTCTTGCTTTTTACCAACGTGCTGAAATCAAGGACATTCTAGCATATCTACGAATTATTATCAATGAGAAAGACGATGTTTCTTTAACAAGAATTCTCAATGTACCGCCTCGAAAAATAGGTAAAAAAGCATTAGAAACAATTTATGCAATGGCTAGGAAATATAATTCTTCTCTTATGGAAGTTATGCAAAAAGACGAGACATTGTCTTTATTATCACGCCAAGCAAGTCATCAAATTCATATATTTCTAGATATGATAGAGTCTATTCGAAATATGACCGATACCTCTTTAGTAGAACGTGTAACTACTCTTCTTAAAACATCTGGGTATGCTGACTATATAGAAAAACAAGACCAAAAAAAAGATGAAGACAGAATGGAAAATATCAAAGAATTATTAATTTCTATTCAAGAATATGAAAAAGTCACAAAAAGCAACGACTTAAGCATATATTTACAAAATATTTCTTTAATGGAAAGTACAGATAAGGAAAATGCTAAAGAAGAGGATTATGTTACTTTAATGACGCTTCATTCTGCCAAAGGACTTGAATTTCCAATTGTATATATTGTGGGAGGAGTGGAAGGTGTTTTGCCACACCAAAGAAGTTTAGATGCTGAGGGATTTGAAGAGCTAGAAGAAGAACGTCGCTTATTTTTTGTAGGAATGACACGTGCGAAAGAGCGACTGACCATTACATATCCTAAAGAAACTATGCGATATTCTTATAATTGGACAGGTGGAAACATGCATAGCAATGATCCTTCTCGTTTTTTAGATGAATTACCAATATCTTCCATAGAAAAAATTTCATATAATACATACAACAGAGAAAGATTCTACTAATAAAAAAAAAGATAATGTACATTATATATAAAAAAAAGAGAGATAAATATTTATCTCTCTTTTTTTGTGGGCAGGATCGGAATCGAACCAACGACACGTAGATTTTCAGTCTACTGCTCTACCGACTGAGCTACCTGCCCTGTTTATGTATATTACATCATAGCAAATTTTCAACTGTTTGTCAAGGATTTTTTTTATTTTTATAGAAAAAAAATATCGTCTTATATCCTCTTATGATGATATTAACTTATATCCTCTTATAGTTATGACTTTAACTATAGATCTATCTACATGTTTAGTCTATGAGGTATTTTTTTAATGTTGTCAAGCTAGAATTTCCTAGAAGTTTTTTAATTTCTTTTAAGTCATATTTTTTTTTCAGTAGTTGATGCGCAAAATAATGACGAAAATATTTTGGTGTAAGACGATATTTCAGATTTGCCAATTGTCCATATGTATCAAGAATATGATAAAGGCTAGACATATGCAAAGGAGTTTGATAATCTGTAATAAATAAACTAGGGTAATTATCATCTCTTGTTTCTATATATGCTTTGTAAAAAGAAATACAAGTATCGGAAATGGGAATCGATCGAGCATATCTACAACTAATATAGAGTTGTTTTGTGCAAGGATGTATATTATGTTTTGTGAGATTAATGATTTCGTATGCTCGAATTCCTGTTTCTACTAAAATCTGAAATATGAGTTTATCTCGTTTATTTTCTTTTTTTGATACATAATGAAGTATTTGATCTAATTCTTCTCTAGAAATGATAAATGCTTTTTCTACAGTATTTTTTGTATTTTTTTTAGATAAACTATTTTTCTCGAAAAAATCAATTTTTTTAATAGGATTACATTCAATGAATCCATTTTTTTCAAGATAGTCAAAGAATAAAGAGACTGTCTTTTTTTTTCGTAAAAAAGAGGTATCTTTATAACGACATTTTAAAATTTCTAAGTATGCTTTGATTTCATATGTATCTAGTTTAAATAAGTCTACCTTAATAGATTCTAGGTATTTACAAAATTTTTTTAAATCCGACTTGTATATTTGTAACGAATGGTGTGAAATATTGGTCTTGCTATTTAAAAAATTTTCTAATTGTTCTAGCATTGCTCTATTCCTATCCAAAGTAGGTATCAAAATAAATGTGTTTTGTTATAATAATAATTTGCTTTTTTTTTATTGTGTTAATAATATACAATAATTAAGAACAAAATCAAGAATGAAAATTTAATATAAAATAAATAATAATAGCATCACATATGTAAAATTTATGCAATGCTATTATTTATATTTTTATTAATCATTTTAAGGATTCATAAAAAAACTCAAAAATAAGATTATGAATTTATTATCTTAATCTAAAATTTTTTTCGCACAAAATTATATAAAGGAATAAGTTGTTTGTATTGAGATTGGAGAGTATGGATAAATCCAGGTTGTAATATTTCTAGTTCTGTTTTTGCTGTATAGTGTTGAACAGTAAACCAATGTTCGCCTGGATTGTAAAATTTAAAATATCGTTTGATATGATCAAGAGTTAAAGTATGACATAATTGCTTGTTAGGCCAATCATGCAACTGCCAAGTAAAATCTTTAAGTTTTTTTAAAATTTGTAAAAATTCTGGAGCGTTTTCTTTGGCTTGTTGCTGTACATGTTGACCATCCCACCAAGCTTGTGGATGAATTTTTAAGCCAGTAGTAATGCCTTCATAGTCAATTTGCGTAAATAAAATGGTGTGTTGATAATGTTTTTTTAAATCTTGAGCTAAAACAGAGCCTAAAATTTGACTAAGTGGTTTTAATTCTTGCTTGGAAGGACAAAAATAAAGCCACATAGAATTCACTCTATAATTATTGTAGATATAAGGATGGTGTAAACTTGTTTGCAATTGCAATGGTTGCTCTATATCTTGTAATATTTTCTTCCCAATCGTTTGTAATTTCCGTTTGACAGCTAAACGATTCCCATCATATTCTTTATCACGTGCTTTATTTCCCTCAAAATATTCAAAATCTTCTAGACTAAAATGTATTTCCATAAAACGTCCTTTGATGTAATTTTATTAAAAAAATCACTCTATAAAAAAATTTCAAAGGAACAGTGCAAACTTCTTACTATAAAATATAAAATACATATAGTAAGAAGTTTTTCATTATTGCCAATCAACAAGTGCAGCTTCTTTATCTGGGAAAATTTTTAATCGATCCCCCATTCCAAGTAAATCAAATAAAACTTTAAATTTAGATTGGACATGTATCAATCTAATTCCTAAAGAAGCATTAGGATGTTGTATAAAGTTAATTAAAAGTCCTAAACCGCTACTTGTGATAGAATAAACATTTTCAAGATCTAAAATAAGACGTGCCTCTTGAGCATCAAATATTTCTTGAATAATATTTTCTAAAGGAGGAAGGTATTCTTGTTTCATATCTCCAATAAGTTTTAATATAATAACTTCTCCCAAAGAATGATTTTCTTTTTCTACTTCTACATCTAGGGACATTGCATAGATGCTCCTAATATTAATTTAATTATGTTGTATGTAATTGACTTGATATATTTCACTTTTCCCTAAATAAATTTTCTCATATTTTTTTTTTGCAATATGTATTAAGGTATGATTTGGTATGTTTTCATTCAGCCAATTCCAACACCAACTGTAAGAATCATTTTGAGAATGATCTCGTGTCCACCATGGTTCTGTCTGTATTTGCCATATTTGATAGGAAGTTGTACTGTTGCATATTTGATATTGGTTATCTGTTTTATAAATGGCGTCTTTCCAGTTTATACTTGTTATATTATGGAAATCAAGAAAATTCTCTGTTTTTTTTAATGACATAAAATTTTTTTGTGGAATATACTGCATTGTTCTATAAATGGATATAAAATTTCTTGGTAAATAGGTTGTAGAGATCGTCCATTGCTTATGTGCATGTTCCAACTTCCATAAATTCGTTTCTGTAATTTTAATAGGAAAGGGCAAAGCCATAGTTGTATGAAAAAATTTCCCATTATATAATGTTTGTGTTGCTTGAAACATGGTTTTATTAGTGAAATTCTTTGTATATTCCTGTATTTGAACTGCTGTTATGCAAGATGGCATAATTTTTACCATAGGGAATAAACATAATAATGTTGCTATACAAATTGTAATCAAAATTTTTTGCCATGAAATATGAAAAGTAAATTGTAAAAATATTATAGTAATATATATACAACTGCATAAGAAAAAAACAAAAATTAAGGGTAAATTATATTTTGCTTGCAAATTTAAATTATCAAAAACAGGTGGGTTTATTCGAAATAAAGTTTGTTGTGTAGGTATAGGTTGTTCATCTTTTTGTAAAATTTGTAAATTTCCCCCTAAATGTTTCCATGTTTGCAAAATTTCTGCAATTTTTGGTGTAAGATGTTCTTGTCTTGTAATGATTTGATCAAAAATATGTAATGTTTCAGGTTCATTAGGAATAAAAGGAATAGAATGTAATATATAATTAGGGGATTCTACTATGGGAATATTATTTCCATAGATTCCTATAAATGGTGTAGAGTGTGGAATTTTTTGAAAATTACATTGCTCTTGGCTGATTTGTTTTCCATTTTGAAAAAAAGTAAATGTAGCTTGCGGATTATAAATAGGGACATAAGCCAATGCAGAAGTTTCATAACTTTGGTCTATATATTGAAAATTATTACATTGCAATATAATAGAATATTGTGGCATTTGCTTTTGAATTTCTATAACTAACCATTGGTCTTGTCTGTACCATTTTCCACTGCATGATCTCCACTCTAAAGTATCAGCATATAGTAGTGAAATCCAAAAGAAAGCAAATATGATATGTAAACAATACTTACGCAACATTGACTTACCTTTAATTTGATGATTTCTTAAAAAAATAACTTTTTTTATTAAAAATCTATTATAATATATTAAGAAACCTTTTGTACTATATAATCATAATATTATAGTATTTTTTTTTGTTTGTTTCAATTCATTTTATTTTGTGTTATAATTTTTATATGAGTTATCTTTATTTTTATTATTAATAATTAAGGTTAATACCATGAAATTTTTAGCTTATTTATTATGTTTTATTTTTTGTTTCAGTGTAGTAGCACAAGAAGCTCCTATAGCTGAAGAAGCAATTCCAGAGATGGAACAAGAAATTATTGATCAAGAAACTGTTGATCAAGAAACTGTTGAAGAAGAAGCTACGGAAGAAGAAGCTACGGAAGAAGAAGCTACGGAAGAAGAAGCTATTGAAGAAGAAGCTATTGAAGAAGAAGCTATTGAAGAAGAAGCTATTGAAGAAGAAGCTATTGAAGAAGAAGCTATTGAAGAAGAAGCTATTGAAGAAGAAATATTGGATGATAGTGCTATTCCAACATTTGAAAAAGAATATGCAGATGATCCAGTCATTTGTATAGAAACGAATATGGGCAAAATATATATTGAACTTTTTGCCAAAGAAGCACCAGAAACTGTTAAAAACTTTATAGATTTAGCAGAAGGGAAAAAAGAATTTACAGATATTCAAAAAAACAAAGTCACTCGTCCTTATTATGATGGATTAATTTTTCATCGTGTTATTAAAAATTTTATGATTCAAGGTGGTTGCATTTTAGGAACTGGTGCTGGCACTCCTGGATATACTTTTAAAGATGAAATCAATGCACAAGCTTTAGGATTAGATACAGAACTTGCTTTAGAAAAACAACCAGAAGGATTTGCTTTTAATCCAAAATTACAAAGCATGCATCCTCAAATGGTAGAAAGATACATTATTACAGGGATTGCCCAACGTTTAAACATTATGACAGAAGAGCAATTTAAAGCACGTCAAGATGAATTTTTACTTGCTTTAGAAACATTAACTATGAAAGAATTTTATGAATTTTTAGGCTATAAATATAGCACTACTTTAAAATCTCATGAACCTAAACGTGGTGTAATTGCAATGGCAAATCGTGGTGCAAATACAAATGGTGCTCAATTTTTCATTAATTTAGTAGATACACCTTGGTTAGTTGGCAAACATACTGTATTTGGTAAAGTCATTGCAGGTATGAATGTAGTAGATAAAATTGGTGAAGTGGAAGTAGAGGAAGAAAGTAGCCGCCCATTAAAAGAAGTCAAAATCATCCGTATTCGAACAGTTTCTCAGTAAATTCATTGCTAAGTAAAAAATATATTTTCAAACACTAAGAGCAATGTATTTTCAAAAAAACTAGCCATGAAAAATTATGGCTAGTTTTTTTATATTTTAGGTGGCCAATTATTTTGTGTTTGCAAGATACGTTCAATAACATCACGAACTGCACCTTGCCCACCTTTATAGGGTGAAACATATTGAACAATTTTTTTTACTTCTACACTCGCATCATAAGGTGCAGTAGAATAGGAAACATTCTTTAAAACAGGAATGTCAGGAATGTCATCCCCCATATATGCCACTTGTTGAGCTGTAAGTTGTTTTTTTTCTAAAATTTGTTGAAAAACTATAAGTTTATCATGGATTCCTTGATGAAGTTCTGTAATATGTAAATCTTGGGCTCGTTTTGCTAAAGATTGCGAAGTTCGCCCTGTAATAATGCCTACTTCTAAGCCATGTTTTCTTGCATAGACGATTGCATAACCATCTTTTACATTAAATGGTTTCACAAGTTCACCTGAATCTGCCATCCAGATGCTACCATCCGTCAATACACCATCCACATCTACGAGAAGAAGTTTGATTTTTTGAAGCTGTTTTTTTTGTCGATTAAAAAAAAGGAACATAATATATTTCTATTCTTGTAAAAAAATTTTTTGTATAGTTTGTTGTAATTTTTGTTGAAATTCTATAGTATGCAATGCATCATCTATATTGTTATATAGTGTTTCAGAGACTGTTTGTTGATCGTGATGGATTGTTTTGTTTAAAAGTGGATCATAAAGAATAATTTTAAAAGGCAAATCTACAGTTGACTTTATAATTTGAGTTGTTTGTATAGTCGATTTATGAGCTAAATTATGTTCAAATTGTATATTTTCTAATTGCTCTATTCTATTTTGTATTTTTGGAATTCCTAAAAAACAATATATATGACAAGTGAGTTCATCTTGTTCTTTTGCTAATTGAATGGTAGGATGGTTATCAAATAAATTTTGTAACAATGTTTGTATACTAATATGTAAATGTTCTGTTGCTTTTGTTTTTGATTGAATTTTACAAATAATTTTATGCATATAGGATGGGAAATATTTGTATTTATCTGTTGTTTGTTGAAAAAATTCCTTATTATTGTTTGTCTTCAATTTTGTTGTATTGCAAGAACAGAATATTACAATACATAATAACAGGAATATATATATTTTCATACATCTATTTCTTTATGTTGGAAAGATATTATTTTTATGTGGTTACAAAAAAATACATAACTATATGAACCATAAGTTATGTATTTTTTATTTTTTTTTATTGTTTAGTTAGATCTTCAATCCAATATTTATATATTTCATTATTGGCTGGAATGTATAAGGAATTGATATCACACGTTGCTTTTACATACGTCATATTTGGTAACATATGTTTCCAAATAATACTTCCATCTTTCATAGAAACTGCATACATATTAAAATCTTGTCCAGCCATGAAAAAAACATGTTGGTATTGAACAGCGGGTGTAGCAAAGCCTGTTTCCGTAGGGATCGTTTTTAAAATATTACCTGTTCTTGTATTGAGTGCATAAATATTTTTTCGAGTAGCAATAACCCATAGGCGATGATTATAATAAATAGGTGTTACTTTTACTCCGCTAGGTATTGGTTTTCTCCATTGGATTGTGCCTGTGTCTGCATTGACAGCTGTAATTCCTATATTTACAAGAGGAACATAAATCAAGTCTTCACAGTTTATGAGATCAGACGTTGCTGTTGCGTCTAATGTTGTTTGCCAAGCAATTCTATTTTGTTGAATATTGATCGAAAAAAGTTGACTATTTTTTGTGGCAATGATAATATTTCCTTTGTACATTAAAGGTGCAGTAGTAGGTTCTTGAGAAAGTGTACTTTGTTTATAAGATACGTATTTCCCTATACTATCTTTCTTACAAGTATAAAACGTTCCATTTTTTGTCACAACAATAATTTGATCTTCATATAGAATCGGACCTTGTGTAAATTCTGCATTGGGAAGTTTATGTTTCCATATAATTCGTTCTTGAGAAATGGGAATGTTAGAGTCTAAGTTTAAGCAATAAATAAAACCATCTTGTGTTGTAAAATAAAGAGCATTGTTCCCTTGAAGCATATTGCCAACGACTTCCGAAAATCTATCTAAAGAGAGCTTCCATTCTTCATCACCCTGTGTATTGTAACAGAACAAGGTATCGTGATTGGGAACGTAGATTTTATTTTGATGCAGTACAATTTGTGTTTCCAATCTTGTAGGAAAAGATTTTGTCCATTGTGGGTTGCGTTGTATATGAAGTTTTACTTTGTATAGATATTTTTCTTTTCTTATTTCTTCTTTTCGTAAAATAGTAAATGCAGGGTGTTGAATAGTAACCTTGCCAAGAATTTCATTATGATTGTAATAATGAATAAGCGGGAAATTACCAATATTTTTATCTGCTAGAAAACAAGCAATATCAGTAGGTGGTTCTGTTTCTAACACAAGAGGAATTTTTAAACTTTGTACTAAATTTGTATTTGCAAATTTTTCATCTTGTATGAGATTGATGAAATAAAGCATTGCTTGTTCATATTGTCCCTTTTGAGTAAGTTGATTGGCTAAGTCTGTTAATGCTTTCATTTGATGATATAATTTCTGTGCTTGTTGTAAGGGTAATTGTGCTACTTGTGCATCTGGAGAATTAGGTAATAATTGAATGAGTTCTTCATATGTTTGAATAGTTTCTTCTAATTTTCCTTGTTTTTGTAAAACTTCAGCATGGGCAAGTAATTTTTTTTGTGTAGTTATTTTATTGAATTGTTCTTGTTCAAATTTGTCTTCTTCTTTTAATATTTGTAAAAATAGTTCATCTACTTTGTCATGCAATAAGGGATCTTTTTGTCGAAGTCTCTCTAATTGTTGACGTGCAATTTTAAATTTTTTCTGCTCAATAGATGTTTTTACTTCTTCTAAAAGTTCTTTATTTTCCTCTTCCGCATCTTTTCTTTTTTGTTTTTCAATCTCTGTAATGTATGTACGAATTTCCTCTAGCAATACTTGGTTATTTACTTTTAAATATTGTTCTTGTTTTTTGTAAAGAGTGTCTAAAATTTTATCATACTGTTTTAATGGTAAGTATTCTTTATAGACATTTTCTATTTCTTTTGCTAATTTTTTTTGTTGCTTTTGGATGAGCAATTCTTGTTGTTGTTTGAATCCTTGATGGTATAACTGAGCAACTTCATTATGTGTACCTAATAAATAAGGACTTTGCCATAAATTATACATGTCTTCTTTAATACTATTAAAATTATCTTGTTCTATACACATCTTATAATATTGCAACAAACTTCTAGCATGCCATTCACGAATCCCTATAAATATCAAAGAAAATAATATCAAAAGTGCTATAACAATGTATGTCTTGTAATCTGAAGTTGCAGATTTCATAAATAATTTACATTTTACTATTGCTCTCTGTATAAAAGTTCCACTGAGTCCCATTTTTATATTGATTTTTTCTTGTATATCAAGGCGTGTGGGATCCAATTTCATCATTTTTTGATATGTTAATAAAAGGGATTCATCGTCTTTTTTTCGTTCGTACGATTCTGCCATAGATTCGTAAATTTCTAATGCCTGCTTTTTTTGCTTTGTTTCTAAATAATAGTTAATGAGTTCTTTGTGGCATTGAATAGTGTCTGGAGCATGCTTTAATATTTTTATACAAACATCAATAAGAATATCTTGTTTTTGTAATCGTCGTAAAATAGGAATGAGTTGAAGCCCCAAAGTTTTTATTGTATCTTGATTATTTTCTTGTTCTAGATTTAAATAAAATAAAGCTAATCTTGCCTCTAAATTATTATTATCCATGCTAAGTGCACGTTCAAAAGAAATTTTTGCAAGTTCTGATTCACCATTTTTTTCTCTTAAATGACCACATTTTGTCCATAAAATAGAGGATTGTTCGTATGCTCGATTTTTTTCATCAATGGTAGCCAATTCTTCTAAAAATGTAATATTATCAGGATAAGCATTGAAAATAATGGGTAAAAACATATTTACTGCATGAGTATCACCACATTCACTATACTGTTTTGTAATGTCACATATATATTGTAATAAAGTAAGAAGTTTACATTTTACAATACTTATACAAATAAAAATTGATAAAATTGCTTTGACATCAATGCTTTCCAATTGTACATATTTTTTGATAGATTGTTGAAAGGAATCAAAAATTTTATACACTACCTCTTGTATTTCTCTAGGATCTGTCTTTTCAGTTGGATTCAATTGATATAGTGCAGATAAATCTGGCATCAAATGAACAAAAAAACCAAAGTCAGGATATTCACAAAGGATTTCCAAAAATAAATTTGCAAGGGACTCATCTAATGTCACTTTGTCAATAGAAAGATTGTGAATTGTTTTGTATTCTATTTTAAAATTACTATTTGCAATCCGTATAAGAACATTTTCTGCATCTTCATAACTTAAGGCTGTTACAGTCTGATTTTTTAATGGAACTGCAGATGCTACTCGAATAGTATTTTTTTCAAATGCAATAATAGCTAATTCAATAGATGAAGTTAAAATGAGACCTCCTGGAGTTTTGAGTGCTTCTAGTATTTCAATAATATTGGCATAGTTTGTTAAAAAAGCATATGGTTCTGTTTTTATTTCTAAAAAATCATGCTCTATGGGAGCATTGGCAAACTGTTCAGAAAATTCCCATGTAAAAGGTTCCCATGTTAATACTTGTGTCAGAAGTAATGAGGCTGTTTCTAATAATCCATATTGTTGATATTCTGTAAGTAGCTCTTGCAATGAAAAATGTTGTTGTGCTAATTTGATACTTTGTTTGCTAATGTGCATTAATAAATGATAGTCGCCAGAATGAAATACAAACATGCCTTGTTTTTTTTCTTTTACTATACTATTCATTACATCGACAAGTTCTATTTTATCTGCACCTGATACATTTAATAATTGAATTTTATGAGAAGCCATAGCACAATTATTACAAATTTGCGTATTAGCATGCATGTGACTTAGACATAAATCTTTTGTACGACATTCTATACATGTAAAAGCATCACGTCCTAGATTTTCTTTCCCACACATAGGACATTGAACTTTCACAAGACAATTTAATGCTGCTTGGATATCTGCTACAACTTCTGCACAATCTTGGTATCGTTCAGCTGGAACTTTAGCAAGCATCTTTAAAATAATAGCTTCAATTTCTGGTGCCAGATTAGAAACGAATTGAGACGGTGGTATAGGAGTCTCTGTGATATGTTTCTCTAAAATATCAAAAGAATTATCACCAGTAAAAGGGGGATGACCAGTAACTAAAAAATAAAATGATGCACCTAGTGAATAAATATCTGTTCGTGCATCAATATTACTTCCTACGCATTGCTCTGGAGCCATATATAATGGTGTACCTACAATAAGACTACTAGCATTCCCCTCATTTTGTGAGATTCCTTTTGCTAAACCAAAGTCAGTGATTTTTACAACACCTTCTTCAGTAACCATAATATTAGCAGGCTTAACATCTCTATGAATAATGCCTTTTTGATGTGCTGCATGCAAACCTTCCGCAGTTTGTTGAATAAATCGACAAGCTTCTATGGGGTTTAATCTGCCTTGAGGATGTTTCTTTACCATAGCATCCAGAGATTTACCAGCTACAAATTGCATTACAATAAAATATGTATCTAAATCTTTATCATATTTTAAATCATAGACTTGAATAATATTAGGATGCTCAAGTTGTGCAATAGATTGTGCTTCTCGTAAAAACCAATCTACTGCCTTATTGCCTCTATTAGCTTTATTTTTAGCATCATATTTGGATGCTGTCAAAATTTTAACGGCAACTTCTCGGTTGAGGGATTGATGCAATGCTTTATAAACACGCCCCATACCACCTCGTCCTACTAAAGCACGTATTTCGCATCCACCAATTACAGAACCAATAAGTTGTAAATCTAAAGCGGCAGCTTGATCTTTGCTAGAGTTATTTGCTGTAACGTCGTTTGCTTGAGCAGCTGTGTTTTTTAAATTTAATGTACCCATACGTTTCCCAACCTGAAAAGAAAGAAATCACCATTATAGTGCTATATAGCGTTCTTTGATTATCTTTCGTAAATCTCGTATTTTACGATAATAAAAAAATGGATCTAATTTATCAATTTTTTTTAAATATTGTTCTGCTTCTTTTGGGTTATTTTCAGCTATTAAAAGAGTTGCCATACTATAATAAATTTGGGGTGATTGAGCATTCTGACTGATAGATGCTTGTAATAATTTTTTGGCTTCTTTGAACTTGCCTAATTCTAGATAGATGCAACCTTGATAACCTTGAACTTCAGAAGATAAAAAAGTATCTTTTAAAATAAGTTCTTTTCGTTTTTCAAATGCCTGTTCTGCTTTGCAATATTCTTTTGCAAAAAAATAAGCCTCACCTAAGTAAGCATATAATTCAGCATTTTTCGGTTCCACTTCTATTGCCTTTTCAAGAAAGGAAACTGCTTCAGTATATTTCCCTTCTTCTATAGCTTTATATCCTTTATTTAACAGTGTCTCTATCCGAATACTCATGAGTGTCCTTTTTTTCGTTTTCTATTTTTATTTTTTTGTTTACAACTATTGTTAAAGCCATTAATAAACGAATTTGAAAATCTTGGCTTTCAAATATTCCCTTTTGTTCAAGGATCTTTTCAAACTCTTGAAAATTTTCTTCTTGTAAGTAGCAAAGTGCAATATAATTTTGTATTAGAAGATTTGAGAAATCATATTCTGCAGCCTGTAGAAATGTTTCTTTTGCCTGATCATATAATTTTTTTTCGTATAAAAGAATACCTTTCCACATAATATAAACAGAATTTTTTGGTTCAAGTTCTAAAGCAGTTAATATATATGTAAAAGATTTATCGATTTCGTTTTTCTGTAAATAATAACGTGCAAGATATAAATAAGAAAACGAGTATTTTGGTGCTTTTTGAACATTTTTTTCTAACAGTCCAATTGCCTCGTTTTCTTTTCCTTGATTATATTTACGTTGTGCAGTACGCAATCGACAAAAAGCATAAAAATTTGTCAGCATATAGGACACCTACTAGCTAAAAGTTTAAAAATTATCTAGCGTCCATAACGTAAACGTTCGCCAAGAATTTCTGGTAATCCAGCACTAAAAATTTTGCTAATCGTTAATTCAATATCATATTCTACCCGATGAATCCATATTTTTTCTGCTTCTTCATCATAAATAGCACAGCAAGCAAGTGGATTTTCATCACGTGGTTGTCCCACACTACCAACATTGACTAATGTTTTTATATCTTTGTCTACAGAAATTTCTTCAATCGTCGTTTCAAAACCAACTGTTGGCCCAGAAACAAATGCAACTGGTATATGAGAATGTCCTAAAAAACAAACAGGAGTGTTTAATAATTCTAAGGAGAGGTGTGCATCAAAAAGCGTGACAATATAGTCAAACATTTCTGGAAAATTCAATGTTCCATGCACTATAGTAAGCACATTTTCTATTTTTTGAACTAAATCTAAATTTGCCAAAAATTGACGTTCTTTTTCACTAAGATGGTCTCTCGTCCAAAGGACAGCTTCTTTTGCATATTGGTTAAAAAAATCAATTTTCAATTTTCCAGCAACAGCATAATCATGATTTCCTGCTACAATCATACTGTCATAATCTCGAACCAATTGAATACATTCGCTGGGATTTGCTCCATAACCAACTATATCACCTAAACATAGGTATTGGTCAACTTTTTCTTTTTCTAAAACCTTGAGCACAGATTGCAAGGCTTCAAGGTTTCCATGAATATCACTATAGATTCCGTATCTCAACGTAATTCTCCTTGCCCCAAACATAATTCGTTGACAACGACGTTTATTTTTTTAAGGTTTTCAAATAATTTCTACCTAAAAATTTGTAAGTATGTTCATGAATTATAGTCTATTTAAGAAGAATGTCAACGAAAAATTTAGATAGAAACATTTCATGATGCTAAAAAAATTCAAATAATAAACTCCGTATTTTGAGGGAGAAAAAGTGTTAAATAAATTTACAAAGAGTATAAAATATGCATAAAATATAAAATTCAAAATATACATAAAATATAAAATTCTCTCTATATAGGCATTTCCACTTTAGCATAAAAACATTGATGGATAAATTATCCATCAATGTTTTTTTCTTATCGATTCTTAGAGTCCATTGTCTGAACATTTAATTTTCCATGTTCAAGACGTAGCACACGATGCCCTTCTCTAGCAATGAATTCTTCATGGGTAACGATCACGAAAGTTTGTTGTAAATTTCGATTTAAATCCCAAATCAATTTTTGAATAGATCGTGATGTGTCTTCGTCTAAATTACCAGTAGGTTCATCGCAAAATACAATGTCTGGTTGCAACATAAGAGCACGAGCCACTGCAACTCGTTGGCGTTCTCCCCCTGAAAGTTCATCGGGACGATGCGTCATTCGTTCCGCTAATCCAACTGTTGTAAGTAAATCGATCGCTTGTTTTTGAAGTGCATTTTTTCGTTTATACCATTTCCAAAATGGAAAACGAATCATGGCTGCAAGCATAACATTTTCTAGTGCAGTCAATTCTGGTAACAAATGGTATAGTTGAAAAATAAAGCCCATATCTCGATTTCGTATTTTTGCTTTTTGACGTGGAGAATAACTATTTAGATTAATCCCTTTATGAAAAATGCAACCAGAATCAGGAGTGTCTAATAGCCCCATTAAATGTAACAATGTACTTTTTCCTACTCCTGATGCTCCCAAAATAACAAGAATTTCTCCTTGTTTTATTTCTAAGTCTAAATCTTTAATCACGTGTAATTCTTGGTGACCCATTTTATATTTTCGAGACAAAGATTTAATAGAATAAAAACCAGGTTTCACACGTTCTAGATCTACTTTATCCATAGGTGCACATTTTCTGCGACGACGTAAAAATCTTGAAGAAGGAGATTCTGAGTTTAATGCTTCCACAACGTCTAGACGAGCTGCTTTAAAAGCTGGAATTGCACAAAAGAGCAAGGTCAAAACTAAAGTGGAGCAAGCAATAATCATAATATTTTCTATATCCACAAGGCATGGAATTTTATCTAAATAGTACACATCTTTTGGAAACAAGCGAAATCCCGTGTACTGAAAAATAAAATCTGCAATGGTATTAATTTCAACACTGAACCAATACCCAAGAAGACTTCCCACAATAGTTCCTGTTAAACTAATAAATAAACCATTGAAGACAAAAATAGACATAATGCCTTGGTCATTTGCTCCCACTGCTTTTAATATGCCGATATCTTTTGTTTTTTCTGTTACCATAAGAATTAAAATAATCATAATAGAGACAACAGCTAGAACAACAATCAAAGACACAATAATTGTCATCACTAATTTTTCTAATCGAATAGCAGATAGGAGCGATTGGCGACGTTCTTCCCATTTTTGGACAGGATACAGTTGACCATAGATACTTTCACGACCATTCAACTTCATATCAATCATGGCTTTTGCTTCATCTGCATTTGCATAATCATCTAAAACAACAGCAATTTCACTCACATCATTTGTGATATCTAAAAATCCTAGTAAATCCTGTCGTGTTGTATAGACGAGATGAGCGTCAATTTCTTGCCATCCTGATTTAAAAGCACCTACAACAGTAAATTTTCTACTAAATGCTTTTAAATCACCAGATTGTGGATCTCGTTTGCCAGTCATTAAAGTAATTTCATCGCCTGTTTTTATTTCTAGTTGACGCATAAGTTCATAACCAATAAGAACAGGACGCACATCATCAATAATTTCATCAGGATCTTCCGATGTAATTTCGAACGGTTTCTCTGGATTTAAACTTCCCGAGCTACATTGCAATGATTTAGAATAATGTGCTAAATATCTATCAAGATTACGTTTATTTAAGGATTTTGACATATGATTAAATTTATTCTGCCACTTTTCTCTTTGTTCAGGACTTAAAGGAGGTCGCTTTTTCCAAATCTCTAAAGGCAATTTTTTTTCCATAAAAATAATCTTATCATTTTCATCTATAGTATAAGCAATATATTCTTTACGAATGGAAAATTTATTTTCCACTTTTTTTGTACGTTCTACATAACGAAAGATTTTTTCTGTTAAAACTCGTGTACCAGCAGGAAAAATCCCATCTGCTTCCACCTCTTGGACAGATCCAACAACCCATTCTACTTCTAAACGATACGATAGCAAAATATTATTTTCTAGCAACTGTTCTCCCCAGATTTTTTTTTCTTGGTATGCAGTCACTAAATAATCTTTTAATTTTCCAACTTCAAATTCTTTTTCCACATCAATGCCAAGTACCATGCCCCCCACATAATATTTATTCGTACCAATTAAAATCATACCACGAATATGAGGTGCACAAGCCTTCACATGAGGAACTTCTTGGATTTTCTTTTCCAAACTAGCGTAATTTTGTTCAGAAGTGCGAACATTCACAATGAGATGGGATAAAATTCCTTGCAAACGTTGCATAAATTCAACACGAAATCCATCCATCACAGATAAAACAATAATCAAAACCATCACACCTAAGGCAACTCCTAAAATAGAAAACCAAGTAATCGTCCGTCGCCTAATGTATCTCAAACTAATAAAATAAGTAAAAACTTTACCTTCTGAACACCATATTAACCAAATCAAACTCAATCCTATTAAAACTAGGAATACTAACCAAATCATAAGAACTCCTGTACATAACAATAACTGATGCATGCTATTCTTGAGTAAAAAAATCATTCTTACTTTATAATCATATCATTATAATCATATCATTATAAAAATTCATGACAACATTGTCAATAATGGAATGAATTTTAAAAAAAACATATCTATATAAAACCATGATCATAAACCCATATTTTTTTTCTAACATAATATATAACTGTAAGCAAAATACATCAGCATGGAATAAGCGTAATAAAACATGTCAAATTATGTAAAAAGATTTGCTCATAAAAGGTATCAGATTTTTATAAAACAAAAAAGAAAGGCTATCAAGTCTTTCCATATAGAAATATTTGATAGCCTTGTTTCCCAACAATAGATTAAAAAATGCAAAGCATTTTTTAAAACTCTCATTAATGATTATTAGAATCTTCGCCCACTCGTTTTAAAACGGTTCCGCTTTCTGGCTCTAATCCTTCTGTTTTATTTTGATCGTAATATTCTCTATCTTTTGTTTTAAAATCTTCTATTTGAAGTACATGTTCATAGCTAAGAGCTTCTTTAAAATTTCGAACTGTCTCAACATTTAAATTTTCCACGCCCATGCTATTTAAAATTCGAAAATAAGCAACAAAATAATTTCCTAGTGATAAATCACGTTCAATTTCTGTTTCTACAGTTGCTAAACGCATTAAATCAAGTTCTAATTGTGAAACTTCCCCAGTCCTTTTTGTGCTTGCTAGGGCTTTTTCTAAATTCTTTTTATGCGTATTATTTACACGAGTATCAATTTCTAATCGTTCTTTCATAGCTAGAAAATTAGCATGAGCAATGCGTACTTGTGCAATAATTGCAATAGCTTGTGCATAGGCACGTTCTTCTTCTGCATCAACTTGTTTAGAATATGCTTTATATCGTGAAATATGTTGTGGAAGTTTTAATAAATTATATGCTGCACGAACACCAACTTCCCACCACGTTGTATGGTATTGAAAATTACTATTATTTGTATTAAAATCAGCAAATATACGAACATTAGGGAACATCATCAATATAGATTTATGGCATTCCAAGTGATTAATATGTTTTTGTATATCAATTTCAAAAAGTTCAGGTCGTCGCATGAGAGCGATTTGTTCCATTAAATCCATATTTGGAAAATAAAAATCTGGTACTTGAGCTAGCATACTATGATCTACTTGAATTTTTGTATTTGCATACAGACCTAAAAGAGCACAAAGTTCTACACGAGAATTTTCGTAACTACGAAAATAATTGGTCAAGCGTTTTTCCATTTCAATAAGTCGTCGAGTTTCATCAAACGCTCGAAAAGGTGTAATCACACCACGATCTCCCATTTTTTCAATAGATTCAGAATGAGAGCGACAATCTTTTAGAAGTTGTTGTGTCATAGAAATAGCACGTTGAGCAACAGCTACTTGAAAGTATACACGAGCAACATCTAATACTAGATTTTGCTCAGCTCTTCGAACACGTTGTCTTCTTAAAAAAATACGATCTTTTGCTTGTTGGCTATTAAAAAATGCAAGACCAAAATCAAGAACACTCAATGCTAAATCTACATTAAAAAAATTATTTTGTTTATCTTGGCTTTGAGAATAAGTAAATGTACCACCTGCATATCCAAAAATATTTTTACTACTAGAGCCTGGAGTATTATTACGTTCTGTGTAATTATTGGATAGTGTTATATCTGGTAACATTCCTAGCAATTCACTTGTATGCATTTCTTCAGCCACTTGTTCTTCAAGCCCTAATACTTTTAAATCAATATTGTTGCGAATGGCCATTCGGATACATTCTTTTAATGTAAAAATTTGAGTTTCATCTACATTACTTTTTCGGGCACGTTCAAAATGTTGTACTGCATATGCTACACGATCTTGTTGATAATCATCATATGTTTTACAACTTGTAAATAATATTAGGGAAGCAATACACAATATAAATATAAGATACCTTTTCATACACCCCTCTTGAAAAATATAGTGAGCAAAAAAAAATTTTTCATTCATTCGTCAATTTCAAAAATACTCTTTTATTCATTGGTTAATCAATGAATAATTAATAAATAATTATTAAAAATAAAACATATTAAAAAAACTTTTAATAAAAAAATCTTTTAAATTTTAAGATTTTTCAATTATTTATGATTGTATTTTTTTTCATGTTTCAGAATGATTTAGAATATTGTAAACAAAAAAAAATTTTTGTCAATCATTTATTTAAACAAAAGATACAAGAGGATATTGTAAAAGGCAAGATAGTATTGAAAAAAGGCAAGAAATTATGGAAAGACAAAAAAAATGCAATAATTCATTCGTTCAGAATTATTACTCTATTTATAGAAACCGTGCACCTTACATCGAACTCTCATTAGAAGGCATCTACATATATTTGACTAATGTTCAGCACTCCCTCACACATAAGCGAGGTTCCTACAGTTGCTCGGTTCCCCGCCTGGCTGGGTTTGGAAGCTTCTTATTGTAAAGGACCAAACACTTCAAGCACCAAATATATAAGAAAATCCTAAAAACGAAAAGATCTTCTTAAAGCTTCAACCCCACTATAGCGAGTTGTGGGTTACAAGACACCGCTACTGCCCCGTTTAGCACGGTATTATCGGAGAGAGAGGGATTCGAACCCTCGAGACGATTACTCGCCTACGCGCTTTCCAAGCGCGCGCCCTCAGCCTCTAGGCGATCTCTCCTTTTGAAATAATGTTTATATTATAGCAAATTATTTTAATAATTGCAAGGATTTTTTTAATTTTTTTTTAGTATTTTAAAAAAATGTTATTCTAGATAGATCATTAACTAGGAAGTAGAAGTTTATAACTTCTAGAAATTCCAATATGTTTAAACTGTTCTTTATCAGGTTTTTTATCTACATGAAGACCACCACGATTAAAATTTCCTACGCAAATATGTAATTTTTGGTTATTCTCTCTAATAGTATCCATTGTTCTTGTATATCCCGTATACATCATTCCCTCAGCTGTTTGTGCCTTAGGATCAAGAAGCCAACCAATAATTTCTTCACAAGTACGAGCCGGACGAAATTCAATTTGTTTTTCCTTACTATATCGTAATAGAGCACGTTTTTGTTCTTGGTATGTAAGTTGTGTTGCAAATGGCTTCCCAAAACCTAAAATAACTCCTGGAGTTAAAGGCATTTGTGCAAATTCTTGTGCATGAAACCAAATATCTGGTCGAAACCGTTTTAATGTTTTGCGAAGTAAATTCAAAGTAAGAACTCCTGGTAAGATAGCAATATATGCTTTTTCATCCTTTAATTCTTGTATAGTATATCTTTTTTGTCTTACTTTTTGAAAAAGTTCATCTGCAATTTGGATTTGTAATTGATGCAATTGTTCTTTTTCCTGGGGAGAAAAATTCATTTGAAACGTTTTTTCTGTAGCTTCAATGTCAAATATAGGAATTCCATAATTGCGAAAATGAGAAATCGCTGTGTTTCTTTGAGTTAAAATAGAGTATGCAATATTTGCCTTAGAAGAAGTGAATGCTTCTTCTTGTACATTTTGTATAGGTAGAGTTAATCTTTTTTCAACTTGTTTTGTAATGGTAGCTTGTTTTTGCACAACTTGTTTTTGTGGTTGTGCAGTCTGAACTTCCGCTTGTGGTTGTGCAGTCTGAACTTCCGCTTGTCGTTGTGCTGTCTGAACTTCCGCTTGTCGTTGTGCTGTCTGAACTTCCGCTTGTCGTTGTGCTGTCTGAACTTCCACTTGTGGTTGTGCTGTCGTTTGTGTTGAACGTGCTTGCCTTGTTAAAATGCGAGTTTGTTGGAGAGGCGAATATGTTTCTTGTGTATTTCGTATCATTCTCACATTAAAATAAATTCTCTGTTTACTTGTAAAGGCTTTTAATACACGTAAATATGCTTCTGGAGTAATATATTTTTCATATATCATTTGAATGACTAACGCACGTTGCAATAACATACGTTTTGCTAAGGGAGTAGATGTTGGAATGATAATAGGATACGAAGCATGTTTTTCTAGGAGAAGTTCAGTCGTTGTGCAGATTTCTTTTCCTTCTAAAATAGATTTCAGAACAATTGCATAGTCTTCTGGGTCTTGTTCTTGTTTTTCTAAAATATTTTTGTCAATTTCAAGTTGTTCTCGTATAATTTTTTCATAAGTCGAAGATTCGCTCATATTAGTACCCGGAACTAAATAATTTTTCAATAACACTAGACATGTAATAATTGAAAATAAGAATTAAGAGAAATGCTTGTACAACTGTTTTTCGAGTGGCAATCCCTACGCCTTCTGCACCATTTGTAGCACGCAATCCGCAAGCACATCCTACTGTTGCAATGACAATGCCAAAAATGATACCTTTAAATAAACCGCCATAAATCAATGTCAAATCTGTGACACTCATATAATTTATTACATTTCTAAAATAAACGGAATAATCCACACCTACTTGATATTGAGAAACAACAGCACCACCTATAACTCCAACAAAATTAGAATATGCTATCAATATAGGAGAAATTAATGCCATAGCTGTAATTCTAGGTAGGACTAAATAATCAATAGGATCAATGGACATAACTTCAAGAGCATCCACTTCTTCAGATACTTTCATTGTTCCAAGTTCAGCAGCCATAGCAGAACCAATTCTACCTGCAAGAAGGAATGCAGTCATAAATGGTCCAATTTCTTTACACATAGAAACAAGTACTACGAGACCAAGATAATCTTCTAAGTGATACTCTTTGAAAATAATACCTACTTGAAAAGAAAGGATCATTCCAGTAAAAATTCCTACAACTAAAGTAACTGGCAAACTTTGTACACCACAAATATAGCATTGTTCTAAAATAGCTCGGAATCTATGTGGTATTCTATGAAGCTTGCACATTGTTTTTAAAAACATGTTGACAGTATAACCTGCACTATATGCCACTTCTAAAGTTTTATCAATAATTTTTTTTATAATATTTGCCATATGTTTTATTTTTCCATATTTTATGTATAGAGTATATAATTTTTTTTATTATTATACGTTTGCTTTTAAAAAATGAAATATAAAATTTTTTTTATTCTATTGTTTCTTTGAAAAATATTATTGATGATGAGTGGCATTGCGTCGTTGTCTTCGTAAGATAGCGTATTGTCTCATTTTATCTTTTGCATTGTTATTTCTATCAATAGTATATTGATCAATGGAATGATCTGTACTTCCTTGGTGTCGAACTACATCATAGATTGGTTCCCAAATTCTAGCAATGAAATAATTTTCGCTCAATTTCAAAACCATTTCATAATCTTCACCATAATTGGCAGAATATGGATCATCATTTTGAGAAAAATAACCATGTTTTTTCAATGTAGCAATATGATAGGCACGTGGTGCACCTGCACCATTGATTCTAAGAAGATTATTTCTACCGTTTTCTATAGTCCATTCTTCATGTTTCACAACAGGAATATCTTCTCGACGAAGAATTTTTCCTTGTGATGTTTTTTCCCATACTTCGTATGAACCAATTACCATAGCTGCATGGGGATTTTGTTGAAATGTATCTAACACTTTTTGTACTGCATTTGGTTTCAGTCTATCATCAGAATCAAGTTGCAAATAATAATCACCTTTGGAAGCCTCCAAACCTAAATTAAGAGATAAACCAATATTATTAATATCTGTGATAAGAAGATGGACAGGTGGTTTATTCTGGTCATATTTATCACCATTGGGTTGGTATCGTTTCACTTCAGAAATGGTGGGATCTTCTTCTCCACCATTTACAATCACAATTACTTCCATAGGGGCAGTTGTATTTTGATTTATTGCACTTTCAATCGCAAGACCAATAAATTCTGGACGACGATACACAGGAATTAAAATGCTAACCATACTGTTTTCTTTGAATTGTGGTTGCTCTTCTGTTGTATATTGATGGGGTGGTAAATATGCATTGATTCGTTGTAAGTGCTTTGTCAAAATTTGTTCCATTTCTTGTTGTACAGAACGATCGTCTTGCAAGTAAGCAAATACATTGTACGATTCAATAATATGTTCAATACAGTAGAGAGACCCATCAAAACGATTGCTAATATGACGGACATTATGTTTTTCAGAAATTTTTAAACGCAAATCATATAAAAATCCGAATTTCCAAGGCTCTAAGGAAATACTTTGTAATGTTTGTTTTGTAGTTGCAAAAACTTTGCCTAAATCTTGACTATCTCGAACACGCCCTATATGATATTCTAGTAAGTGGTTTTCCGTGACTCCATCTGAAGAAATCGAAGAATAATCTGCATATACAAGTCCAATATTGTCATTCCGTTGTAATGTTTTTGAAAACGCATAAGCAGCAGATTTTTTTAAATAAATTGGTTCTTTTGTTGTATCTAAAATTAAAATATAATCATTGGCATGTGGTAAAATTTGCAAAAATCCAGTAGCATAATTGGCAACTTGTACAACTTGTACTTTAGGATTTGTTTGCGGCTTTATGATTGGTGTTTCTGATGTAACTTCTAAGCAATAAATATGTTGCATATCTACATATTCTTGCTCCATTAACAGTTGTAAAATTTGTTGTTGTTTTTTTTGAGAATATGTAGAAGTAGATGATTGTAAAACAATAGCAGTAATTTTATTCATTCTATTCTTTCTTAAAATAATTTATTTGTATTTGTAAAATATAGACTCCATTGGATCGTTCATGGAGTCTATAACTTATTTTAAATTTTTATTCTTAGTATATTATTTTTCACTCAGTTGCCAATCTTCCATATTAGAGAATAGGAAGTTATCATCAGTGTATAGTTTCTGAATGCGGTCTTGGTTATATACTGTAAATTTTGTAGGCGATACAATGAAAACACCTGGATACTCGTCTCGCAAAATTTTTTGAATTTCTGTTAAACATTGTACTCTATGTCCTGGATCTTGGGTTTTATGAAATTCATCATAATTTTTTTCTACATCTATGGAGTGGTATCCAACGTAATTTTCAGAAGCTCTTGGATAAATAAAATCAGCAATGTCATAATCTTGCCCATAATCAAAATAAGACACAACAAAATCAAATAGTTGATTTGTCATTCGATAATTCCATTGACTTAAACTGCGAACTCCATGTACCTCAATTTGATTTGGTAAAATGCCTAAAAGTTGCAAACGAACTGCTAAACCATCTGCAATGTCTTTTAATTCTGTGCTAAATTTAGAAAAATCTTGGTATAATATTGTCCATTTTTTTTGTGCAAAATGATTTCGTAGAATAGGATGTGCCATCAACCCTTCATTGCCTTCTTCATTTTTCATACAATCTCTAGCAACATGTTTTTGTTGTTCTTCAATTTCTGCTGTTCTTTCAAATTCTGCTTCTTCATTCTCAAATGTATCATAAAGTTCTACTGGTGAAGAACTATCAAATGGTCCTTCTAAAACTTCTGCATCTTTATTAAAGTTATTATCACGAATTGCATATTTTGTAGCTTGATCCACACCTTCATAAGCACGTTTCAATATTGTAAACCAATTTAAATTTGTAATGGCTTGCAATTCTTCTTTTTTTAGAAGTTCGTCCATATCTTGTGCAGCTTTATTTTTATTAAAACCAATATAATAAAAGGAAGAGGCAGGAGAATATAGAATTTGAAATTGAGTTTGTAGGTCTGTTCGAAATAAATCCATAGCTCCCACTTCAGCTACTAAATCTACTTCCCCAGCAATCAATTTTTGTAAACGGTCAGAAAGTTCTTTAATGACAATTTTTTGAGGTGCTAATGAATTAGGTTCTGCCCAATGAAAAGAAAGAGGATTCCGTTCTAAAATAATTTCTTTTCGGGCACGATTAAAATTCGTAAAAACAAATGGTCCTCCTCCTTGTGGATTTTTTAAACGAGGAGTAGGAATTACGTGAAATGTACTAAAAAAAGAACGAGTGGTCCATTCATCACGTTTAGGGAATTGATCACCTTTTTTTTCAGAATTCATACGAATGCGAAGGATATTTTTCTCTGCTCCTTCTGTATGAATTTCAATATTATTAGAAAAAAAAGTTCCTAAAGCTCGCTCTCTATTTTTTTCACCTGCTTTTCGCAAATAATCAATGGTATATAATAAATCTTGGTGAATGATTTTATTATTAGGGTCAGATTTAGGTAACCGCCAATATACATCTGGTCGAATTTCAAGATGAATAAAAAGTTTATTGGAATCTTCAGCATCGATTTTTATACTCACATCGCACAAGGAAGATTGGGGAACATTATCACCTCGTCCTACGTAGCGAGAAAATGTAGTGATAGTGGCATAAAGTAAATTTAAAAGACGTTTTTCTTCGCTAGTCACAGCTTTTAAAGCTCCTGATGGTGTAGGTGGAACAATTTGATCTTGGACTTCTCTATAAGGCAATCGTAATTCAGCGTAGCGAAGTGTAGGAACTTCTTGATCTTGAGCATAAAGAAACCCTGCCAACAAGATCCATAATAATAAAAACTTTTTCATTCTCTATTCCTTCTTTTGATTGATTTCATTTAAAATATCATTTTGATTTAAAATTTTAATTCCAAGTTGTCTTGCTTTCTCTGCTTTACTTCCTGGATTGTCACCCACAAGCACATAATCTGTCTTCTTGCTAACACTTTCCACAATTTGTACACCTAGTTTACGCAACACTTCATACATTTGTAAACGAGTAAAATTTGGCAAAGTACCAGTTACAACAACTTTTTTATTCATTAAAAATGTATTTGTTTGTGGTGTAGAATATTCTTTACTTTGCATACAAAGTCCAACGTCTTGCAATGATTCAATAATTTTGATACCATAATCACTATGAAAAAATTGATAAATATTTTTAGCAAGTTGACCTTGATTAGATATAATATAGCTTAATTCTTCTACATCTGCTTGCTGTAATGCCTCTATGTTATCATAGTATGTTAAGACTTTTTGTAATAAAGAATCTAATTCTGATGTTTCTTTAGAATAAAAATCTTGTATAATCATACTGTGCAATTTTTCTTTATCTTGTTCTTTCGGTATTTGAAAATTTTCATTATGAAAATAATTGAATATTTTTTGTGCTTTCTCACGTGTTACTTTAGAAATGGCCACTTTTTTTACAGATTCTGTCATTTCTTGCATCAGCTCTTTTATTGTTGCATTTTTTAAATTTTCTATATTTTTAAATCTATTTGCTAATTTTAATGCATATTCTTTTCCAATATTTGGAATAGAAAGAGCACATAGTACATGGTGAAATTCTCGATTTTTACTTTTTTCAATAGATTCCAACAATTTATTGGCTTTTTTTTCTGCAAAGAATTCTAATTGTAGTAAATCTTGCTTTTGCAACTTATAAATATCAGCAAACGTTTTGACAAAGTTCTTTGCAATCAATTGTTCAATCACACTTTTGCCCATATTTTCAATATTCATAGCTTGTCGAGAAACAAAATATTCTAATTTTGCTTGAAAACTACCTAAACATTCAGGATTTGGACAATATAATCTTTCTTTTTCCAATATTTCTAATATTTCTGTAACAATCAAAGCACCACACATCGGACAATTGGTAGGTGGCTGCACCATGACTGCATTTTTAGGACGCTTTTGTAGTTGGACTTGAATAACTTGTGGAATGATATCTCCTGCTTTAATCACAGTCACTGTATCGCCAATACAAACACCTTCTGGGAACTTGTTCTTATCTTTTAAATACGAATAATTATGCAATGTTGCTCGTTTCACAGTAGTGTCATCTAAAAAAACTGGTTCTAAATTTGCAACAGGAGTAAGTGTTCCCAATTTTCCTACTTGTACAGACACGCTTTGTAAAATAGTATCTGCTTGTTCTGGTTGAAATTTATAGGCTTTAACCCATTTTGGTGCATGTGAAGTAGCTCCCATTTGTATTTGTAACTGAAGTTGATTCAATTTAAATACAAGCCCATCAATAGGAAAAGGTGCGTAATGTTTTTTCTGAAGTCTTGTTGCTGAACGTTTTTCCTCTTCCTGTATACCGATTTTGTACATATCTTCTGCAGTTTTTACTATCCATCTATTTTTATTCACTGGCAAAGACCATTCTTCAAATATTTTCAACATTTCATCATGTGTAGAGGTAAAAGAAGAAAACCCAATAGAATGTACTAAAAATCCCAATGCAAGAGAAGGAGTAGGAACGCATTCTTGTTGTAAATGCTCTGCAAGATCTTGTTCTTCCAAAAACAACTCTTTTTCCATTTGTTGTTCTATATAGACATCTCCAATAACTTCTAAAATCGAAGGAACGTTTTTTTTGTTCAATTTTTTAGGAATACTTATAATTTTTTCTAAATGTGAAAATAAATGAGTAGAATCTTGTTTATTATCTGAATTAAAAAAAGCCTTTGTGAACACTCCATGTTCATAGATAATTTTTACAGAACAACCTTTAATTTTTGGAATTATACAAAAATCTAAAAATTTTTCTGCATGTATAGTAGCAGGAACTTGATTGGAAATTTCCTGTTTTCTCTTGTCTAAAAATTCATTCAAATTTGATTCTGTAATTTCAGAACGATATAAAACATAAGGAGTACGCCATTCATCATTTTCATAAACAAAATCAAATGCATTTTTTTTATCTTCTTTTTTTGTTTTCCATTGAAAATGATTCCATTGGATGCGAATTCCTTCTAGTACAAACGGAAAATTTTCTTCATTCCAATGTTTCCAAATATTTAAGATATCGCTACTAGAAGTAGCATATTCTATAGTAGATTTAGAAACAATTCCCCACAAATGCAATTTATTCCATATTTCTTCATAGGAAACAGCAAAACAAGAAAAGCCAATAGAATGAGCAAAATACGATAAATTACGATATCGAACTACTTCCAAGTCTAAAAGTTTTAACGTTCCTGTTGCTGTATTTCTAGGATTGGCAAATAGTTTTTCATTTTTTTCTTCTAATTCTTTATTCAATGCATCAAATGTTTCATATGTCATATATACTTCGCCACGAATTTCCAAAATCGGAGGAATATTCTTACCCTGCAATTGTAAAGGCAAACTTTGAATCATCTTTACTTGTTCTGTGATCACTTCCCCAATTTGCCCATTGCCTCGAGTCACAGCCTTATGATATTTTCCATGAATATACCAAACACTTACTGCTGAACCATCAATTTTTTGTTCTACTACAAAATCAATATTTTCTTCTTGTGCCTTTTCTATAATATCAGATTCAAACTTTTTCAAATCTGTCAAAGTATGTTGCAATGGTGCTGGTTGACCAAAATCAGAAAAAATATTCTCAATAGACAACATGGGTACAAAATGCTTTTGTTTTTTCAAATTTGATGTAGGTTGCGGTGCAACACGATTTGTAGGCGAATCATCCTTTTTATATTGTGGATACTTACTTTCTAAATTCTCCAATCGTTTATATAATGTATCGTACTCAAAATCAGAAATTTCACTCACAGCTTCATTATAATACTTATCTTGATAATAAAGAATTTTTTGATAGAGCTGTTCCATTTCTTCTTCAGGTGACAACTCTTCTTCTGAAATATCCAACTGTTCCATTTCTTCTTCAAGTATTAACTCTTCTTGTCCAAATTGTTCTATTTCCTCTTCTGGCACAGAATTTTCTTGTACAAGCTGGTTTTCTTTAGATGCCAACTCTGTTTCTTGTACAAGCTGGTTTTCTTCTGGAATATCAAGACCATCCAAAAGAGAATCACTGTTTTTTAATGAAGATTTTTTTTTCTTATTCTGTTTTTTTTCTTTTTGCGACATCTCTATACTTTTGCATATAAAATGACTATGGATACACTATTCTAGACAATAAAATTCTTTAATATCATCTATAACATTTTTTTTCCATCATGTATTTATTCGTAAATTTTATCTACATAACAGTATTCTCTATAACATTGTATCTATATTATATTTTCAATCTATTGTAAAAAAATATCATAGCATAACAAATAAAATTTGTCAAAAAATAAAATATTCTCACAAAAGCTTTTTTAGTATCCATAAAAAACTTTTTTTAGTTTTATAAGATAGAAATACATACATATTCAAAAAATACTAAAAGCCTTTTTTATGGTAAGGTAAAAAATCATGAAAATTTTGTCATTACTAATAATCAAAAAAGCTTTCCTCTAAATATTATTATTTGACAAAAGCAAGTTTCTTTTTTATTATAGTAGAATGTATACATTTATTTTATATTCACATTATATTTATATATTCACAATATTCACATTTATTTTATAAACCGTAAGATCATTTTTAATTTTCTGTGTAAAGAAAGAAGATTTTTTGATGAGTGCAAAATATGAATTTACTAAGGGACTTTGGAAAGAAAATCCTACTTTAGTGATGTTGCTAGGAATTTGTCCTACGTTGGCAACAACGAACAGTCTTATGAATGCTTTTTTTATGGGAATTGCAGCAACCTTTGTGTTGTTGGGTTCTAATGTGATTATTTCTCTTTTTCGTAATTTTATTCCAAGGGAAATTCGTATCCCTTGTTATATTGTAATTATTGCTAGCTTTGGAACTATTGTTGATCTATGTATGCATGCGTATTCTCCTTCTGCAGTTTATGAAGCTTTAGGAATTTTTATTCCTCTAATTACAGTAAATTGCATTATCTTAGGTCGAGCCGAGGCATTTGCTTCTAAAAATTCATTAGGTTTATCTATACTAGACGCTTTAGGAATGGGTTTAGGTTTTACTTTAGCGTTGTCCATGATTGCATTTGCTAGAGAATTATTGGGCAGTGGTACAATTTTAAATTATCAAATCATTCCTTGGTTTACTAGCAAAGCCAATAATCCAAATGCATGGATTGAACCAATTGCTGTTTTGAGTCAACCAACTGGTGCTTTTTTAGTACTTGCTGCATACCTTGGTGTTATTAAGTATATAAGCATTCGTCAAACAAAATCTACAAAGTAAGTTATAAGTAGTTCAACAACTAGCAAAAAGGTAATAAAGTATGGAATTTTCAATTATTTTTAAGATTATAATCGGCGTAGCTTTAATTAATAACTACGTTCTTTCTAGATTTTTAGGATTATGTGCTTTTATCGGTGTATCAAGAAAAACTGATGCAGCATTTGGTATGGGGATGGCAGTTGTCTTTGTGATGACACTTACATCAGCTGTAACTTGGGTGATCTATGTATATCTTTTGAAAGATGGCAATATTTTTGGTGTGCCTGATCTTTCTCCTGTAATGAAAACATCATGTTATATTTTAGTGATTGCTTCCTTGGTGCAATTTTTGGAAATGTTTTTAAGGAAAATAGTACCAGCACTATATCGATCTTTAGGTATTTATCTTCCTTTAATTACAGTAAATTGTGCAATTTTAGGAGTTGCTTTGCTCAATACAACAGATGCACCAGCAGCTACTAAAATTACTCAAACAAATTTTTTTGCTGCTGTTTTACAAGGTTTTTCAGGTGGATTCGGGTTTTTACTTGTACTATTGTTAATGTCTGGTATTCGAGAACGCTTAGATATGTTTCCTATTCCTAAAAGTTTGGAAGGAGTCCCTATTGCTTTTATTTGTGCTGGTCTGATGGCTTTTGCTTTCCAAGGTTTCCTTGGATTAATTTAATAATTAGGATGCAATCATGACAAATTTTACTATTTTTATTTGCGTAGTTTCTTTAATAATTTTAGGAGCATTTTTTGGTTTAATTCTTGGTTGGGCCTCAAAATTTTTTGAAATAAAACAAAAAGTAAATCCTAAAATTGCTGAAATTGATGAAATATTGCCACAGCTTCAATGCGGAACATGCGGACAAGCAGGTTGTTTTGGTTTTGCCGAAGCTGTTGTAAGGGGAGACGCTTCTCCCGATGATTGTCGTCCTGGTGGTGATAATGTCGCTCGAAAAATTGGAATTATTCTTGGTATCGAAGTAGAAAGTTCCATATCTAGGGTAGCTACTGTATTATGCACACGAAATAATAATGTTCAAAAAATAAAAAATTACCAAGGCATTCAAGATTGTCGTGCTGCTCGAACGCTAGGCACGAATATTTATGCATGCTCCTCAGCTTGTCTAGGACTAGGAACTTGTGTTTCTGTTTGTCCTTGTAATGGCATTTTTCTTAATGAAAATCAAATGCCTGTCGTGAGAGAAGACGTTTGTACTGGCTGTGGGAAATGTGTTTCTGAATGTCCAGTCCAAGTTCTTCGCCTCACTCCAAAATATAATAATGTGCATGTTTTATGTGTTTCGAATGATCTTGGAAAAAATAAAATCAAAGCTCATCGTTCAGGAGCATGTATTGCTTGTGGAAAATGTGTACAAGCATGTCCTAATCAAGCAATTTCAATTGAAAATAATGTTGCTTCTATAGATTATTATAAATGTACAAATTGCGAAGAATGTATTGCAGTTTGTCCTACAAAAGCAATTTCAAACATTCGTCCTATTACAGAAAAGGTTTAACAATGAGACTCAAAAACATATATATTTGTTTTTTATTGTTTGTGCTGATGTCAACATCATCTATTTTTGCTCAAACAAAATATCATTCTCGCCGCTGGCGTTTGAAATTTGAATGCTCTAATCCTGATTCTTGTAATGTTGTTTTCCCAGATGGAACACAAAAAAAATATTGGTATGTAATGTATAAAGTTCGAAATGAAATGGATCGTGATATTCCTTGGTTTATTAATATTCGTTTCATTATTGATAAGACAAAAAAAGGAATTCCAGAATCTAAAGTTCCAGAATTATTTTATAAAGGCATTATTCCTGAAAATGTAGATAAAGCAAAATATATAGATTCCCTCCGTTCTTATTCTGATATTGACCTCCCTTTAGTAAGACGTCAAATTTTAAAAAATTTAAAAATTACACCTAAATTACATCCTATTCAAGAAAAATTATTGGATGTTTTAACAGAACACGGACCATCAACCATTGATAAATTAATACAAAAAACAAAACTTTCTTACCAAGAAATCGAAGAACACATTACCAAATTAGTTATTAATAATTTAGCTATTTCTCAAGAAACTTTTGGTAGTTGTTCTTTTATGTATGGCAAAGGAGATGTAGGTTACTTCTTAGTTCATAATCAAGAACGTCCTGTTAAAATTGGTGAAAAATTGAATGATTGGGAACTTGTTTCTGTTACTAACAATCGTGCTCTGGTAAGACAAGGTAAAAATGAAAAAGTATTGTCTCAAGGTATGGGGCTTGCCTATATTTATTCTGCAACTGGTAAATTTATTTTTCCAGGAAATTTTCAACAAAACAGTGGGATGTCCACAAAAGGAATTTTCAAAGGACGCCACCGAAAAGGTGATAGAAAATATAATTTTGAAAAACGCATCATTGCCAAAAATAGTACAGTAGAAGGATTAGCTATTTTTAGTGATGTGTCTCCTGAAATGGATTATTGTGCTGTAGTAGTATCGGGATTAGTTGATCCTATTGTACGCCGAAATAAAAAATTATATGCAGAACGAGAACTTTTTATCAGTGCTTATGAACAGCCTGGCGATGCATTTCATAGCAATCTTGTTCCCATTAAACCATTATATAAAAAATGGGTGATTGTCAGCACAAAAGAAATTAATGTCCCCAAAATACAAAAAATGGAAAACGATGAATAAATTAAACGCCCTATTTAAAAAAGGGCGTTTCCCATATTTCCTTAATTTTAATTTTATATACTTTTCAGGTTTCCTTATTATATTTTTGTAGGTGGTAAGCTATGCCCACAAGTTCAAATATGGGATTTGAAAATATCTCTTTTAGTTCTGACTCACAATATAGAGTAGTTCAAGAACTAGCAAGAGGAGGTATGGGAATTATTTTTCTTGCTGAAAAATATACTAGTGGAATTGCTGACTCTGTAGTTTTAAAAACATTACGCTCGATTAATGATGAAGAAGAACAGAAATTTAAAGAAGAAGCAGAAATTGCAACGTTTTTACGACATGAAAATATAGTAAAAACATATGGAATGGAACAAGTCGTCTATTCGGAACTTCCGGTTTATTTCCAAAATTTAATCTGTGAAAATACTAACGATTTTCCTTTGAATATCCAATCACATTCTTTGGATAACAAAAAAAAAGAGAACGAAAATAAATCTTTACTCATATTAGTTATGGATTATGTCAAAGGCACTGATCTATTCGCATTATTTACAGAGCATGTAAGTAAAAATTTATTAATTCCGATTCCTTTAATTGCATTTATTATTTCTAGAATTGCTACAGCTTTAGCGTATGCTCATACATATATTGTTCATCGTGATATTTCTCCAGAAAATATTTTAATTAGTGAACAGGGAGTTTGTAAATTAACAGATTTTGGAATTTCTGTAGTTGCCAACAAACAGCCAAATTATTGGGCTGGAAAGTTATCTTATATGTCTCCTGAGCAACTTAAAAACAAAAAAATTGATGAGCGTGCAGATATTTATTCATTAGGTGTCGTTGCATTTCAAATGTTAACTGGTATTCCCCTTTTGTTTGCTTCTTCTAAATTATCTTTTGAAGAACAAGTATCCATCATTGAAAAACAAATGGATAGTAGCGTTGTATTACCTCATTTAATCAGAAATGACATTCCTGTTATATTATCTCGCATTGTAGCTAAAATGCTTTCTCCGATACCAGAATATCGTTACCAAAGAGCTTCAGCAGTAGCTAATGATTTAGAAAAAGAATATTTATATGCTCATGGTTTTGGTCCTTCCAATAGCAGTTTATCTGCTTATATCGATCTTTTCCAATCTAATTTTCTAGAATATTCTGAAGAAGATATTGACCAACTTTCTTTTTTAAAAGATGATCGAAGCATTCTTCAATTACGACGCCCATTAAAGTTAGAAGATTTTTCTAAAATTGGTGAAAGAATGTTAGAGGAACGTAAAGAATGCGTATATCTTTCGCAACTTCAAAAATTTCATCGCGTACCATTCATCTCTATTGAACCTACAAGAAAAGCCTTATTAAAAATAAAATACATAAATAATGTCATAGAAGTTTTTGAACTGAGTAATAAAACAGTAAGGATTGGTCGAGGATTAAAAAATAATATTATATTACAAGAAAAAACTATATCTAAAAATCATGCTGTTGTTTATCCTGCACAAATGGGTTATTATGTGGAAGATATGAATAGCAAATACGGAACATATTTAAATGGATATAAAATTCATAAATTTTTACTCAAAGAAGGAGATAAAATTCAAATTGGATCGTATTTAATATATTTTCTTTGGGAACAAAAAAAGACACAAAACCCACCTAATTTTTTATTAGAAAATTTTTCTTGTACAAAATATACGATTCTAGAAAATTTTACAGTAGAATTTTACCCCAAGGAGAAAAATTTAGAAAAAATCAGTAGTATTACAGATATATTTCTAGAAAACACACCCTTAGGTAATATGAAAAAATCTATTATAGGACAGGCAATTAATGAATCCTTGAGTTTCTTTTATAGCAATTGCGAAGAAGATACAAGAATAACATTTTTGTATTTCAAAAGTTCAAAATATATGTACGTTAAATTTCAAATTCCTGAAGTTGACTCAAGATATGAACGATTTCTCTATTTTATCCAAAATCGCAATATAGAAATTGAACAAAAGAATTTCACTCTTAATGTAGATCAATTAGCTATTTCACTTATTTTAAAGGTTTTTGATAGAATTGAAATATTTCATACTACAAAAGAAATTGAATTGAGAATTTTTTTCTAGTTGAAATATTTTGATTTTCATATTTTAGGTAGCTATATATTATGAAATTGCATTTTTTACAAAAATTAGTTCCTCCTCTCATAGAAACTTGGATGCATCTCATTGGAAAGACAATGAAACTGCAATTCGATGGTGTGGAAGCATATCCTACTAGAGACATGTTAGAAAAATATAATAATGCCAAAACTCTTTTTGCAATATATCACAGTAGATTAGTGTATTTAATTTATTTTGGTCGCAATTGGAACGTTACTGCTATGATTAGCAAAAGCAGAGATGGCGATATGATTGCAGATACTGCAAGCCGATTACGATTATATGCCATGCGTGGTTCTAGTTCTAAAAATGGAAAACTTGCTATGAATCAAGTTGTTGATGTATTGAACAACAATTATAAAGTTGCCATTACCATAGATGGTCCAAGAGGTCCTGTAGGCCAAGTCAAGCCTGGCGTTATTCGTATTGCACAACTTTCAGGTGCCCCTATTATCCCAGTAGGTTTTAGTTGTACAAAAGGAATGTTCTTTCCATCTTGGGATCGTTTTTTAGTACCGTATCCTAATAGCAAAGGAAATTTTCGTTGCGGTGAACCGTTATTTATTCCACCCAATATAAGCGAGGAAGAATTCGAATCTTATAGACTTCAATTAGAGAATACATTAAAAGAACTTAATAAAAAATCTGATGAAATATGCCAACGAAATCCAGAAAAAGAAGTTTGTAATTTTTTTAAAAAGAAAAAAAAACAAAAAAAAATAATTTGTGCTATTTACTAACATCAATTCAAAAGAAGGAGGGGGCATATTTATAGCCTAAAAACTCATGAAATATATTCATTTCATTTATATCCTTTTCTTTCTATGTATTTTTACAAATACAATGATACATAGTCAGGAAACGATGACAGATGCTGTTTTAAAATCATGGAAAACTATTCCAAAACATTCCGGATTACATGACTCGATAGCAGTAGATACAGCTAATATTTGGCTGGCTGTACTCAATTCAAATAATACTGTAGATATATATCTTCAAAACACAGGAGAAATTTGGAAACAAATTTCTATTCCAGCATCTTCTACATTACAAATGTCTTGTGTTTGTTTTTCTCTAGATGGCAAATATATTTTAACTGGAACTTACACTGGAGAAATTTTAGTTTGGTCTTTACCAGAATTACAACTTTTCAAAAAATTGGAAGGTCATACAAAAGTCATTCAATCCCTCCAATTCAGTCTTTCTGGTAAAATAATGGCAAGTGCTGGAGCAGATGCTAATATCATACTATGGACACTGCCAGATTTTACATTATTTCGCAAATTAGTTGGACATCATGACGAAGTAAAATATATTGAATTTTCAAAAAATGGGAAACTCCTTTATAGTATTAGCAATGATAATACTATAAAATTTTGGCAAATAAACGAAAATGAAATATTTAATCGTCCTGTGTTAAAAGAAAAAGTCACAGAAAAACCAACAGATATCCTTTATAAAGAAGCACGCCTAGCAAGAGTACAAGGTCAATTACAAAATGCTATGGCATTGTGTAAAGAAGTTTTACAAAGAGATCCTCTACATGCCGATACATTATATTTAATGGCAACTATTTATTATATGCAAAGTGAATCTGAGCCAAATAAAGATGAACAATATAAATTAGTCACTCTTACATTAGAACATTTAAATAAATCATTTGAAAATGGTTTTACAGAATGGGCTAAATTTCAATTAGACCCAACATTCATAAAATTGCAAAAAGATATTCGCTTCCAAGATATTTTATCTCGGTACAAAGATAAATTTCCAGAAAAAGAGACAGAAGCTGTGGTACATGTACCACAAGAATTGGCATACTCTGAAGATTCTATCATTGCTCAACAAGAGAGTACAGGAGCTTCTAAGCCCATTTCATTTATCATTCAAGAAGAAAATGGTCTCTTAGAGGCAACAGCTATTGAAATTATGGTCAATGGGAAAGTGATTGAAATTAACGATAAATTTTTCCCTGGTTACAATTATGATATGATTATCAAATTCAAAGATTATGCTACAGTAAAGAAGAAAGTATACTTACAAAATACAGGTGCAGAAACATTTACAATCCAAGCAAAATTTGATAAATTAAAAATATGCGAGTTTTTCACAAGAGATAAAGAAACCAATCTAGATGGTCTTATATATCCTTATAAATTTTATGTTGATGATATAGAAATTGAGGATCATTTAATTGAATATTATAAAAAAGGAGTGTTTTACTATTACACAATTCGAGTACCTTTAGACGCTAGTAAGTTTCGCGTATTGTCAGGTTATCTATATGAAGATCGCTATTTAGGTGAATTAAAAGACGGAATCACACGCTTAGAACGTCTAAGTGTTCCTTTACTCATGAAACATTTAGAACTATTAGCAAAAACAAGCAACTCAGGGTATAGAGTTTCTATTGTTGCCCTAGAAAAACTTGTAAAAAGTCGATATTGGAGCAACAAATTAAAATATGCACCTACTCAAGAAATTGGTGATTTTCTCATGCAACTAGAAACTTGGAATGTTATAAACGAACAAGATATTGAACGAGTTCGAATGATCGTTGATGCCATTGAAAGTCTAGTGGGTGGGTATTACTAAAACTCCTATAAAAACAAAGTCCTGTTAATCAAAAATAAAATTTAGTTAATCGAAAGGTTTTTAGGAATGGCTCAAAAATGCACATTATGCAAAAAAACAGTGAATAAAGTTTATTTAGAGATTTGCTATAATTGTGAAAAAAAAATGTGCCGTGATTGTTTAAAAACTTGTGTAGTTTGCAATAATACATTTTGCAAAAATTGTATCGATTATTGTGAAGTATGCAAAGAACCTGTTTGTCCTGATTGTGAAATTGTAATAGAAGACGATACTTGCTCTATCACTTTATGTGAAGAATGTCACGAAGACTCTAAAGACCAAGACTTCAATAAATCAAAACCATCTTCCCAAAAAACAAAAAACCATCAAGAAGATGAAGATGACGATCTTCATTACAACAGGAATGATGACGACGATAATAATGATGAAGATGACAATAATATAGATTACAATAACGAAGAAGATGTCGAAGAAGATGAAGATGACGATTATGATGATGACTACGACAACGATGACGATTATGATGATCAGTATAATCATCATTATGACGATGACGACTATGATAATTATGGATATGGTCACCGAGATGATGATTGAATCATACAGTCCAGTTTTGTCTTTATCTTTGCCATACTTGTTTTTTTAAATACAAATTGTACATCCTTACAACAAAAAAATCAAAGGCTTTCGACTATGTCTGAAAGCCTTTTACACCTAATTAATCAATGGCGTCAAAGTCAAAATAAACCTATTTTATATTCGAACTCTCAGTTACAACGTCTTGCACTTCGTTATAGCAAAGATATGTATGAACGAAATTTTTTTTCACACATAGATCCCGATCAACGAAGTGTACAAGAACGCCTTTGGTGTGCAGGAATGGATCCTCCAATATGGGGAGAAAATTTAGCAAAAACATATGACTTCCAAGATAATCCACAATATATTTTAGACGCTTGGTTGAATAGCCTTTCTCATCGAACAGTACTAGAAAAAGAAGAATATATATTCACAGGAATTGGCTGTTATACAACTCACCAAGGAATATGTTATATTACCATGATTCTCACTGGAAAATTTTAAGGGAAAAAACATGAATCTTGCCGATATCACTCGTTATATAGCAGAAGAAAATCTAGATGGTTGGCTATTTTATAATTTTCAAAATAGGGACTCTTGTGCGAATGAAATTCTAGAAATGCCACCAGAACGACTTTTAACAAGAAGATGGTTCTATTTAATTCCCACACAAGGAGAACCTATCAAATTGGTTCATAAAATCGAAAGTGCTGCTTTAGATCATCTACCAGGAATAAAAAAAACGTATGCAGGTTGGAAAGAACTTCAAAAAAATTTAGAAGAAACTTTACAAGGTAAAAAAAATATCTGCATGCAATACTCGCCCAATAATTCCATTCCTTACGTTTCTTATGTAGATGCCGGGACTGTGGAATGTATTCGAAATTTAGGTGTGCAAGTCCATTCTTCTGCAAATCTGCTTCAGAGATTCAATGCACTTTGGGATGAAAATGCATTGCAATCTCATTTAGAAGTAGCAGATCTTCTCCGAGAAATCGTACTTCATGCCTTCCGTCTTGTAGGCGAACATATTCAAGAAAATAAACAAATTACTGAACATGATGTACAACAATTCATTTTACAACAATTTGAAAATAACAATCTTTTTACAGATCACTTGCCCATTGTTGCAGCCAATCAACATAGTGGCGATCCACATTATGAAACCTTAGCTCAAGGTTCTACAATTTTAAAACCCAATGACTTTCTTTTAATTGATTTATGGGCAAAACAAAAAACAAAAAATGCAGTGTATGCAGACATCACTTGGGTTGCTTCTATTTCTCAAGAAATTCAACCAATTCACCAAAAAATTTTCAATATTGTAAAAGAAGCACGAGATGCTGCAGTAGAATTTGTACAAACATCATTTGCCCAACAAACAGCAATTCAAGGCTATCAAGTAGATGACATTTGTCGCAATTACATTACAGACAAAGGATATGGAGACTATTTTATTCACCGTACAGGACACAATATCGAACGAGAACTTCATGGACGAGGAGTTCACATGGATAACTATGAAACAAGAGATGAACGATATATTTTAAATAACATGGGATTTTCCATCGAACCTGGAATTTATCTTCCAGAATTTGGAGTTCGCTTGGAACTCAATATGTACACAAAAGACAATCAAGCTTATGTTTCTGGGATGCCCGTACAAGATCAAATAATTGCAATTATGAAAAAATAAAAAAAATTGCAAACACTTTGAATTTTTTCACGTAAAAAGTAATATGATATAAAGTTAATCTTATGAAAAACTTGAACGACGATGATTTAATTCGATTTTCTCAATTGGGCGACATGAATGCTTTTCAAACTTTAGTAGAAAAATACCAAAATCGTGCCATTTGGATTGCAGAAAAAATTTTAGGCAACTATGAGGAGGCACGAGATATTTCTCAAGAAGCTTTTATTCGTGTTTATCGTGCTCTCGATACTTATAAATTAGGTAGCAATTTCTATAAATGGCTATATAGAATAATTAGCAATTTATGTATTGATTTTTTACGGAAACAAAAAAGACAAAAAAAAACGATCAATGTCGAAGAAACCGACGAATTGCAGGCTTCTGATATCTCAGTCCAAGAATATTTTGAAAAAAAAGAACTAGAAGAAGAACTTCAAATGGTTTTACAAAAAATTCCCGATACATATAGAATGATTCTTGTGCTTCGTGATTTAGAAGGTTTTTCTTGTAAAGAAATTGAAGAAATTCTAGATTGTAATTACAATACAGTTCGATGGCGGCTTTTTCGAGCAAGACAAATTTTTAAAGATTTATGGGAAAAAAAACAGATGAAAAAAAATTCTAACTTGAATGAATAATTCAGTTAGAACATAAATCATATAATTAGCATTCACTAATCCATTGCTTGTTATAAAATAAGCATTCACCATTTGATAAATCAAATGGGAAAATTTCACAAACTGCTTTTGTACAACGACAACCGTCAAAATACATGTACCAATTTGTGAAGAAGTTCATTAGCAGTTAAGGATAATAAAATGAAATGTTGGATAATACAAAAACTCATACCAATGTACATCGATGAACACCATGATATCTTGCATAATGCCATGGAACATCATTGCAAACATTGTATCAAATGCCAGCAAATATACTCAAAATATAAAAATATACAAAATATACTACATTCATTCCAAACAAAAGAAGTGCCTCAACATGTTACCAACAATTATTGGAATGATTTAGCAATAAAAATCAACCAACTTCCCAAACCAGAACAACAAACTATACCATCCTATAGCTTATTTTGGCAACCAATATTAGGGTTTGCAATCATACTATTCGTATTCTTTATAGGATATTTAGTAGAAGCAAGAGTATCTCTAAAGACAAATACACTACAACCTATTCAAACTATTAAACAAAATAATATCTCGAACAATTCTAAACCATATGTCCAAAAAAAGACATATAATCTTCATAGTATTCCAGTTGCTCATCATATACTAGATACAGAAAAAGATAATGATCACAATAATATTAGAAAATTTAATCAACGAATTATAGAAACAATAGATTGTCAATTAGACCAAGTAGAATTAGTTCAAATAGAGCATGCTTCATTTTAAAGGAATTTTAATGGTCGAAATAAAAAAAATAGTTATCCTATTCTTCTATTGTAGCATTGTTTCTGTTATTGAGTCACAATTTCTACAACAACTTGAGAATGATATTATAAATATTATTGCCAATATCCAACACAATGTTGTAAAACTAGAATTATTTTATCCTCATACAAATACAAGAATTAGTTCTGGAATTATTTTAGATAACCAAGGTCATATTGTCACACTTGCCACTGCCGTAGAAAAAACAAATAAAATAAAAGTTCATTTACAATCAGATAAAACAACAGAAGCCGATATTATAGGTACGGATACTTGGACTAATGTAGCAGTTCTTAAAATGAAGGAACACATAGAACCTATACCAAAAGGAGATTCAGATAAGCTTCAAATTGGTTCTATTTTAATAGTCATAGGGAATCCATATGGATTAAATAAATCTGTTTCTTTAGGAATTGTGAGTGGATTGCATCGTTGCGTCTGGCTTAGAGGATCCTTAACACCTTTAATTGGTCTTATTCAAACTACAGCTCCCATTAATCCAGGAGATGATGGAGGACTTGTTGTAAATTCTCAAGGAGAATTTATCGGCATGTCATTTTCCACAATACAAAGAGAATTATTTGTAGGCACACAAAAAAAACTTTTTTTTAAAATGTATAAACTTCTTAAGTCATATCAAGAACAAACAGATTTTGACCCACAACTTGCATTACAATTTGATACTCTTATTCAAGAAATGCAACCTGGTATAAACTCTTCCAATATAGTTTCTCAAGGCATTAATTTTATATTGCCTAGCAATCGCATTTACTGGGTATCTGAATCTATTATACGATATGGTACAGTGAACCGAGGATGGCTCGGAATTACAGTTGTAAATATGGAGCAACCTGGAGTTCTTGTTTCGAAAGTCAACCTCAACAGTCCTGCTTACAACATATTACAAGAAGGCGATCAAATCATTACATTAAATGACACTTTGATTATGAATTCTGCACACATTTATGAAATAATATCCTACTGTTATGCAGACGTTCCCATTACCATTACCTATCAAAGAAACAATCAACTTCATAAAGTAACACTACGATTAGCATTACATCCTTCTAGAAATTAGTATTTTAGAATCTTTCCATTGGACGAACTCTCGTCCAATATTTTTAACAACTTACAAATATCGTTGCTAACTCGCAAATTTACAAACCTATGAATCATTAAAAAAATACAATGCATCATGCAAAAAAAAATAGAAAAAGCAAGTTGATTTTTTAAAAATGTGTGTTATATTCAAATATAAGAAATTTTAATTAACAAGGATGTTGTATAAAAAAAGCATAAAAAATAAATATTTAAAGGTAATTAAAATGTTTTTTGGACAACTTATGCTGTTGGAATGGATCGAATATTTTATCGTTTCCTTCATAATCTTATTTGTATTAATTGTAATTTGGTTTTATAAACGTAGCAGTTTAGACAAAGCATTGATTCGTACAGGCTTTGGAAGCGTAAAAGTCTGTACAGAAGGTGGTATGATTGTTTTCCCTCTTTTACATAAACTCTACCAAATTTCTTTAAAGCCATTTCCACTTTCTTTGGAAATCACTCCAGAACAAAATATCAGAACAATTGATCAGCAGAGAGTTGTTCTTGCCTTAAATATGTTTTTAAAAATTTCTAATATTAAAAACAATTTAAAAAAAATTGCACCTTATATTCAAGATAGTCCTGATGAATGGGATTATTTAAAAAAAATGATTTCTTACAAATTAGAAGAATCTTTAAAATATTGCATAGCTATCAAACGCAGTGAGGATTTACTCACACAACAAAATATTCTATTGGCAGATATTAAAAATTTATTTGCTAAGAAAATTTTTGATTTAGGTATTAGCATAGAAGAAATTTCATTTCTTTCCTTTAAAATATTACCTGAAAAATCTTTTTGGGATGAACCCATTGCACTCATTCAATCAAAACTTGATTCTTTTATGGAAGAATGTAAAAAAAATTACTTTTTCTTGCATGACAGAATAGACAAGCAAGGTAAACATCATGATGAACGATTTTACACTTTAAAAGCAGAATGTAAAGAGACGATGCAACAGCAATGCTATCATTCAGAACAACAAATAAAATCACTTCAAATAGAATATAAAAAAATCATAGAACAACAATCTCTGGATATAGAAAAACAAATCAAAACATTACGTCAAGAATGTCAAGAAATGATTTCTAAACAGATAAAAGATACAGAAGAACAACTTCAATTTTTTACTTTAGAATCTCAAACACATATCGAACAGCAATGTCAACAAATTCAAGAAGAAAATAAAATTCTATATAAACAAAATGCAAATTTCATAGAAGAACACTATAAAACCATACAACAAAAATACCAAGCATTACAAGAAGAATGGAATATAGCAAATCAACAATCTACCCTACTACAAAAACAACTTCTTACACAGCAACAAGAATTTTCAATAGCATATCAAAATAAAATTGAAGAACATATCAAAAATATGCAAGGAAATTTAGAATCATATAAAACACATTTACACAATCACGTTAAACAACTCAATGAAATTCAAATAGAAAAAATTGCAGGCATTGTTAAAGATATACAGAATCAAAATCAAGAATTAGTTCAAGAAGTAACAGCACAAATGCAATCTAGAAATAAAGCAACATATCCAGTGCCAGAAATTCATTTAAACGATATTTTAAAATTTACAGGTTTTCAAAAAAATCCGTAAAAAAAAGAAAATATAATAAAACATAATTGTATATTATATTATATTTGTATATTATATTTTTGAATGTATTAAAATATCATTAATTTTAAAAAGGAAGTATTTATGTATAGAAAAAAAGGTTTTACAACTGGTGACGTTGCAGAATTGTGTCATGTAACAATTCCAACTGTCATTAAGTGGATTGAATCTGAAGAATTAGAAGGATTTAAAATTCCTGGTTCAAAAAATAGAAGAATCACGCGAGAAAGTCTTCTTAAATTTATGAAAAAATATAAAATACCTACCAACGCTCTTGAAAAAACAAAATTCAAAGTTCTCATCGTAGATACAGAACCAGAGCATCTTGATGAAATTCTGGACAAAGAGAAATATGAGACTCGAATTGTTACACGTGGTTTTGAAGCTGGTCTTGCAAAAGAATTTAAACCAGATCTCGTTCTTCTCAATCTTGATTTACCAGATATTGATGGTCTTCAAGTATATCATTTCTTACGCAATATTGATGAAATTAAAAATTGCTTTATTATTGGTCTCACAAAAGAAGAACCAGAAGAAAATCTTTTCAAGCAAGGTTTTGATGATCATATTAAAATTCCTTTCTCAGATGAAAGTCTTCTTGAAAAAATCAGAAAACACCTTACAAAAACTAACCGTCGAAAGAAAAAATAATCTTTAGATAGTAATTTTTCAGGTTAGCATCAAAAATTATTTTTGACGTATAGATATATTAAAAAAAGTGTTATAATAAAATAACACTTTTTTTTTATGCTAATCTTAAAAGCTTTCTTGAAAAATTTTTCTTGAAAACAAAAAAAAATATGATATATAAAATAGAGAATGACTTGATAAAAATACCACTCCTCATAAAACTTAAAGAGTAACTTGATAGAAATACCACCCCACAAAATTTAAAAAAATAAATAGAATTCAAGCATATCATTAAAAAAAATTTTAATCATTTTGGGAAACCAACAACAATAAAAACAATAGGAAATAAAAAACAAATGGAAGAAAAAAAAGGTAATATAGGAATATTAGTTGGTGGTGGTCCATCTCCAGCTATTAATGGAGTGATTTCTGCAGTAACAATTGCTGCAAAACGCGAAGGATTTACAGTATATGGTTTTTATGACGGTTTTAAATGGCTTGTCAAGGGAAACGAAGAAGAAGTTGCAAAACATGTAATAGAATTACAAATCGAAGATGTTACTAGAATTCACTTTAAAGGCGGTTCTATTTTACGAACATCACGAACCAATCCTACTAGAGTTGAAGACGGTATCACAAATGCTGTAAAAAATTTAGACAGATACAATATCCAATATATGGTAACTATCGGTGGTGATGACACTGCTTATGGTGCAAGCCAGATCGCAGATGCTACGGAAGGTCGTATTAAATTTGCCCATGTGCCCAAAACTATTGACAATGATTTACCCTTGCCAGATATGATCCCTACTTTTGGCTACCAAACAGCTCGTGAATTAGGAGCTAAACTTGTTAAAAACTTAATGGAAGATGCCCAAACAACTGATCGATGGTATACAGCTGTTACCATGGGGCGTTCTGCTGGACACTTGGCACTTGGAATTGCCAAAGCAGCTGGGGCAACATTAGCCATTATTCCTGAAGAATTTGGGATTGAAAAAAACAATAAAATTTCTTTATGCCATGTTTGCGACATTTATGAAACAGCTATTATTAAACGAAGAGCCATGGGCTATAACTCAGGAGTTTTAGTCATTGCAGAAGGCATTGCAGAATTCTTAAAAAAAGAAGATTTACAAAAAATTATGAACAGTTCTTCCCAAGAATGCGATTTTGGTCATATTCAGCTTGCCGATGTTGAACTTGGAAAAATCATTAAACAAGAAGTAGAAAAACGATTTCACAAACGTGGCGAAAAATTTAGAATTATAACAATGGATATTGGTTATGTATTACGTTGTACAGATCCGAATCCTTTTGACCAAGAATATACTCGAGATCTTGGCTATTCAGCATTTGAATATCTTATGAATGAAAAAGAAACAGAAAATGCTATGATTTGTGTCAATGATGGAGAATTACAACCTCTTTATTTCAAAGACATCATGGATCCAGAAACACACAAAACAAAAGTTCGTCGAGTAGATATTAAAGGCAGACTCTATAAAATTGCATGTAATTACATGATTCGTTTAGAAAAAAAAGATTTACAAAACAAAGATTTAATAACAAAAATGGCTACCATAGCTAAAATGACACCTGAAGAATTCATAGATCGCTATGGATATATTGTTTCATAGCTCCATTTTATAAAACAATCTACAATCTTATAAATAAAATTATTTTATTTTTTGTAGGTAATGAGTAATTGACAATGAATACATCATAGGTGTAAAACACTACAAAATTCATTGTTATTGCAAAAATAATAAATCATTCCATAATGGTGTCCATGCCATTATGGAATGATTTATTATAACATAGCTATTTTCTTCTAAAAATAGCATATTATTTATAAATAATACATAATATTATCTAAAAATATAACATAATATTATCTAAAAGAAAAAATTTTTATATTATTTATAAATAATACATAATATTATCTAAAAGAAAGAATTTTTATGCCAAAAATTTCCATCATCATCCCAGTTTATAATGCTGAGCCATATTTATCAAAAAGTATTCATTCATGTATGGCACAAACATTCAAAGATATTGAAATTATTTGTGTAAATGACGGTTCAAAAGATAATTCACAAAAAATTATAGAAGAATTTGCTTCTAAAGATAATAGAATTCATTTCATAGTACAAAAAAATAGTGGTGCCTTAATCGCAAGAAAAAAAGGGATTGAACAAGCTACCAGTGAGTATTGCATGTTTTTAGATGCTGACGATTATTATGAACTCAATGCCTGTGAAAAAGCATACGAAGCTATTACAAAACATAATGTAGATATTGTACAATTTTCATCTTATAGAAGAAATTTAGAGGATGAAATTATAAAAAAACCTTTTAAACAAGGGAATCTAAAAAAAATGACAGGCCAAGAGGCATTGTATTATTTTTTAATGGATTATCAAAAATATGGTTTATTTTTATGGGATAAAATTTATCGTACAGAACTTTGCCAAGAAACTTTGTCCAAAATTCAAGACATGTCTCTAATTCGTTCTAATGATGTCTATCATATATCCATTCTTTGTATGAATGCCCAATCATATATTGGAATTCCTGATATTTTATATAATCATATTCCATCTGTAGGCTTTACTAATAATTTTAATATTACAAAGTTTGCACAGGCCAATCAAAGTATAAAAACTGTCTTATCTCTATTGCAAGATCTCTTTAAACAACACAATGTGTCAGAAAAATTTCTAGAACCTTGTAAAAAATTAGAATTCTTAGAAACGAACTATATGATAGATTGCTATACATTATTAGATCCTTCACATCGACAACAAGGGTTAAATATTTTAATAGATATATGGTTACCTAGAAACCTCATTCTCATTATGGGGTACAAATTATACGTTATAACTAGAAACTTTGAAACCATAAATAAACAATTCACAGACATCAGGGATAAATGGCGATACAAAATATTTTTTTTGATTCCTAATCGAATTTGCTTGTTTTTTACTTACTGGCGTCTATATGGCATCAAGATCACTCTCCAAAAAACAATTGCCTTTTTTCGCAAAAAAATTTCAAATATTAAAATTTCAAAATAAAAAAGCCATACATCAAATATGGTTTTTTTTATTTTTCTAAAAAATCAACTAGCTTTTAAAAGAAAATCATTATATAATTTTCTATACTCAATGAATTAAAATAATATAGATTATAGGAAAATTTATGAAATCTAAACAAGAATGCACTACCTATAAAGCATTGTCTAAAATTATTGAAGAAAATACAAAAAATAAACAAAATAAATGGCACCTAAATCCTTCCGAACGAGCAGTTATTTTATTTATAGGAGATGTTTTATTTCTTTTACTATCCATTCTCATTTCTGTTTTTTTATGGAAACTATATCATGAATGGACAATCAAAAACAACGATATCACGATTAGAATTGGCTTACAACAATTATGGCTATTATTCCCTTGGCTAATTATTTCTTTAATCATTGATACATATAGTTTTCGTAATATGCAAAATATGATGACTGCAATCATTCAGCCTGCGAAAACTGCATTATTAGTCAGTATATTTTATCTAATATTATACTTTTTTGCACCGATTGGCAGTATTCCTCGTCTCATGTTTTTATTTTTTGGTCTACTTTCTTGTTGTTTCTTAATTTTTTGGCGTCTCTGTTACTTTTGTATTTTTTCACACAAAAAATTTCAAGAACATTTATTGTTAATTGGTCATAGTGCCTTATTTGATCAAGTTCTTCAAATTATCCAAGAAAATAATCTATATTACAAAGTAATAGGAACCCTTCCTAATTGTAGCATGCATGGGAAGGTAATACCAGAATGTGAAAACTGTACAATACTAGACAATATCTTAAACAATACTGAATCCATTGATAAAATTGTATTTTCTATTGATAATCCTATATCACAAGATTTTTTAAACTTTATTTTAACATTTTGTGAAAAAGGCATTCCTATTATTCCTATGCCTTTATTTTATGAACAAGTATTGCAAAGGACTCCTGTTCAAAATATGCAAGGTTGGTATTTAAATTATTTGCCATTAAATGAAATTCCAAGTGGATTTATTTACCATGCATTGAAAAGAATTCTAGATATAATATTTTCAATCATTGGTTTATTTTTATTCGGTCTTATTTTTCTTCCGCTTGCCCTCCTTGTTAAAATCTCGTCTCCTGGTCCCCTTTTCTTTTCTCAAATGCGTGTAGGAAAATATGGTCGTCCTTTTAGACTATGGAAATTACGCACCATGTACATAAATTCAGATAAACATGATATGTGGACTTTAGATAATGATACAAGAATTACAAAATTAGGACGCATTTTACGAAAACTCCATCTTGATGAATTACCACAATTATGGAATGTTTTAAAAGGTGACCTTTCCATAGTAGGAATCCGTCCTCTTTCAGTAGAACAATGCGATACATTTGATGATTTGATTCCTTTCCATAATGTTCGTCACGTTGCTAAACCAGGAATCACAGGATGGGCAATTGTAAATTATAAACATGTAAATGATTTAGAAGGTGCTAAAATTCGTTTAGAATATGATATCTACTACATAAAATATCGTTCATTTTTATTAGATTGTTGGATTATTCTTCGAACAATTTGGATTATTATTACATTAAAAGGATTATAAAATTATTATAAAAAGGAAAGACCATGAAATATATTATTATTTTCATGCTTGTTTGCATTTGTACTTTAACATCTTGTTGTAATTGTTTTGGTAGTAATTCAGAAGAAGCAAAAAAACAAACTATCGAGCAACAAGAATAGTTGTTGTTATTGAAAACATAATAGACTATTATTTTTGCTAAATAGATATATAATCTCTCGATCGTTTTTCTTATTGCACACTTTTTAAAAGTTGTTATAATATTCGCACTATTAAAATTATTTGATAATTCGCAATGCAAGGAGTTGTATTATGAGAAATTTTATAAAAATCGCTTTAATAACTATAGTATTAGTTGTCATGGTTGGATGTAGAAGTCAAGTGGTATATGATGAGTATAATGATTCTTTTCGTTATAAACCAGAAAGTGAATGGGATTATATCAACGACTTATAAAATATTTTCTATCAAAGAAAGTTGTTTCTATATATACGACTTTCTGATCTCTTTTTTTCAATCCCAGCCTTTCTTACTTTACATTATATTTAAGAAAGCTTTATTTTTATATGAAAAAAAGTATTGAATTGCATAATAAAATCATAGAAAGAGCAATTTTAGTTGGTGTGAATACAGATGGGAATCGTATCCAAACACAAGAACCCCTCGCTGAATTAGAACGATTAGCAGAAACTGCTGGAGTAGAAATTGTTGGAAAAATTTTACAAAATCTTCCATATATTAATGCCAAAACATATGTTGGGTCTGGCAAAGTACAACAAATTAAACATTTAGCTGAAGAACTGGATGCTAATTTAATTTTATTTGATGATGACTTAACTCCAGCACAGGCTCGCAATCTAGAAAATGAACTGAAAATCCGTACTCTGGATAGAACAGAATTAATTCTACATATTTTTGCTTCTCATGCAAAAACAAATGAATCTAAATTGCAAGTAGAATTAGCTCAATTAGAATATTTTTTACCACGTTTAAAGCGTTTATGGGAACATTTAGATCGAGAAGGTGGAGCTGGCCTAATTGGAACAAAAGGTCCTGGTGAAAAGCAATTAGAAATTGATAAACGATTAATTAGAAAACGTATCCAAGATTTGAATCGTGAAATCAAAAAAATTCAAGAACGAAAAGTGCGTGAAGTGGAAACGAGAAACTCTCAATTTTTCACTATTGGAATTGTGGGCTATACAAATGCTGGCAAATCTACATTGATGAACCGCTTAACAGACGCAGATGTATTGGTAGAAGACAAATTATTTGCCACATTAGATACACGAACACGACTTTGGGAAATTGATTCTGGCTTTAAAGCCATGATTTCCGACACAGTCGGTTTCATTGAAAAATTACCTCATCATCTAATTGCTTCATTTAAAGCAACATTAGAAGAAGCAGCACAAGCTGATATTTTACTTCATGTAGTAGATGTTTCAGATATTGATCTAGATCATCATATTCAAGTCGTAGAACAAGTATTAGAAGATCTGAATTTACAAAATAAACCAATATTACTTGTATTCAATAAAATTGATTTACAAACAGATGTCATCGAATTAGCAAGAATCAAAGAACGTTATCCCAATCATGTCTTAATTTCTGCACAACAAGGATGGCACATTTCTGAATTAAAAGAACAATTAATACAAATTTGGGAAAAAGATGTGGTAGAAATGGATTTTATCCTTACACCAAAAGATGGAAGATGGATCTCTTGGTTTGAAGATCACACGCGAGTTTTAAGCAAAGTTTGGCAAGATGAAAACCTTCACTATAATGTACAATTAAGCCAAGAAAAAGCAAACTGGATCTCAGTACGATTAAGCTATCCGCCAAAAGAAAAAAACGAATCGTAAATAACTTATAAACATTATTTTTTTAAAAATTTCAAAATATAAAATAACTTTCAAATTATTTTTTTAAAAATTTTCAAAAAATTGATAGAGATTTCATATCTGTTATTTTATAAATAGATATGAAATCCTATCAATTTTTTTTATTGCACATTTTATTAAAAATTGTTATAATATTTTCCTAATCTAATCGTGTGAAAAAAATTATTTTCAAAGAGAAAGATATGAAAAATAATACGAATGAATTTAGCCTATTTTTTAATTTGCAATGTCGATTGATAAAAAATAGCATTCGCACATGGCACAATCATTCTCGCCTTAAAATAGCAGTTATTAGTTTTTTTGTTACTCTATTTTTTAGTGCAATTTTTTTCATTTTTTATCGAAGTTTACAATTCCTTCGTTTTTATATTCCTAGCGACTTTTTTTCTTTGATGATTGAATATATTTTTGCTATTTTTTTCTTTTCTCTATTTTTAATGCTCATATTTTCTTCATTGGTCATTGCTCTATCCGCCTTTTTCCACACGCCAGAAACAAAATTTTTAATGACTTCCCCCCTTTCATTTGCAGGAATTTTTTTTTATAAATTTAGCGAAACATTTCTATTTGCCTCATGGTCTATTTTCTTTTTAGGTATTCCTATATGTTTTGTATACGGAATCCAAGAAGGGGCACCTTGGTTCTTTTATCCTGCAACTATTCTTTTATTTATTCCCTTTACCATATTATCTGCTCTTATTGGCACCTTAATGGCATATTTTTTAGTATATTATTTATTGCGATTTAAAAAAATTCTCAGTGCCATACTCTTGATTATTCTAGGCGGATCTATTTTTTTTGTTATCATGTCATGGATTTCTGTTCGACAGAGACCATTTTTACCAACCTTTGAAACAGAGTGGTTTTTCAATTTACTAAGTTATTTAAAATCCTTTCAAAATCCATTTTTACCTTCTGTTTGGATTAGCAAAGCTTTAATGTCTTTAACACAAAATAATTTTTCCAATTATTTATTTTTTCTATGTCTTTTAGTTGTCAATTCTTTATTTTTAGGTGCTATTCTTTATTTATATACAAGCACTACATATGGAAAGGCATTTTCTAAAATTCATAGTTACAAAGGGAAACAGCATATTTGGCGTTTTCAATGGACTTCTATGGTGCAAAAAATATTCTTTTTCTTACGACCACAAGATAGATTATTCTTAGAAAAAGACATTAAAATTTTTCTAAGAGATCCTATCCAATGGAGTCAATTTGCTATTCTTCTTTGTCTATTGTTATTTTATATTTTAAATCTACGAACTTTAAAATATGATGAACAATTATTATTTTGGAAACATCTTATAGCGACATTAAACTTAGTAGCAACTTCTTTAATTAATTGCACATTTGCAAGTCGCTTTATATTTCCTATGCTATCATTAGAAGGAAAACGTTTTTGGATGTTGGGCGTAATGCCATTGGAGAAAACAGGAATACTTATAGCAAAATTCATCTTTGCTCTAGTTACTCTTAGCATCACTAGTGAATTTCTCATTTTACTATCTTGCTACATGCTACGATTACCTTGGACATTGACTTTATTATATGGAATCATAACCTTATTTCTTAGTCTTGGGTCTGCTGGGTTATCTGTTGGACTTGGTGCATTATATCCTAATTTTAAAGAAGATAGCCCTTCAAAAATAGTTTCTGGATTTGGCGGTACATTAAATTTAATTTTAAATCTCGCATTTGTACTATCCATTGTATTTTTTGCATCTGTACCATCGTATTGGATTTTACGAAATCGACTTTCTGCCTATACGTCTGGTATTTGGATTTTTTTAAGTGTCGCAACGACATTTACTGCTACTTTTCTACCATTATATTTAGGCATACGTGCGTTAAAAAAATTAGAATTTTAAAAGAATTTCATGAAAGGACGTGTTTTTAATGGAACAAACTTTTCATAAACAGGCATTTATTTTACTAGCACATAAACAAAAAGAATACCTTGCACAAATCAAAGATGAAATTATGAAACGAGAACAAATTTTAGCTGTTGATTTGGAAGATTTTAATCCAATTTATTTTTTCATTCCTTGTCATATTTCTATGTATTCTATACGCTTGCCACAGATACATCCCGTGTATCCCTATGCTGTATTATTTAAATGCCCCAACGCTGCGACTTTGATTGCCGATATTATGGAAGAAGTCTCAGACATCATTGCAAATTCAAGAGAAGAAGGTATCATCTGTATCATCCCTGAAAATTTCATTACGCAATTACAAGAAGCATATGTCCCAACAAAGTTAAAAAAATTAAATAATCTCCTAGATGAAAATAATATACTTTTTGAAAATGAAATTAACGATAAGTGGGATTTATTGGACAAAATTGTACAAATTGCAGATGAAAATCACCTCTTAAATGATGCCCAAGTCTTCCGCCATTCTCTGATTAAACGAGAGAGAATTCAATCTACAGGCATTGGCGACGGTCTTGCTTTTCCGCACGTACGTTGCGATAGTGTCATAAAACCATTTATGATAATAATTATTCACAAACAAGGACTACCTTTTGATGCCCTTGACAATGATAAAGTCCGACTCATTATATCTCTAGGTTTCTCAAAATCTTGCGATTCTTATCTCCCTATTTTATCAGAATTAAATCGTATTCTTATGTCAGAAAAAAACAGACAAGACCTCTTAGCTTGCACAACCCCCTCTGATGTCATACGATTCTTTCAAAAGGAATTTTAATATATGGAACACGCACGTTTATTACTTGAAATAGGCGTTATAGTTATAGCAATCAAATTCGTTTTCATATTTTGCAATAAATATAAAATTTCCCCTGTTTTTGGAATGGTATTATTGGGAATACTCATTGGACCAGCCGTTCTAGGTATCATACATAGAAGCGACACAATGAAATTTCTCGGCGATATAGGAGTATTACTACTCCTCTTTTTAGCAGGCTTAGAAACAGATACTGCTATGATGAAAAAAACAGGGAAAATCGGATTTTTCTGTGCATTAGCTGGTGTTTTCATCCCATTTATTCTTGGAATTGGACTTGGTAAAGCATATCATTTTAGCAACCAAACAGCTTTTTATACTGGTTGTATTCTCACAGCAACAAGCGTTAGCATCACAGCAATGACGTTATGGGATATGGGAAAACTACAAACATTCATTGGTACAAGCATTCTAAATTCTGCTATCATTGATGATATCATGGGCATTTTTTTATTAGTTATTGTAATGAGTTTTTTTCAAACAGATACAAGCTTAGTAGTAGGTCTTGGAAAACTATTTGGATATCTTCTCATAGCAAGTTTAGTTGGTATTTATATTATTCCCTATGTTTTCAAAAAAATTTCAAACTCAAAAACGCCATATTTAGCACTTTCACTTTCATTTGCTACAATGTTTATTTATTCAGGTGCAGCAGAATATTGTGAGATAGCTCCCATTACAGGTGCATATATGGCAGGACTTTTCCTTGGTTTTATTCCTGATAAAGATGAGATCATCAAAGATACAGAAGTGTTAGCACAATCCTTATTCACTCCTCTATTTTTTGCAAGTCTTGGTCTTTCTGCTAACTTCCATGGTATGGGAGATAATATCACATACTTTATTCTTTTTATTACTGTTGCTTGTGCCGGAAAAATCGTTGGTTGCGGTCTTATAGCAAAAGCCATTGGCACCACATGGATAGATAGCTTACGAATGGGAATTGGCATGATGCCAAGAGGTGAAGTTGCTCTTGCTATTGCTTCTTTAGGATTATCCGCAGGTATGATCACCATGCTGGAATTCAATAGCACAGTTCTTTTAGTAATGTTTTCTAGTGCGTTGACACCACTATTACTAAAACTTACATTTCCTTCTGAAAAACATCATACTGAGGAACAACATACTGAAAAAGTAACATTTCATCCTGAACCAGTAACTCTTAATCCTGAAAAAGTATCTTTTCATACAGAACAAGTACCTATGAATACAGAACAAGTACCTATTATACAAGAATAAAAAGGAAAATGAATATGCTTACATGGTGTTTTATATTTGTCATAATTCTATTTACAGGTTGTTCTTATACACAACCTGCAATTACAGAACCACATGGAATTGTACAAGCCTTAGGAGAATTACGTATTCTCAAAATTAATGATGAACGCGTTATAAATTTAGGAACTACGTATGTTTTTCGAGTTGCACCTGGACAACATACATTTTTACTAGAACGAGGACACAATAAACATGTACCTGCTAAGGGTACAAATTCACCATATGCCACATTTCCTTTAGAAATCAAAGAAGGAATGCACTATTATTTAGACGTTGGCTTAGAATTTGACTCTAATGAATTATTGTTTGGAATTGATTTAAAAAATGTTAAATCATGGTATCCCATTCTAAAAAAAGAAATTAGTGCTGAAGAAGTCAAAGAGATCAAATCTCAAAAATATAGAAAACTTCCTACACCAAAACTAAGAAATAAAACAATTGAGGAACAACAAAAAAAAATTGAGGAACAACAACGCATCATCGATGAACAACTCAAAAAAATTGAAGAACAACAACGATTATTAGATCAACAAAAATAAGTAATAAACACTATATGAAAAATAATAAAGAATAAAAATTTCATTAATTTCATTGACTTTTTCATATAATGCAATACAATTATTATACATGTAAACACAAAGTATTTATTTATGAATATCAAGGAATACGAATATAAACTTGAATTCAAGGAGTTAATATGAATTTCTTTTTACAAGTAGCACCTCAAGCTGCCCCACAAGTTGAAAATCTTAGCACTGGACTCATGAGCATGCTTCCTATGCTTGCCATATTTTTCTTTTTTATGTGGTTCATAGTTATCCGACCACAAAAAAAACAAGAGAAAAAACACCAAGAAATGCTCAATGCCATAAAAAAAGGTGATAAAATTGTCACTATTGGTGGAATTATTGGAAAAGTAACAAAAGCTACAGAAGATAAAATTGAAATCCAAGTAGATGATACCACAAAAACAAAAATTACATTTCAACGACGTGCTGTCCACAATGTATTAAACAAAAATGAAGATGCAGAAACAGAAGATAAAAAAGCATAAAATACAAACATATAAAGCATAAAATATGAACATATAATCGATTGAACATAAAAAAACTCTAATTGAACCTAAAATGGTTCCATGGAAAAATCCATATAAAAAAATAACTCAAAAACTCTAAATTAGAGAAATTTTTTAGTCACAATTTACTATTATATGTCATGATTTTAATAATATCAGAAAGGATTGTAACTTATTATGAGAGCGGAACGTCACTATTCTCGACTCGGGCTCTTTATATTTATAATATTGTTAGTTGTATTTGGACTTTTACTTTCCTGTCCTCCTGAGCAACGACCTATTTTCAAAGAAGCCTTAAAAAATTACAAAGTACACTACGGCCTAGATCTACAAGGCGGTTCTGAACTATTATATCAAATAGATCCGAATGAAATCGATGCCACACGTTCTATAAGTGATGTCATTGATGAAACTATTGGTGTGATTAGTCAACGTATTTTTGAATCTAACATTGTAAAAGATCCTAGAATTCAAAAAGAAGGTGAAAATCACATTATTGTCCAACTTCCTGGTTTAAATCAAGTTGAAACAAACAATATCAAAAAAGAAATTGAAACTTTAGGTAACCTAGAGTTCCGTCTTGTTGCCTCTAAAAACATGGGCGAAGAAATCGAAGAAGAAGTAGAACGTACAAAGTACGAACAAGCCCTTGGATCTGGTAGCACTCGCCTTAGTTACTATCAAAAACGTTTATTAGACAAAGGCTACAAATGGTTTCCATCTCGTGATGAAAAAGAACCTGCCCATTTATTATGGATAAAAGATGGATATGATTTCACTGGTAAAAAATTCCGTAATTTTTATCCTACATACCATGATGCTCGAAGAGCTATTGGTTTTGAACTTAAAGAAGAATACAAAACATATTTTGGCGATTTCACTGGGAAATATAAAAACGAAAGACTCGCCATTTTATTCAATAACAAAGTTGTTGCAGCTCCTAATATCAGCTCCCGAATTGAAGGCGTTGGTGTTATGGTTGGCTTCAATCCTAATGAACTCAATGATCTCATGAGAGTATTACGTTCTGGTTCTTTAGAAATTCAACCAGAACTTGTCAATGAAAATACAATTGGCCCAAGTTTAGGGCAAGATGCTATTAATTTAGGCATTCAAGCTGGTCTACTTGGTCTATTATTTGTTGTTATTTTCATGGCTGGATTTTATCATGGTGCTGGTGTTGTTGCTGTCATGGGAATGATTCTCAACGTTATCATAGTTGGTAGCATCCTAGTAATTTGGGGCGAAACACTTACACTTCCTGGTATTGCTGGTTTCATCTTAACAGTCGGTATGTCTGTTGATGCCAATATTCTTATTTTTGAACGAATTCGAGATGAAAAATATAAATACATTACAGAAAATGGAAAACCTTATAAATTCACAAAACCAGAATTATATGACATCGTCAACAATGGCTATAAACATGCATTTACAAGTATTTTTGATTCTAACGTAACTACTGTTTTAACAGCCATTATTCTTTATACATTTGGTTCTAGTGCTATCCAAGGATTTGCATTTACACTTGGTTGGGGTATTATAGCTAGTTTCTTTACAGCAATTGTAGTAACTCACTTAATTTTCGATCTTTCTATTCAGATTGGACTATTCCGTTCTTTCAGTATGATGAGATTGATTAAGGATCCAAAAATCAATTTCGTCAAATGGATGAGACCTATTATGATTCTTACTTGGTCTGTTATCATTCTCAGTATGGGTTGGTTCATCTATCGTGGCGAAAATAACTATGGTCTTGAATTAAAAGGTGGTATCTTAGCTCAAATGAGTTTAGAAAAACCTCTTCAAAGTGAAGAAGTTCGTGAACGCCTAACAGAAGATTTCCAAGTGGAAGTTCAACACATAGTAGGCGATCGTGGAAGTGACGAAGAAGGCTGGTATGAATTTTCTGTTCGTCTACCTAATCTGAACCAAGAAAAAATTGATGCTATCAACCAAGAAATTGAACAGATTGCAAATCAATTACGAACAAAAAATACAGCTCTTAAAGATAGAACTAGTACCTTAGTCAGAACAGAAGAAAACGAAAAACGTGAGAGACGTACCCTTCGAAGTCTCAAAGCAAAAGGTGCTTCTGCAGAAGAACAACAAGCCATTCAAGATACATTAGACAGATACTTACAAATCAAAAATGAAAACAAAGAAATAGTTACAAAACTTGGTAAAGAAATCGAAGAACTCACAGATAAACGTAGTGATTTAATGAGACAGAAAAATCATCTTTCTGGTATTGAAGAACTACGAAAAACTATTGAGAAAAAATTCAAAGATGAATTATCTCCTGAACCTTTTGGTGAAATAACAAGAGGCACAGGTAGATTTACAACTAGCCACATTGTTCCTGTTCGTTTCCGTACTCCTATGTCTAGTGAATTTGCTCAAACTACACTGGAAAAACACAAAGAACTTTTTAGCATTGTAGAAATTGGAAGTGAAAAATTCCGAGTTACTATTAAAGAAAAAGAAGACTCCCAAAAAACAGCTGAAGAAATGCAAGAACTCGTAAAAAGACAACTTGATATTGCATCTCGTCTCGAAGCTTCTAATATAGACATCAAAACAGCTGACAATAAAACAACTCTTACTCTAACATTTGCAGACATAGTACCAACTTCTGCTGTGAAAAGAGCTATGGAACGTTGTAACTGGGAAAACTTCAATGTGCAAGCATTGGACGGTGAAAACACAGAACTTAAAAACTTTGCTTTTGTTGTTACATTATCAACAGAAAAATCTGGTCTTGAATTAGAAGCACAAGCTCAACTCATTCAAGAAAGAGTACGCACAGCTTTTGCTGATGCTACTTACAATAAAGAAAAAGTTTTCTTTTCAGATCCATTCCCTAGATTTACACAAATTTCTGGCCTTGTTGCTAAAGAACAAAAAACAAAAGCATACCAAGCAATTATTCTATCACTCATCGTTTTACTCATTTATATTGCAGTCCGATTCCCCAATGGCTGGATTTATGGTGTAGGCGCTATTGCAGCACTTACACACGACGTACTCATTAGTTTAGGCTGCATCGCTGTATTTGGATATTTAGGTTGGGTCAGCCTAGAAATTAACTTAACGACCATTGCAGCATTGCTAACATTAGTAGGGTACTCTCTCAATGATACGATTGTTATCTATGATAGAATCAGAGAGAACAAAAAAAATTATGATGCAGAAATTTGGGCCAGAATGGATATTAAACATGTAGAAGCAGAATTCAACAAAGCTCTGAACCAAACACTTTCTAGAACATTGCTCACCTCTGTTACAACTATGATCGTGCTTGCATGCATCTTTTTCCTAAATTATGGAAAAGGTAGTGTAATGGAAGGATTCTCTTTTATTTTAATGATAGGTATTATTGCTGGTACGTACTCTTCTATTTTCGTAGCAACTGCCATTGTGCTTGGTCTTGAAAAAAGAAATCGTGAACAATAATATCGCCTAAAATGCAAACAATCAACCCACGCCTACCAAAATTTGGTACGTGGGTTGATTTATAATTATTCTGCTGGGAGACAATAATGGATAAAAAAAAGATAGCGCTTCTTTCTTTATTACTATTGTCCATTTTTATTTTACAAATACAATTTCGTGCAAAAAAACAACAAAAAACAAATATAGAAAACATAGAAACAACTACACAAACAGAACCCCAACAAGTACAACAAAACAACACTCCACAAATCAATGAAATTCCACCTCCTCTTTCCTTTCCTTTGCCCGACACAGCAAACAATAAAACAGAACAAAAAACAACACAAACAAATCAAGAAAAAACTCTACAAGTTTCTGAACAAACAAATCAAGAAAAAACTCTACAAGTTTCTGAACAATCAAATCAAGAAAAAACCAATATACCACCAGAAACGTCCAAAACTTTTTCTTATAAAGTACAATCAGGCGATAGCCTGTGGAAAATTGCAAGAATACAGTATAAACTTTCTAATAATAGCGAAATCAATCATGTTGTTCAATACATAGAAAAACAAGGCAAATTTAAAATATTACGCATTGGCGAAACAATACAATTACCCTCAAAAACAGAAATCGAAAACATCCTTAAAAAATAGGAGAAAAAATAAATCATGAGCGAACCCAATATTGAAATTCGTACATTTACATACATTGATGTATTACAACCACAACTTGCAGCATTTATTGCCACCATTTGTCAAGGATATTTACCATTAGAATCCCAAGCTGCACTCATCGTAGAGGTTGCACCTGGAATTGCCATTAACAGAATTACAGATATTGCTATGAAACGTGCCCAAGTCTATCCAGGAATGCAAATTGTCGAACGTTCCTATGGAATGTTAGAACTCCATACCTTTGACCAAGGAGCTATGCGTGCAGCTGGAGAAGCTATTCTAGAATATGTACATGGTGATGAAGAAAGTAGAATCAAACCAAAAATTTATTCTTCTGAAATCATTACAGGAATAGAAGGTCACCAAGCTATGATCATCAATAGAATGCGCCATGGTCAATTTCTATTACAAGGAGAAACTTTATACATCCTAGAAGTACAGCCAGCAGGCTATGCTGCAATAGCAGCTAATGAAGCAGAAAAAGCAGCAAATATCAATTTACTAGAAATGCGTGCGTTCGGTGCTTTTGGACGATTATATTTAGGTGGGAAAGAAGCTGAAATTCAAGAAGCTGTCAAAGCCATCGAATCTAGTTTAAATAACATGAGCGGTCGTCCCAATCCATAATTACATAAACACAATAAAGTAGAAAGGCGTATTTGTGGACAAAGATTTAGAATCCATTCAACTCACAAGAGAATTAATCGCAAAAGCAAAAACAGCACAACAAAAGCTAGAACGCTACACACAAGACCAAGTGGATCACATTGTTGGACTTTTAGCTCAACATGGGTATAGAGCTGCACAACAACTTGCAGAATTAGCATACCAAGAAACAGGTATGGGGCGTGTGGAAAGTAAATTGGAAAAAAATATCTTTGCCACACGGACACTTTATTACCATATCAAAGATATACAAACAGTAGGTATCTTAACTCAGGATCTTCATCACCAAATTTATGAAGTGGCTACTCCTATGGGAATTGTTGCTGGCATCATTCCTGTCACAAACCCAACTTCCACATCTCTGTTCAAAATTATCTCTGCTTTAAAAGCACGATGTTGTATTATTTTATCTCCTCATCCTAAAGCCAAAAATTGTATTCAAAAAACAGTCAACATTATGCAAAACGCATTACAGTCTATTGGTGAACCAGAAGAATTTATCGGTTGTTTACCCATTCCTACCATGGAAGCAACACACACTCTCATGCAACATCCTGACATTGCGGTAATTCTTGCTACTGGTGGTGGAGGACTTGTCAAAGCTGCATATTCTTCTGGCAAACCAGCGATAGGAGTAGGTCCAGGAAACTGCCCAGCATATATTGAAGCTAGTGCAGACATTCCTCATGCAATTCGTTGTCTCATTATTAGCCAAAGCTTTGATTGGGGGACTATTTGTGCTTCAGAGCAATCGGTTATTATTGAAAATAGCATATTAGAACAGTGCTTACAAGAATTTCAACGACAAGAAGGACATATTTGTACACCAGAAGAAATAAAAAAATTAGAAGATCTCATGCCAAACGATGGTTCTATACCTCCAGCTTTAGTAGGGAAATCACCTTTTCACATTGCTAAAATTGCAGGATTTACAGTACCAGAAACTACCAAAGTTTTAATTGCACAACAAACAGGTGTAGGAAATGAATATCCTCTTTCTAGAGAAAAACTTTCTCCTATTTTAGCTATGTACATTGTGAAAAATCCAGAAGAAGCATATCAACTCTGTCATCAACTCCTAGTATACGGTGGAATTGGACATTCTGTAGCCATACATTCCAAAAATCAAAAAATCATTCAAAACTTTGCATTACAAAACAAAGCGTCAAGAATTTTAGTCAATGTTCCTTCCTCACAAGGTGGGGTAGGATATGCAACTACATTATCCCCCTCATTAACCTTAGGTTGTGGTTCACCAGGTGGTAATATTACTTCTGATAATATCACTTGTAAACATTTACTTAATATTAAACGTATTGCTTTTGCACACAATGACTTTTTCCCAGATGTACCTGCACCTAAAATTAATATGTTCAATATAAGCAAGCAAGAAAAAAAATATCGCCGAGATCCTTTTGAAGATCTCCCTACACCGAATCGAGCTTTTTATGTTGGACCACATAACAATGTAAAATAAAAAAATAAGGAGAAAAAATAATGGCTAGACAACAAACAGTCTTTGAAGACTCTCCTCCAAAAAATAAATCAACTTCTGAAGCGTTAGAGATAAAAGAAGAACTTTCTCAAAAAACACAGAGCAAAACAAAAAAAAATTACAGAAGAATCACCTAAAAAAATAAAAATTAATCAAGAAAAAAATTTAAAAAATAAAACATTTAAAAAAAATCATAAAGAAGATAAAAAAGGGGGAGTAGGATATTCAGCAGAAAAATATAATAAAATAAATTCTAAAACAAATAATAAAGAAATAAAAGATAAAAATAATAATAGCAAAAAAGAATACCAAAAAGCAATTTCCAAAACAACTCCCCAACAAGAAATAAAAGGAAAATATAGAGAGAAAAAACAAGAATCTATAGCTTACGAAATGCCAAAACAGATTTTTAAACAACAAGGACAATATAAACATTCCTCATATAAACACAAACAAGATAATGTTGAAAAACGCCCTTATTCAAAAAACAAACAAGGAGGTTTCAACGAAAACCTTAAACCCACCGTCAAAAATCATTCTCAAAAAAAATTGGATAACAATCGAGTACCTAAACAAAGGAAAAAACAGCCTCGTAAAAGAAAACGCCAATCTGAAGAAGCAATCGAAAAATTTAAATTAAGTCATTCTATACCAGTACAAGAACTTGCCAAACAACATAATATTCACTGTTTGATTGCAGCCAAACTATATAAAAATGAAATTACATTAGAGCAAGCATTACAAGCAGAACAAGAACGCCTTAATTTATTCGCCAAAGTTCAAAAATTAATTGCTCAATATCCAGAAATTAATGTATCCTTGGGTTATCATATTGTTCGTCAATTTTCCACTATGGAAGAATATTGGGCCCATAAAAAAGAAGTGGAAAAAAGAAAAGAAGAAAAAGATTTATTGAAAAAAATAAAAATGCAAAAGGATGCAATGCAGAATAAAGCATTTTTATGGCTTGAAGAATGTATTAAATCTAAGGAACAAATTCAACTTGCATTATATGGTAAAAAAGAATTTCTATATGGAGTTTTACAAGATTTCACACCTTATGTATTTAAATTAGTAGTCCCAAAAGGAATTCAAAAAATTCATCGTCTTTCTATGAAATACTTTTACTTTAAAAAAGATGAAGAATTTATCAAAAAATGGATTTTAATTGATAAAACTATTAAAGCTAAAAAACTCCATGCAGAACGAGATAAAAATAAACGTTTCCAATTTCCAGAAAATATATTAGTAGAAGGAAACGAAATTATGTTAGGACTTCACGGAGGAGAAATGATCCGTGGAAAAGTTCTATGGTTCACACCTTATGATATATTATTGCAAACTAGCAAAACCATAATATGGATTTTCCGACATGCAATAATTGAATGTGCTATTATTCGTAAAGCGAAAAAATGAACAAAAAATACCGTTGGCTCGTAAAAGCAACAAATTATGAAGCAATTCAACAATTACAAAAAGACTTCCTATTTACCGAAGAATTTTGCAAAATCCTAGCTTCACGAGGACTCATCCATAAAGAAGAAGTCCATAGTTTTTTAAATCCCAGTTGGGATAACATACACCATTATAATAAATTCAATCAAATGGAACAAGCAGTGGCTCGTATAGCAACTGCTATTCAAAATAAAGAAAAAATTGTAATCTATGGTGATTATGACGCCGATGGAATTACAGCTACCGCTCTTTTATACCAGTGTTTCTGCTTATTTGATGCTAATATCTATTACTATATTCCAGAACGAAATGAAGGATATGGAGTAAATAAAACAGCTATAAAAAAAATACACCAAAAAGGAATTACATTGATTATCACTGTAGATTGTGGGATCAGTAATTACGTAGAAGTAGAATATGCTAAAACACTAGGTATAGATATGATTATTACAGACCACCATGAATTGGGAGAAATTATTCCCAAAGCTGTTGCTGTGATTAATCCTAAGGATAAAAATAGTGGCTATCCTTTTAAGGGAATTGCAGGTGTAGGAGTTGCTTTTAAACTAGCTTGGGCTATTTGTCAAAGATTTTCGCCAAATACAAAATATGTACGCCCTCATTTAAAAGATTTTTTGATGAATGCCTTGGGATTAGTTGCTTTAGGAAGTGTAGCAGACGTTGCTCCTCTCCATGATGAAAATAGAATTCTTATAAAATATGGTCTAAAAGTACTTGAACAAAGTAAAAATATAGGTATTAAAGCATTAAAAGACATATCGCGACTTTCTAATACTTCAGAACTTTCCACTGAAGACATTGGTTTTCGCATAGGTCCTAGAATCAATGCAGTAGGAAGAATTTCATCTGCAAAACAATGCGTAGAACTTCTGACTACCAATAATATAACAAAAGCCCAAGAACTAGCAAAATCACTAGAATACACCAATCAAAAAAGAAGAAGTATACAAACAAAAATCCAACAACAAGCCCAAGAAATCATTCAAAAAAAAGAACTCTACAAAAAAAAAGTACTTGTTGTAGGATATGATAATTGGTCGGTAGGAGTAATTGGCATTGTGGCAGGTCGACTATTGAATGAATACTATCGACCTGTTTTCGTGATTTCTTTTGAAGATAATATAGGAAAAGGCTCTGCACGATCTATCAAAGGATTTCATTTATTTCATGCATTGCAACAATCAGAACAATATTTACATAGCTATGGCGGTCATGAACTTGCAGCAGGATTTCAAATCGAAAAAAACAAACTCGAAGACTTTGATAAATATTTAAACAAACTTGCAGATCAACTGCTAAAACCAGAAGACTTTCAACCAAGTTTAGAAATTGACACCATTATACCATTGTATGCTATAACCTGGAATCTCATACATCAAATAGAAAAAATGAAACCTTTTGGTGAAGGTAATCCTGAACCTATTTTACTAACAGATAATGTAGAGATCATAAAAAATCCACCGCCACAAAGATATGGAAATAAAGGTGAACATCTATCGTTTCGAGTCCGCCAAGAAAATTCTGTTTTCCCTTGCATTTATTTTCAAAATGGCGATCTATGCGACTATACAAAAAAGGCACGTACATGTAGCATTGTTTATAGTCTTAAAAAAAATGAATGGAGAGATCAACTTTCCATACAACTTGACATAAAAGATATACAATTTCATTTATAAAATATATATAATACTCACACAATACAGTATATTTTCATAAAATATAAGGAATAGAAACTTACTCTTATTCCTTATATATTTTTATAATAACCACTTACTCTTATTCCTTATAAACATATGCACATAAAAAATTTTGTTGTCCAAGGGGGATTATATGAATCAAAAAATTTTACTTATTGCACTCCTATTCCTTGCGATCACAGTGCAATCTCAAGAAACATGGAAATTACAAATCAATAGTTGCATTGTCAACACTCTCAATCCAAGAGGTAAAAAATGGGATAAAGATTTAAAAGGTGGCAAACCAGATCTACAAATTATTATTACCATTACAAATGAAAATGGTCAATCTAAACCTTTTAAAAGCAAAAAATTTCCCAATCAATATGAAATTAGAGAACTCATTACCACAGACTTAGTTGTCAAAGAAGGAGATACAATTTTTATTAAAATCATTGATGTAGATGTAATCGCCTATGACATCATTGGAGCAGTCACGTATGTTGCACAGCCAGAAGATTTTTATATTGGAAATTTAAAAAAATTACAATTCAATTCAGTACAACAACTTGAATTCTACTTTTCTCCTTCTAATAACATTTATGAAGAACTCGCCATTCTTCGAGAAGCATACAATAAGCTCCTTAAAGAAAAAGAAAAACTAGAAAAAGAAGTACAAAAAAAGCATACATTTAAAGAACTAGATAATATCAAGGATTATAATAAAGACAATTAAAACAAAACATTTGAAAGGATTTATATGAAGCCATTCCTTTTCATCATTTTATTTTTCAGTTTAATTTCCTCAGTACATAGTCAGTGGACTCTCAAAATTACAAACTGTATAGTCAAAGAAAAAAAGGCAAACAATAAAAATTGGGACAATGACTTAAAAGGTGGAAAACCAGATATCAGGATCACCATTACAAAAATAGAAAATGGAAAAACCATTGCTACCTTTAGAACTAAGAAATACGCAGATACTTTTGAAATCAAAGAACTTATCAATACTACTATCCAAGTACGAGAAAATGATAAAATATCTTTTAAAGTCGAAGATATGGACGCCATGGGACGTCATGATTTGATTGGAACTACTACGTATTTAATCACATCCGACAACTTAACCATAGGAAATTTACAGAACATTGCATTTCATTCTGTAGACGTATTACAATTTTATTTTACTCCCTTTGACACAATCCAAAAAGAATTCATAGCATTACAAGAACTTTACGAAAAAATAAATCAAAGCAAAACCTCCATACAAAAAGAAAAAGAAAAATTTATTGAAGATAAGAAGCACTTTCAAAACAAAGTAAATCAATGGATAACAGAACGAACAGATGAAGAAAATCGACTCCATAAAGATAAAGAAATTTGGGAACAAGAAAAAAAACGAATACAAAAAGAAAAACAAAGGTTATTAGAAGTTGCAGATCAATTAGCTCAACAACAACAAATATTAGAAGAAGATCAAAAACAATTTCTTGAAATCCAAGAAAAAGCAAAACTAGAAAAATCTGAAGATACAGACAATGACTTTGATGACGATATTATAGATGACTTTGACGACGAAGATGCAATAGATGAAAATGCTCTACAAAAAGAACAAGCTCAACTCAAACAAGAACAAGATCAACTTAAACAAGAACAAGCTCAATTTAAACAAGAACAAGCTAGATTCCAAAGAGAAATAGAAAATAGCCAAAGAAACATAAAATACGAACAAGAACGACTTCAAAGAGAAAAAACTAACCAAATGAAATTATTGGAAGTACAAAAAGAAAACTTACAAAAAGAAAAAGATAGACTCCAAGCAGATAAAGAAAAATATAACAAAGAACGGTTAGAATTCATCAAACAAAAAGGGGAATGGAACGTAGAACGCATTCAAAAAGAAAGTGAACTACGGATCGCAAGTAGCCAAACAAAACTATTTGAAGTACAAAAAGAAAATTTTAACAAAGAAAAAGAAAGATTCCAAGAAGATAGAGAAAGATTCAACAAAGAACGGTTAGAATTCATCAAACAAAAAGGGGAATGGACTTCTGAACGCATAAAAAAAGAAAGTGAACTTAACATTCAAAAATCAAAATACGAAAACGAATATAGACAAAAGCAAAGAGAAATCGAACGACTTCAAAAGTCTATAGAAGTACAACAATCTCAAAAAAATACGCAAGAATCATTAAATAAACTACAAGAAGAAAACTCATGCTTACAAATGAGACTACAAGAAGCGAACCAAAAAATTAAAGAACTTTCTGAGTCTATAGAGTCTCAACAAAGCACAAATATAGAAAAAGAAGTAATTGATGAAGAAGCAGACGATGAAAACGCAGATGATGAAAACGCAGACGATGAAAACGCAGTCGATGATGTAAAAGAAGAAACAGTGGAAGCAACAGAAGCAAAAATTCAAATACAAAAAAATATACAAGAAACACAAAAAAATATACAGAAAACTGTTACCAATGTACGTTCTTCTTTATATTCAACTCTAAAAGAAGTTCCAGGAATCGGAGGTGCTATCGAAGTATACCAAAAGCTTGTTCATTAGAAATATTCAGATAGAAATTTTAAAAAATAGTTAAAAAATAATGGATGTTAAGTCCATTATTTTTTTAACTATTTTTTTATGATTTTAAAGTTTTTCCAATGCTAACTGTAAAAGATTGCGAATGATGCAAATATTTTTGAGCTACCTCTTGAATATCTTGGGTAGTGATGGCATCAATGATGTTGGGAAATTGGTACATATAATCAAATCCTAAGTTATATTTTTCTACCATTATAAGATAAGAGGCAAGAGATTGATTTGTTTGTGAAGAGTATAGAATATTAGCTTTAAGATAATTTTTTGCACTTTGTAGTTCTTCTTCTGTAATACCATGTTGTTGTAGTATATGAATTTCATTTTGCAAGGCATCTAGCACAAGTTGTTTATTTCTAGAAGAAGTAGCAATTTTAGCGAGCATAATTCCAGGTTCTAAATCTGCATTACTTGTAAGGCAAAAAGAAATGTCATAACAAAGCCCCAATTCTTCTCGTATTTTTTTCGTGAGTCGATCAGTCAATCCTGCACTATTGCCTAAAATTCTTTCTAAGATGAGAAGTTTATAATAATCAGGATTTGTGCGTCGTATCCCCATATAACCGTAATATATTAAGAGTTGAGATATTTGGCGTGGTATATGTTTTTCAACTGGTTTTTTAAGAGAATAAAGTTTGGGAAGTTTTTGAATTTCTAATGTAGATCCTGACCAATGTTTTGTCTTTTGTTGCAATTGTTCATAAATTTTTTCAGGATTCATATCTCCGCTAATCGCAAACATAATTTGACTAGGTGTAAAATATTGTGAATGAAAGTCATATAAATCTTGTGTTGTTATATTCTGCCAATCTTCCACATGATCCATAAAAAAACTCCCTAGCGGATGTTTTTTATATAATATGCGTCGAACTTCATTGAGACCATGAAATTCTGGTATATCTTGCATTCTCAATAAATAACTATGCATTAAGACACGTTCTCTATCTAAATGTTTTTGTTCAAATAAAGGATCTGTAAATGTATGATATATCATATCTATCATTTGTGGTAAGTCTACAGATAATGAATTGGTGCTTAAATGCAGAGTTCCACGCAAATATTCTGCTCCTAGATAATCTACGATTTCTGAAATTTTCTCTTGTGGATACTTTTTACTTGCACCTATCAATTTCCCAAATAAATAACCAAGTCCTCTTTTCCCTTTTTTATCCATAGGATAATGGTAAGGAGCAATATCTACTTCAATAGATGTCCAAGGAATTGTTTTATTTGGTAAAAGGAATAATTGGATTCCATTATCTAGTATATATTTGAACATTTGAAATTTAGATTGATTTTTTTTAGAGATATTAGGAGTGTATATAATAGGTCGATCAGGGGCTTTTAATTTTGTTTTTTTTTGCGGAATAAGCTTGACTTTCGAATGTTTTATTTGTTTTTTTGTGTTAGTTTTTGGAAGTAACCAACCAATTAAGACAGTCTCTTTTGCTAAATATTTTTTAGCAAGATTCTGTACATCTTGCTCTGTGATAGAATGAATAGTTTGCCAAATATTGGCAATATTTTTATATCCATAATATAGTTCTTCATCCGCAATATTTTCAGCATAAGAAAAATTTGTTTCTTGATCAGAAATACATTCACTTAAATAAATATTTTTAGCTTTTTGAAGTTCATAAGGTGTGATAAGTTTTTCTTGAAATTTTTGGATTTGTTGTAAAATATTTTTTTTAATTTTATTTGTAGAAATACTTGGCAACATGCTTCCATAAATGGAAAATTTCCCCAAATATTGAAAAAGGCTTGAAATAGCACCTACATTTTGTAACCATGAATTTTGAAGCATCATTTTGCGATATAGCCGTGAAGATTTCCCTTGCCCTAATATAATCGCCAATAAATTCATAATAAGGTCTTCTTGAGAAGTAAAATTTGGTAACAACCAAGAAAACTGAAAGTAAACCATGTTAATATCTTTATATAAAAGGAGTTCTTTTGTTTGTGTAGGTGGAATATACTCGGGAATATTCAGTATTGGTTGGGGCACAGAAGGAATATCGCCAAAATATTGTTGTGCTAGCATCATAGCTTGTTTTGCTTCCACATCTCCTACAATAACTAAAATGGCATTATTAGGAGCGTATTGTGTTATATAAAATTCTTGGACATCTTGTAATGTAATATTTTTTAATTGATTAGGAAATCCAAGAATTGGGTAAGCATAGGATGTTTCCTTAAATAAAAGTACGTCTAATTCTTGATCTAAGTATTCAAAATGGTTATCTTGATAACCACTCCATTCTTCTTGCACGATTTTTTTTTCTTTTTCAATGATTCTTTTTGTCCATTGACATTCGCACATTTGTTCTCGTAAGAATTCTAATGATTTATGCCAATATTCTGTGGTAAATGTATAATAAAAAGATGTAGAATCAGGGCAAGTATATGCATTATTAAATCCACCTAAATATTGAGTGATTTTATCGATTTCCCCTTGTGCATAATGTTTTGATTTTTGAAAAAGCAAATGTTCAGTGAGATGAGCAATTCCCGTTTTCCCATGAATCGTATGAATCCCACCGACTTTATATACCATCATGCTAGAGACAATAGAAAGTTCTCGTTTTTCTAAGACAAGAATTTTTAAGCCGTTCTTTAAATTTGTTTCATAAATAGATGTATTTTCATCTTTTTCTATATGGGGGAATTGAATCTGTTCGCACGAACTCATTGTCTAAGGTTTCCTGTTTGTTTTTTTCTGATATTTTCGTTTTGCTTTTGTATTGGGTGCTGGAAATGTTCTTGATTCTACGATTTTTTTAAGTGGGATTTTTATATCTTTTTTTTCTAGATCACTTTTGCTAGCAATGCGTTTTACTTTTGGTTTTGGCGTTGCTTTGAGACAATTTTCCCAATCTTGATTTTCAAGTAAACGATATTGACCTGGTTTTAAATCGCCCACTTCAAATTGTCCAAATTTGATACGAATAAGGCGAGATACAGGATACCCGATTTTCGCAAGCATTCGGCGAATAACTCTATTTTTCCCTTCTCTAAGATGGACTTCTATAACAGAGGAAACCTCACTGGTCTTGACAATTTTTACATGATCAGGGGCAACTTTCCCTTCGCTTAACCAAACACCTTGCATAAGTTCTTCTAGTTTTGTTCGTGTAAATTTTTTACGAACTGTAACTCGATATACTTTTGAAATTTGATATTTAGGATGGGCAAGTTTTTGTGCTAGGTCTCCGTCATTTGTCACTAAAATTAAGCCTTCTGAGTCTTTATCCAATCGACCAATCGTAAATAATCGATATGAAACAGATTGAAAATAATCAATAACACGTTCGCCTTGATGGGGTGCATTTGTGCATACGCAATTTTGTGGTTTATAAAATAAATAGCAACGTTTTTTTTCAATGCGTAAAGGTTCTTGATCGCAACGAATGTCTTGTGTTTCAATGTCTACTTTAACCCCTTGTTCTGTCACAACTTTTCCATCTACCGTGACTCGTCCTTGTTCGATCAAGGTTTCGCATTCTCTTCTAGATCCTAAACCAGCTGTAGCTAAAACTTTTTGTAATCTTTCCATGTATTTTACTCCATGGTTTGTTTTTATATGGGATATATACATTTTTTTGTATATATCATGATGGATAAACTTATTCAAAATTTTTATAAAAATTCTTATAAGATTATAAATAAAATTTTCTAAAATTGCTAGTTAAAAGTATATCATTCCAAAGTATTCTACTGAAAATAAATAATAATTTGAAAACAATTAATATAAATTTTTGATTGACATATATTGCATAAGCATATAAAATAGGTTATGAAAATATCATAAGTTACCTTTTGGGAAAAATGTTATGAGTAATTTTGTTTTTCGTTGTATTTTTTGTATATTTTTCATTTGTATTGCAATAGATAATCAAGAAATAGAAAAATCAAACAAAAAAATAGGCGTACCAGCAGCATCGTTTGCAGATGAAATCATTACAAAAGAAGAATTATATGATTTGATGTTAAAACGATTTCCCAATCAAGTGCAAGCTGTATTAAGTGAAATCGCACTACATCGAATGATTGAATTAGAATGTAAAGAAAAGAATATTGATATACCTCGTTCTATGATTATAACGGAAGCAAAAGAAGAATTAACAAAATTAAAAGCTGAAATCCAAGAGAAATTGGGCTTAGAATGGAAATCATATTTATCACACAACAAGATACGTGAAAGAGATGTACAAAAAGATCTTTGGCTAAAAGCAAAATATAGTTTAGCAATCTATGCCTTAGTTCGATTACAAGAAAGTGAAATGGATTTAATTGATGCACGCCACATCTTAGTAAGTAGCCGTGAAAAAGCAGAGTCCATTCGCCAAAAGCTGTTAAATCATGCTGATTTTGGGACTTTAGCTAAGCAAGAGTCTATTTCACATACTGGACAGAATGGTGGGAAAATTTCCAAAATTGCTCGTGGTGATTTAAAAGATGAAAATTTAGAATTAGCTGTTTTTTCTTTACCAGTGCATGAAATTAGTAATGTAATAGAATCAAAATACGGGTTTCATATCTGGCAAGTATTGAAAATATATCCAGCTCGTGACAAAGTGAGTTGGAAAGTTATTTCTAAAGATATTTGGAAACTTTGGAAAAAAAATCCTGTTCTTGAACGAGATTTTCAATTGTGGTTTCAAAAAGTGGAAAAAAAATATCCTCTTCAGAGGATATATTAATACTGAATCTAGAGGATATATTAATATTTGATCTGTAAATCTAAATATATCTTGTTTTGGAGAAAGGATTTAAGAAAGGATTTATGAGAAAATTGAAATCGTTTTCTGGTGGCAATCATCCACCAGAATGTAAAAAGCTTACATTAGATAAAGCTTTAATTTCTTTTCCTATACCTAAAAAATTGTATTGCCTTTTATCACAACATATTGGTGTACCTGCTCGTGCTATTGTGAAAAAAGGAGACTATGTAAAACGTGGGCAAATGATTGCAGAAGCAACTGAGTTTGTATCCTGTCCAGTCCATGCACCAACATCAGGCACTGTTTTAGGCATTGAACCTACACCACATCCATCAGGGAAAATGTGTGATGCCATTGTGATTGAGTCGGATGGAAAAGACGTCTGTCAAGCGGGATATGGAGATCGTCGTGCAAAAATTCAAGAACTTTCCAGCGAGGAAATATTGAAAATTATCCAAGATTCTGGCATTGTAGGTATGGGAGGTGCTGCTTTTCCTACACATGTAAAATTTTCTCCTCCTAAAGAGAAAAAAATAGATACATTTATTATAAATGCATCTGAATGTGAACCTTATTTAACTTGCGACCATCGTCTTATATTACAATATGCGCGAGAAATTTTAAAGGGTGCAAAATTATTACAAAAAGTTTTAGACGTACCAGATATTCATATTGGTATTGAAGCTAATAAATATGATGCTTATGATCTGATTCAAAAAGAAATTGGCAGTAAAAAGAACATTCATACACATTTATTAAAAGTTAAATATCCACAAGGGGCAGAAAAACAACTCATCAAGGCAGTTTTAAATCGCACTGTTCCTGCTGGTGGTCTTCCTATGGATGTGGGTGTAATTGTTCAAAATGTTGCATCTGTATATGCTACATATCGTGCTGTTTACCAACAAGAACCTCTTACTGAAAGATATGTTACAGTTACAGGTTCTGGCATTGAGCATCCGCAAGATTTTCTTGTACGACTTGGCACACCTATTCGCAATCTTTTAGAACACGTTGGTCTAAAAGATTCAGCAACAAAAATTATCCTCGGCGGTCCTATGATGGGTCTTGCACAATATTCACTAGATGTTCCAGTCACTAAAGGAACAAATGGCATAGTAGTTTTAACAGAACCTGTTAATAGTGAATTTGAACATTGCATTCGTTGTGGTGACTGTGTGCGTCATTGTCCTATGTTTTTATTACCCTATAAATTATCGATTGCTATGGAAAAAGGACGGCTAGATTTAGCAGAAAAATTAGATATTAAAGATTGCATGGAATGTGGCGTTTGCTCTTATGTTTGTCCAGCAAATCGTCCTATCGTTCACTTCATTAGAATGGGAAAAGCAGAAATCCTCAAAAAGAACGCAGAAATCCTCAAAAAGAAACAAGCTAGAAATAAACAGGCTAACGAATAAGGTGGAACAATGGCAGAAAATCAAAATACAAAAGCAGAAAAGCTGTATACTGTAACTTCATCGCCTCATATTCATAAAAAAATTAATATTCCGATCATTATGTGGACTGTTGTTTTATGTCTTTTACCTGCAGGTGCGATGGGTGTATATACACAAGGTTGGAAAGCTTTGTGGGTAATTTTAATCAGCGTTGCAACAGCCGTAATAACAGAATTTATATGTCAAAAAATACGTGGCGTAAAAGTGACTTTATATGATGGAAGTGCTGTTGTTACAGGACTTTTGTTTGCATATGTTATTTCGTGTGAAAGTTATTGGTATGTTGTTATTTTAGGTTCATTTTTTTCTATTGCAGTGGTAAAACATGCATTTGGTGGTTTAGGATTGAACATATGGAACCCTGCACTTGCAGGTCGTGCTTTTGTCATGGCTTCTTTTAGTTTAGTCATGACGTCTGTTTGGCCTGTAGTAGAGCCTGCTAGTTGTTCTATAAATAAGCCCAATATAGAAAAAGTAGAAATGCAGACAACAACAAGTGCAACTCCTCTACGAAGTGTGAAACAAGCAGTCACAGCCTCTCGTGAAACACATGACAAGGAAAGTTTAGGAAAAACACCAGAAGAAACATGGAATAATATTAAAAAAGCACACGCTGTATCTTACTATGATTTAGCAATTGGAACAGTCAATGGTTGCATCGGAGAAACTAGCTCCTTGCTACTATTGCTTGGTGGACTTGTATTAATCATTCGAGGCTACATTAGATGGCAATTGCCTTTAACGATTATATCTACTATTGCATTATGTGCTTGGATATTTCCTGTCAATGTAGGATTTTATAATCCTCAAACAGGAGTACAAGGAGTCGATCTTGTTTGGTTTGCAGGGGATCCTTTATTTCATGTATTGGCAGGTGGTTGTATATTGGGAACGTTCTTCATGGCAACAGACATGGTGACTTCTCCCATGACATTACGAGGACAAATTATATTTGGTATAGGAATCGGCGTTTTAACAATGATTATTCGCCTGTATGGTGGCTATCCTGAAGGTATGTCTTATGCCATTTTATTGATGAACACTGCAGTTCCCGTAATTGATCGTTATGCAAAGCCTAAAGTTTTTGGAGCAAGACAAAAATGTTAAAAAAAATGTTACATAGTAGTTTTGTATTGGCTGTTACTTGTGGGATTTGCATGTTTTGTGTTAGCTTAATTTATAAAGTTACATTTGACGATATTGAATACAAAAATAACCAAAAAAAACAAGCTGCTCTGTCTATTATTTTAGGCGACTTAGAAATAGAACCTATTGCACAAACATTCTCACAAGACGATACAACTTATGAAATTTATCTTGGACGTGACCAAAAAACTAAAGAAATCCAAGGTTGGGGCGTACTAACTAGTATACAAGGCTATTCTAGCCTTATTCAAACTTTGATAGGCATTGATAAAGACTATAACATCATTGCCATGGAAATATTATTGCAACAAGAAACACCAGGATTAGGAGCAGAATGCGTATCTACAGGTCCAAAAAAACTCTCCTCCCTCTGGAGTCAAGATAAACCTGTAAAAAAACGTCCTTGGTTTCAAGATCAATTTACTGGTCAAAATTTAGAATCTATGGACTTTAAAATAATCACTGGTGCTACCATTACTTCTACTGCCATTCGACAGAGTGTAGCAAAAGGAATAGAAATTGTCAAAAATTATCGCAATTGTATAAAAAAATAAACTGAAGAAACTTCTTCAGGCAATACAATATTTATTTCAAAAAAAGGAATCGTGAATGTTTACACGAATGCAGAAATACCAGAAAGCTTTACTCATTTCCGTTACAGTGTTAATTGCTGCTTCCTTTGGTATGGGAAGTTTATTTATGAATCTCGCTGACCCAGGCGAAATAACAAAATGGGCAGTGTTTGGCGATAAAAAAATTAAAATTAGCCAAAATGAATTTAGACAAGCCCGAGAACAATGGCATCAAATTTTTCAACTCGCGAGATTATTGAGTGTCAAATCTCAAAAAATTCAAAAAATCCGTCAAGGAGAAGATTTTCAAAGTTTTCAACATCTTTTTTATGTGTCTGATAATGTCTGGGATGATGTTTATTCTTTACGAGAAGATGTTGCTATGTTAGATAGAAAACTTGATGATAGATTAAATAACCCAATGAAATGGCAAGCACTTATCGAAGGTACTCTTGACTTCATGGGTGGAACAAGCTATCCTCCTAAAATGGAAGAACTTGATTTTTATTACACTTTACCAGAAGAAGAACGTGCAAAAGTAGAAAGCAATCTTCCCGAAACAGATGTGTGGAATTTCATTCTTATGACACACGAAGCAAACGAATGGGGTGTACAAGTTGCAACAAATGAAATCCAAAATTTTATCTCAGCGACTCGTTCTTTATTTTCTAGTCCCAGAGAATTTGAAGAACGTCTTAAAAATTTAAATATTCATGTCAATTCTCTTGACCAATTGGTGAAAAGAGCCTTAATTATTGTAAAATATTTACAAGCTCGACATAGTGGTTTAAAAATCCCTACTGAAACAGTCTATAAAACATATACAGATTATAATTCTGTGTATCAATTACAATATTTTACAAAAGATTTCCAAAGTTTCATGCCCGCGATGGAAAATTACGAACAAGAGCGAGATGCTTTTTTTGACATTAAAAGTCAAGAAGATCCTACTTTCTTTCAACTTCCAGCTTTAGCAAGTTTTGATTATATCAAACTTCCTGCCAATGCTTTTGAACAAGAAGTCGAAGTGGCCAAAGAAGAAGTTCAAAAACTCTTTACAGAACGCAACATTTATATTGACGATGAATTAGATGATGTTGCATATGCTAAAAAAGTGGAGGAAGAAAAAGGTAAAATAGAAAAAGAATTGCGTCTACAAAAATCAGAAAGAAAAGCACTTGTATGGTTATCTGAAGTTCGTAATAAATTATCTTCTCTTGGTTTAGAAGCTCCTATGGCTAAAGTTGCTGAACAATTTAAATTAGAATATAAATCTCAAACAAACATTTCAGAAAATGATTTTTTTGAAGGTGAAACACAGCCCCAAGATGCAAAAAAATATCTTTATCAAATTGCAAAAATCGGTGATTTTTCTGATGTTTGTGGTGCAGGATCTGGTAAAGATAAAGTTTTCTATGTTTTCCGTCTCACAGAAAAACAAGATGTACGATTGGTAACAAAAGAAGAAATCGCCAAGAATGACAGTCTTTTCTTACAATGCTATTACGAACGAAATAAATCTGCATTTGAATTACCTGAACGCTATCGTTTATATTATGTTATGACAGATTACGATGCGATTGCTAATAATCTTCTAGTTACTAGTAAAGCCATGAAAGATTTTTATGAACAATATAAAGATCAACTTTATAAAAAAGAAGGCGAAGTAAAAGAAGGTGAAAATCCCTACATGGAATTCCAAGATGTTCAAGAAAATCTGAAAATTCAAGTAACAAATTACTTAAGAATTCGTGAACTCCAAAAAATTCAAATTGTGCATCGACTTTGTCAAGATAAAGGTGCAGACATGAATGTAGAGCTAGTAGTCAAAGATGCCGCCAAACAAATCATGTTAGCACCAGCTGGTCTTATGTATTTTGAAGATGAAGAATTTCGTTCCAAAGAGGATATTCGTAAGAATAATCCTGTTAAAGATAAAAACTTTGCAGATTTCAAAGTGGACGAGGGAGTTTCTGAAATTAAAGATGCTCCTAGAGGAAAATATTTTTATCGAATCATTGAAAAAGAAACAGCTAGCAAACCAAACTTCTTTACAATTCAAGATAAAATAAAAGAGCATTTCTTGAAAAAACAAGCAGAATTCAAAGCACAAATAGCTTTTGCTACTTGGAAAGAAGAATATGATTATCAAATAATGGAAGCAAAACGAAGAATTGCCAAAATCTCTGATGAAAAGGCTCGTGCAGAGGAACTTGTTCTTTTGCCTAATACAATTTTTCAATTACTAGCTATTTCTAAACAAGCTAAAGTGATTACTACTCCTACGTTTGGAAATATTCATGAAGTGGAAGAATTGGCCAATATTTCAGAAATGAATACAGTATTGCATCTTGAAGTAGGCGAAATGCATAAGCCTATTGTTGACAACAATCAAGTTTATCTTGTTCAATTACTCAGTAAAAGAATACCATCTCTTCATGAATTTCCCATCACTTCTATAGAACGAATTCGAAATATTTTAACACAACGTGCTTATCGTTCGGGGAAATTAGCATTTTTAGACCACAAACGACATTTTCAAAGCATGAATTTTGCTTTTTATGCTGATAATTATGGTGGCGATTTAAATCTAGATGATTATGCCATCGCACTAGATGAATAAAGATAAAGTTAGTCAAACTTTACCAAATTTCACAATAGTTTGACTAACTTTCTTTTACAACATCCTCATCTATTGTATCTATTGCATAGTTTGCATATTTATATTACATAATATGCATATATATTTAAGTGTTTTTATAGTACGATTTTTTTAAAAACACTTTCCAATCAAAAAAAGAAGATAAGAAAAAAAATTTTATTGATTCATTCAAAAAATTTTTTATAATAAAGTTTTCTAAAGAGCATTTTTTTAATTAAAAAGACTTTTTAATTAAAATTTATATAAAAATTTCTAATTGCTAGCAAACCTCAAAAGAATTCCTCAGAATAAAGAGAAATCAAATACAATTCGTATCCTTTTCAAATGGGAAACAATGAAAAGAACGAAACCTAGCAATTAGACGATACGTCAATTCATTAATCCATCAAGAAAGGATTCTTTTAGTTATGTACGCGATTATTCAAGATGGGGGCAAACAATATACAGTAAAGCCCGGTCTGAGCGTCGATTTTGAAAAAAAACAAGTTCCCTCTGGAAATACAGTAGAATTTACAGAAGTACTTCTTTTTTCTGATAAAGGTGAAACAGAAATCGGTCAGCCCTTTGTTAAAAATGTCAAAGTCATAGGCACAGTCGAAGAAGAAGAAGTCAAAGCAAAAAAAATAATTGCTTTCAAATTTAAACGTCGTAAAGATTACAGACGAAAAATAGGATATAGACATAAATATACAAGAATTCGAATTCAAAAGATCGTCAAAGAGGCTTAATTTAAAGTCTATCATTAGACAGATAAGAATTTTTTAAACTAGCATGGCAATGCGAAGGAGAAGTTTGAATGGCTCATAAAAAAGGGCAAGGCTCATCACGTAATGGTCGTGATAGCAATCCACAACATCGTGGAATCAAAAGATACGCTGGTGAAAAAGTCACTCCAGGTACCATCATAGTAAGACAATGTGGAACAAAATTTCATCCAGGTCTTAATGTACGATGTGCAAAAGACTACACAATTTTTAGTATGATTGAAGGTGCCGTAAAATTTGATTCTCAACGTAGAGTCAGCGTTTATCCTCTCTAGAAGAGATTTGTGAATTGCTAGGAAGACTAGCAATTCACAATATATATATAACATAAAATAAGAAATAAGGAGTGTCATCTTATGGCTGGTCATTCACATTGGGCAGGTATTAAACATAAAAAAGGACTTATGGACTCAAAACGTGGAAAAATTTTCTCAAAATTATCTAAAGACATTATGACTGCTGTACGAGAAGGCGGAGCAGATCCAACGATGAACATCCGTTTAAGATATGCTATGGACAAAGCTCGTGAAAGTAATATGCCAAAAGCAAATATTGAAAGAGCAATTCAAAAAGTAGCAGGCGATGGCCAAGACCAAAAATTCGCTGAATTAACCTACGAAGGATACGGCCCTGGTGGAATCGCTATTATGGTCGATGCACTCACAGATAACAGAAATAGAACAGCTTCAGAACTCCGAAACCTTTTTGAATCTAATGGTGGAAAAATGGGAGAATCTGGTTGCGTTGCCTATTTGTTTGATAAAAAAGGACTCATCACAATACTTGAAGAAAGTATTGATGAAGAAAAAATTATAGAACTTGCATTAGAGGCCGGGGCGGATGATGTACAACTAGAAGGCGAACTTTGGGAAATCACTACAAAAATTGCAGACTTCCAAACAGTCCGAAATAAGCTAGAAGAAGAAGGTGTGAAACTAGAAGAAGCAGAAATCACTTACATTCCTCAAACTACCGTAGAAGCAGATGAAGATGTCGCACGTAAAATATTAAACATGATTTCCAAAATGGAAGACCATGAAGATGTAGAAACTGTTGTCTGCAATATTGACATTTCTGATGAGATTATGCAAAAAATAGAGGCCGACGACGCATAATATATAGATATATATCCATAAAAATATTCAGATAGGCACTTTTAAAAAAAATACCTATCTGAATATTTTTATGGATATATTTAAACGTTTTCAAGATATAATAACAAGACCAATCATTTGCAATATAAGCAAATATCTTTTTTGTCAAATTGAAGAAATATACCCTGCAAAAATGACAGAAATTTATAAAAAAATAACTTTTTTTTTGATTTAATTTTCCCCATGTATGTTTTTAGAATATAAAAATTTAAACTTAAGTAATTGTTTTTAAATAAGTTATAAAATTCAATAAAACAATTGGTATAAAACTTGCTCAATACTTAGGCAGAATAAAACAATTCTAGATAACATAAAAATTTCCAAAAAATATTAACAAAATATAATAAATATATATACTTTAGGAGAAATATAATCATGGGAAAAATAATAGGTCTTGATTTAGGAACTACAAACTCTGTAGTTGCAGTCATGGAGGCTGGTAAGCCAACCGTTATTCCAAATGCAGATGGTGCTCGCGTAACTCCTTCCATTGTAGGATTTACTGATAACAATGAACGCTTAGTAGGAGCCACTGCGAAACGTCAAGCCATCACCAATCCAAAAAATACAATTTTTTCTATCAAAAGATTTATGGGGCGCAGACTTCATGAAGTAGCTAATGAAGAAACTATGGTTCCTTATAAAGTTGTTGGATCTGAAAATGAACTTTTAAAAGTAGATATTCGTGGACAAAAATACACTCCTCCAGAGATAAGTGCAATGATTCTCAAAAACTTAAAAGAAGCTGCAGAAGCTTATCTTGGAGAAAAAATCACAGAAGCTGTGATTACTGTACCTGCTTATTTTAATGACAGCCAAAGACAAGCCACAAAAGACGCAGGAACAATTGCTGGTTTAGAAGTTCGTCGTATTATCAATGAACCTACAGCAGCTTCTCTTGCTTATGGGCTAGATAAAAAGAAAAATGAATGCATCGTAGTTTTTGACTTAGGTGGTGGAACGTTTGATGTTTCTATTCTTGAAGTTGGTGATGGAGTTTTCGAAGTCAAATCGACAAACGGTGATACTCACTTAGGTGGCGATGATTTTGATCAAGTTTTAATTGAATGGCTTGCAGACGAATTTAAAAAAGACAATGGCATTGATTTGCGAAAAGATGCAATGGCATTAGAGAGATTAAAAGAAGCAGCAGAAAAAGCAAAATGCGAACTTTCTACTGTACTTCAAACAGACATTAACTTACCATTTATCACAGCAGATCAAAGTGGTGCGAAACATCTTAGCACAAAAATCACTCGTGCACAATTTGAACAACTTGTTGCACACCTTGTAGAAAGAACGAAAAAACCTTGTTACCAAGCCCTAGAAGATGCAAAATTATCACCTAATAAAATTGACGAAGTTGTACTTGTTGGTGGGTCTACACGTATGCCAGCTGTACAACGAATTGTGAAAGAAATTTTTGGGAAAGAACCTCATAAAGGTGTAAACCCTGATGAAGTTGTTGCCATTGGTGCAGCAATCCAAGCAGGCGTCTTAATGGGAGATGAAAATTTAAAAGACGTTTTATTGTTAGATGTTACTCCACTTTCTCTTGGAATTGAAACATTAGGTGGTGTCATGACTACCTTGATACCTAGAAATACAACGATTCCTAGTGAAAAGAAAGAAGTCTTCTCTACAGCAGCGGACAATCAACCAGGAGTTGAAATCCATGTACTACAAGGCGAACGTCCTATGGCAAACGACAATAGAACTCTTGGTAAATTTCAACTAACAGGAATACCACCAGCACCTCGAGGCATTCCTCAGATTGAAGTCAGTTTCAACATTGATGCCAATGGTATCTTAAATGTGTCAGCTAAAGATAAAGGAACAGGCAAAGAACAATCTGTCAGTATTCAAAGCTCTTCTGGTCTTTCTGATGATGACATTAAAAGGATGCGCCAAGATGCGGAGCGTTATGCTGCAGATGACAAAAACAAAAAAGAAGTCATTGATTTAAGAAACCAAGGTGACACATTGATTTATTCAATGGAAAAAGCACTCAGTGAACACAAAGACAAATTGAGCGAAGCTGATCGATCAAAAATTGAAACTGAAAAAGAGAAACTTAAAAAAGCTTTACAAGGCAACGATGCTTCTGAAATTCGTCAAGCCATGGAAAGTTTTCAACAGAGTTGCTATAAGTTAGCAGAAGTCATGTATTCTAAAAATCAACAAAATGGTTCTTGCAATGCTGAAGGTTGCAATGCCACGGGTGGCAATCCAGGATTTACACCAGGATATCAACCAAAATCTGATGCTCACAAATCTAAAGATGACAGTGTCATTGATGCAGAATTTGAAGTAAATTCTTAATCCTAGGGAAATACTGGCTTGCAAATGCAAATATTAAATCCAAAGTCTCAAAGGATTTAATATTTGCTTATTAAAATTTCATTACATTGAATCCTGACATTTTTCATAAAAAATTCTATCTAAAAAATTTGTCCACAAGAATTCAATATAATTATTATTAAATTTTATTCTTTTTTTTCAAAATTTTAAACTACATCTCATCTAAAATTTTGAAAACATAAACAAGTATTTAGAAAGAAATCTTTAAATACTGAACTTTTCACTTTTAACTTCATCCATTAAAAGTGAAAAAGAAATTTTTATTACTTCATGAAAATTTCTAGCTTATATTAGAATTTAGCTAAACCTTATAAATTTTACTATTTCACATCAATTCTAGGAGTATCCCAGCTCTATCCCCTAGAATATAATCGTTTCAAAATCCATTTCTTTATTTTTTTGATTTCTTTCAAGAGTCGATTCCTCCTATAGACTCTTGAGATTCCTCCTATAGACTCTTGAAAGGATCATAGAATTTTTTTTAATTATCCTACATTATCTTAATTCTTATTTTTTGTAGGATGTTATGATAATAATTCTATATAAACAACATCCAGATGTCTTCATATTTAAATATTTTTAATAAATTTCATTTAGATGAAAAATGAAATTTATTGAAATAAATTTCATTCCCCTTAGAAAGGATTTATCACTCCAATAAATCCTTTCCATAACTGACTAAGATTTTAATCCCCCGTTAAAATCTTACATCCCCTTGGCAAAGACAAACAATCATAAATTTGTCCTTGTCAGACCATAAGAGTCTATTCCTTGTCAGACTCTTGATACCTCCTTAGAAATCATGGTGCATGATTTCTAAAAATAATTTTAAGAGATTTTAAATAAAATCTCTTAAAATTTTCCTCTTTGTTGTACATTGTATCATAAATTTTTTTTAAAAAATCAAAATCAATTTTTTTAAAAAAAATTAATCTGATACTTTTTTTGAAGAAATTTAAATTCTCAAAGCAGCAGTTCCCAAATTCCACTGATGCTTTGAGAAAAATTTCTTCTTTTTTTTTATCTACTTCTAATTTTTTTTATTTTTACTTCCAAAACGAGTATATTATGCAAAACACAAAGGCTCAATATACAAAAGGTTCTATTCAAAAAACCATTATTAAAAGTGCATTTCCTATGTTGGCTGCAACGATTGCTATTTCTGGTTATAATGTAGTGGATACATATTATGTATCACAATTGGGAAAACGTCATCTTGCTGCAATAGGTTTTACATTCCCTATTATTATGTTGGTCAATTGCATTTATAATGGTTTATCACACGGAATATTAACTACAGTGGCACATGCTTTAGGCAATAATAATCAACAACGTGCTGTCAAAATGGCAATGGCAGGGTTATTTTTAAAATTCCTTTGTGCACTTTTCATTAGTGCTATTGGATACTTTAGCACTGATTTTATTTTTATACATTGTGGAGCAACTGAGGATACTTTACCATTAATCCATGAATATATGAATATATGGTTTTGGGGCAGTTTTTCCATGGCTCTAGCAATGTGTGGGAACAGTTTACTATTAGCTTCTGGCGACACAAAATGGGCAAGTGGTATGATGCTTTTTGGTATGGGTCTTAATGTGATTTTAGACCCAATTTTTATTTTTGGATATTATGGATTTCCTCCATTAGGAATGCAAGGTGCTGCTCTAGCAACTGTTTTATCTCAATTTTTAAGTTTTGTAGGCAAGTTTATTGTTTTAAAATATAAACATCAATTAATTTCATTTAGAGTATTGTCTTGGAGGTATTTACGAATTTGTTGGCCAGCGATTTTAAAAATTGCACTTCCTTCGGCATTGGGTATGATTATTCTGCCTGTAGGTGCATTTATTCGTACTAGAATGATTGCAAGTTTTGGTGAAATTGCTATTGCTGCTTGTGCAGCAGCTGGGAGAATTGAAGTAGTAGCTTTTATTTTTCCAATGGCAGTAGGTATGCCCTTAATGTCTATGGTTGCACAAAATTATGGTGCCAAATTATACCAACGCATTTTAGATTGTCATACGTTTACTATGGGATTTGCATTTATTTATGAATTTTTTATGGCAATCTTGTATTGGATTTTTGCTCCTTTTGCAGCAAAATTATTTTCTACAGATCCACAAGTGATTGCAATTATTGTTGTGTATTTACGCATCATTCCTTTTGGATTTGGACTTTTTGAAATGCATCGTTATTCTACGTTCTTTTTTACTGGTTGCAATCATCCGAATCGTTCTGCTTTTCTGCATATTTTTCGAATATCTCTTCTTGTTTTTTTCACGTTTATTGCACAGCAGTTAAGATGGTTAAATGGAATATTTTATGCTCATTTACTTACTGATTTTATTACAGGAACGCTGGGCTTTTTATGGACACGACACTTCATTCATCAGTTACTACAAAAACAGCAAGTATATGCTAAAAATAAAGATTCTTAAAAACTTTAGCATACTTATTTATACAATGCAGATCTTTGATTAAAATAAAGATTCTTAAAAATTTTAGTATATTTGTTCATATAATATAATTAGTTATTATCTGAAAGTAATGCTTCTTAAAAATTTTTAGTATAATTATTCATACAATGCAAGTATTTTGTTAAAATAAAGCTTCTTAAAAATTTCTAGCATACTTATTCACACAATACTTGTTAAAAAAAACAAGTACATTGATAAAATATTATTGCTTTTATCTGTCAATATGTTATTCTAAACAAAGCTAAATAATATAATAACCAATATTACCGATAAGGAGTAATACGTGGAACTTTTAATCCAAGTAGCTGTGGGACTAGCAGGTTTATTGCTAGGTTTTATCCTACATTTGCTATGGAGCAAAATATCAGAAGAAGCTGCGAGAAATGAAGCCTCTGTTATTATTGAAGAAGCAAGGCATTCTGCAGAACGCCTTGTGCAAGAAGCTGAAATAAAATCGCAAAATGAATCTTTTCAAAAGAAAGAAGCTTTTGAAATAGAAGTTGCTGATATTAGAAAAGAACTTAGAAGTGTTGAAAAACGCTTAATTTATAGAGAAGAAACGTTAAACGAAAAAGCTATATTTTTAGATTCTAGAGAAACAGATTTGACAAATCAAAAAGAAAGTCTCCAAAAAGAGGAAAGTCTAATTAAAAAAAAGTCACAGGATCTAGAAAAACTTATTACTTCGGAGCAAAATATTCTCCATGAATTGTCTGGACTAAATAAAGAACAAGCAACAGATATGCTCCTAGCAAAACTTGAAGAACAACTTGAAAAAGATGTTGCTTCCTTGATTGAAAAATATATGCTGAAATACAGAGCAGAAGCTAGTAAAAAAGCAAAAGACATATTGACAATTGCTGTACAACGTTGTGCTGTAGAATATACTGCAGAAAATGTTGTAGCCACAATTGATATTCCTAGCGATGAAATGAAAGGACGAATTATTGGAAGAGAAGGACGAAATATTCGTGCTTTTGAAAAGGCAACAGGCATTGATGTCATTGTAGATGACACTCCTGGTGTTGTTGTTGTTTCGGGATTTAATGCCATTCGACGAGAAATTGCTCGCCGTTCTATGGAAAAATTAATCTTAGATGGTCGCATTCACCCAGCTCGCATTGAAGAAATTGTAGAACAAACAAAAGCAGAACTTATAGATTTGATTATGGAAACTGGGAAACATACTTCCTATGAAGTAGGAATTCATAATTTAAGTTCTTTAGAAATTGAATTGTTGGGGAAAATGAAATTCTATACTGTCATTGGTCAAAATTTATTACAACATACTATTGAAGTCGTTCATTTAACAGCAATGTTAGCAGGCGAATTGAATTTAGATGTTGCATTAGCAAAGCGTGCTGCACTTTTGCATGATATTGGTCGAGTTGCAGATGAAGGACAAGAAGGAAATCATGCACAAGTAGGAGCAGATATTGCCAAACGTTGCAAAGAACCTATGGAAGTCATCAATGCCATTGCAGCACACCATGAAGAGGTGCCTGCTCGTTCTTTATATGCTATCTTACTACAAGTGGCTCATTCTATTGCTATTGAACGTTTAGGAGCAAGAAAACCGTCTTTAGATCGCCATATTAAACGACTGCAACGTTTAGAAGATATTGCTATAGAATTTCCTGGAATTGAATCTGCTTTTGTTATACAATCAGGACGAGAAATTCGTTGCATTGTCAATGCTGATACAGTAAATGATCAAAAAGCTTTAATTCTATGTCGTCAACTGGCTAAAAAAGTAGAAGAAGAAATGACGTATCCTGGAGAAATTAAAATTGCAATGGTACGTGAAACTCGCATCATTGAATATGCTACATAGGAAAAACAATCATGAACCTACACCAAAAAACTTTACAACTATTACAAGAAAAACGCACTTGTGTTGTTATAAAAATTCTTAGTAGTAAAGATCCTGAATATCCACTTGGAACTGTTCTTGTAGTCACCTCAAAAGAATCTTGGGGAAATTATCCTTTGATACAAGAAAAACTTATTCAATATGCACGCATCTCCTTAAAAGATAAAAAATCTCACATTGCTATGTTGGAGAATAATACATTGCAAGTTTATTTTGATGTACTGATTGCTCCAGATCAACTTTTTATTATAGGGGCTGGTCATATCGCTATGGCATTATGCAAAATGGCAACACAAGTTGGTTTTCAAGTTTCTGTTTTAGATGATCGACCAGAATTTGTTAGCAAAGAAAGATTTCCCGAAGCAACGCATCGTTTAACTGGTGATTTTGTTTCAACTTTAAAAGGAATAACATTTTCAAAGGATACATACCTTGTTCTTGTTACACGAGGACATGTTCATGATCGAGATTGCCTCCGCATTGTTTTACAATATGATTTAGCCTATATTGGCATGATTTGTAGTTTACGAAGACGTGCTACTACATACCAGTTGTTAGAACAAGAAGGCTATTCTAAAGAACAATTGAACCGCATTTTTGCACCAATTGGTTTACCAATCGGCGGCGAAACTCCAGAAGAAATTTCCTTAGGAATTATGGCAGAAATTTTAGCTGTTAAAAATCAAGGTAATGAATGGGTTTGGAATCTAAAAAATGGGAGTTGGATGAAACGATGAACCATTTAGAAATCTATGAACAAATTGTAAAAAATCACGATAAGAAAAAAATCCTTGCAACTGTGACATCAGCAATAGGAAGCACACCTCGTGGTGAAGGAGCTAAGATGATTTTCTTTGAAGATGGTCAAGAATTTGGAACGATTGGAGGCGGTTGTGTAGAAGTCAAAACAAAAAAAACCGCCATGGATTTATTTCAAACAAATGATAATCATGTGGAAATATGTATTAACCTTACAGGAATACCAGGACAAGCGGAACAAGATGTCTGTGGTGGAACAATGAAAGTTTTTTTAGAAAAAATATAGGGAGATAAACATGGCAAATGTAACCTTATTAATTCTAGCTGCTGGAATCGGAAGCCGATATGGTGGCATTAAACAACTTCAATCAGTAGGTTCCCATGGAGAACGCCTTATGGATTATTCTGTTCAACATGCTGTTGCTGCTAGCTTTAATAAGGTAGTTCTTGTCATACGTCCTGAATTGGAAAATGAATTTCAAATTATTCTCCAAGAGTGGAAAGAAAAATACAATATTGCAGTAGACTTTGTTTTTCAAGAACTAAGCAATATTCCTAAAGGTTTTTCAGTTCCTTCTGACAGAAAAAAACCTTGGGGAACAGGTCATGCAGTGCTATGTGCAAAAGATATTATTAAAGAACCATTTGCAGTGATTAATGCTGATGATTATTATGGGAAACATTCGTACCAAGTTTTATCTCAATATTTGCAAAATGCACCTGAAAATCAATATGCGATGGTTGCTTTTGCCTTAGGCAATACACTTTCTGCTCATGGAACTGTTTCTAGAGGAGTTTGTGTGGTAGATGAAGAAAATAATTTGCAACAAATCCAAGAATATACAGAAATTCAAAAATTGAACGATACGATTGTATGTGGCAACAAGGAATTTCCATTTAAAACTCCTGTTTCTTTAAATTTTTGGGGATTCACACCAGCTATATTTCCATGGTTTCAAGAAGCTTTTATTGAGTATTTAACAAATCCAACAAAAAACGAGTTTCAACTTCCCGACGTTATTCATCAAGGCATTCAAAAAAATAAATTTTCTATCAAAGTTTTATCATCCAAAGAACAATGGCTTGGTATGACATATATACAAGATAAAGAATGGGTGCAAAATTACTTAAAAAATGAGGAAAACTATGAAAGAATTTGATCTACTAAGCTTACCTGATCTCTTTCAATCTATTAGTGATAGAGAACAAAGTGGTATTTTAAAAATACAAAAAGAAGAACAAGAAGCTATCATCTTATTTGTAGACGGAACAGTTAAATTAACTATTCTCCCTCATAAACGAAGTGTTTTAGCAGAAGGTCTAAGTCGTTCTTTAGATATTACAGATGAAATGCTAGAAAAAATATTTTTACAACAGCGTACTACGAAAAAAACATTATTACAAACGATTTTAGATTCTAATTTTCTTGATCCTAAAATTAAAGATAAAGATTTTCTTTTACAAATTTGTACAAATCAAGTCAGTGAAGATATTTATGAACTTTTTACATGGCAAAATATTACTTGTGAATTTATTTCTGAATATTCACCAGAAGAAATTAGAGATAGTGAACTTTTAGAATTTCCTATTGCTTTAAATCCACACGCTGTATTAATGGAAGCCGCCACTAGACAAGACGAATGGAATATTATTAATAACACTATTTCTTCTCAAAAAGATATTCCTTATTTTATTTGTACTACATCAATACGCCCCAATGTTCCCCATGAAGATGCTATGCAATTGTGGAAAGATTATCCAGAAAAAGAAACTTTATTAAATTATACAAACGAAACAGAAGAATCTCTTTGCCAATTTTTTTGCTATTGTTGTCATAAAGAGCTTCTTAAAGCACGCCAAAAAGACTTTGGAAAATTTGTTCAACTCATCCAACTTCTTCATGAAATTGATCATACATATGAAATCATCGCTCGACAAAGAATGAACACACTTGTATTTTGGGAATTGATTTTAGAACTTCTTGAAAGTAAAAAAATTGAATTAGAAGTCAATGAACTTAAAAAACTCATTAATCTTTTAGAATTAATAAATGGAATTAAAGATTTTTCTGAAATTTTAATGCAAATGAAGCAAACTCCTTTTGAAATTATGAAAATATGTGCTTGTCTCATCAATAGAAAAAGAATAGGCATTAAAATCATAGAAGAACTTCAACAGATGGTACAATGGGATATTATCCGTGAAGATACGAATAAGTGTATTAAAATTTATGAACGTATTGAAGAATTGGGTGGAAAAAATATAGATACAGTTCGTTGGCTTGCCAATGCCTATGAAAAGTGTGAACTGAGTAAGAAAGCTGTTGAAAAGTATCGTGAATTAGGTGAAATAGCCAGTAAAAAAAATTTACATGACGAAGCGATTCGTTCCTATCGACATGTTATGGAATATGCACCAGAAGATTTAGAAGCTTGTGAAAAATTACTGAACGCTTATAAAAAAAGTGGACAAAGAGCACGTGTGGCAGAAATTTCAACGATTTATGCAAAACGTCTTGCACTGTATGATAAAAAAAAGGCAATTATGGTTTTAAATGAAGCCAATCGTAATTATCCTTCAAGTTCTAGCAATATCGAACTCATTGCCAATTTATATTTAGAAATGGGCGATAAAGAAAATGCAATCAATACATTTGAAATTTTAGCTAATTTCATGAAAAAAAAGAATAAGATTGAAAAAGTCTTAGAAGCATATAAAAAAATCATGTTCATTGACCCTGATAATATTAAAATTCAACTAGAATTGGCTAAAGAACTTGTAGAATTTGGCAATATAAATGAAGGTTTAGAACAATATAAAAAATTAGGAAAATATTTATATACATATATACATTCAGACAATCCTAATATGGAAGAGATTCTTAACCTTTTTATTGATGTTTGTGGTAGCATTACACAATATGAACCAGATTCTATCTTAGCCAGAGAATGGCTCGTTGAAATTTATATTATTTTACAAGACCATGCAACAGCTTTAGAAATCCTTCGCGAACTCTTAGAGGTAGTTCAAAAAGGAAATAATTTAGAACAACTTGTCCTTATTTTACAAAAAATCATTGAATTAGATGCAAACGATTTTAAAAGTCGAAAAATGTTAGCAGACACACTCTTGCGTCAAAATAAAAAAACACAGGCAATTCAAGAGTATATGTGTTTAGGTATAAAAAATTATGAAAAAAATGACATGCGTCGTGCACGTGAAGCATTTGATTCTGTAATAGAAATTGATCCTTTTAATTTAACAGCTAGACAACAACGTGCTAAAATTCTGAATCATTTAAATTTACAAGCAAAAGCTGTAGAAGAATTTAGACTTGCTGGTTATTTAGCAAAATCTGTTGAGATGATTCCCGAGGCTATTCAAGCTTTTTCTCAAGTTGCCGAACTAGCAGGTGATAAAGAAGTTTGGAGTTATTTAGAAGTTGCTAAATTATCCGAAATATTACAAGAAAATAACAAAGCCATAGAGTATTATAAAGTATATGCACAAAAAAATTCTCACAGAGGAAACTATGGTGAAGTGAATTCTACTTGTGAGAAAATACTTAAACTTATTCCTAATGACATAGAAGCAAAAAAAATGAAACAAAAAGCAACAGAAAAATTTTCCCAACTTAAACAATATCTACCTAAACTAACAGTATTATAATATTAATGGAAAGAATTATAATATTGGTATAGAAAAAAGAAAAATATTATTGCAGAAAATAATATTTTGCGATATCATGAAATAGAAAATTTCAAAATCTGAAATTTTTTTATCTATTATCAAACAGGATTTCACGCCATGTTAGATTCAATAAAAATGGGAATGTTGCGTTTAAATGTAAAGAATACTGACAAACCGTATGGTTATCTTCGAGTCACATTAAAGAGTGGGGATATAAAAAGTTACTTTCGAATACCTGTCCATGCTGTTTTTGATTTAGTAGGATATAATTCATATAAAGAAAAAATAAAAGAAGAAAATCCAGAATTTAAAACATGGATACAAAATATTAATCTTAATATCCCACCAGATTCAGAAAAAAATAAAAAATATAGTTTAGATTCTGGCCATGAATGGTTTTTAGGAAATTTACGAAATCTTGTTTTAAAATATCCTAATTTTCCTAAAGGTTTAGCAAATTATATTCAAGAATCAGTACAACTTTACATACAGACAAAAAAAAAATGCAGTCAAGAAGAACAAGTAACGGAATATGATGATGAAGAACGAATAGTGACAGAAGCCGACATTATTTTAGCAGAGAGAACATTAAAACTTTATGGTAGACTCCAACGTTCAAGATTTGATTTCGGTCGTTCTGGGAAAGCAGGTGAATTTTGTATGCCTCCTTTTGTGCGTAGCAAAGGTGATAAAAATGCAAAAGAAGTCATAGAAATGGTTACAGAAATTGTTGCAGATTATATTTTAAATAATCCTAGTGTCAGCAAGTATTCTGAAACAGAAGGAATAGGCTTAAAACTTAAACTCACTTCCCTTTTCATGGAATGCTTTTATAAAGAACAAATTCTCTTTATGAAAAGGAAATTAGAAGAAGATGCCCAAAAAGCAAAATCAAAATAAACAAATAGGAGCAACTCTTGTAGAACTCATAGTTCTTATAGCTATAATTTCTATAGTATTCGGCATGTCCAGTGGACTTTTCACGCGATTTTCACAAAAATTTATTTTGCCAAATTCTGTACAAACTATAAGAAATATTATTAAATATGGACAAGCTTATAGCAAACAAGAAAATTCTTATGCAAAAATCAACTTTTACAAAGAACATAAATCAATTCAACTATGGTGTGGGAAAATAGAACACCATTGGCATATGGAAGATATTAATGCCCAAACACAGAACATAAAACTTGTTCTTGGAAAAATTGGCAATGGTTATTCATTTTCTAAAAATTCTTATTATAAAGCAGGAAAAGATTTACGAAAAATTACACCTCAAGGCACATTTCGTATTTCTTTTTGGTTTTTTCCAAGAAGATCACCGTTTAAGTCATCACAAATTTTATGGGAAGCAGGCAATATTTTTAAACTAGGTATCACTCCTGATAATCATATATTTGCTATGCAATATAATAATATAATAAAGAGTAGAAATCCTATTTCTCTCTATCAATGGCATCACATAGAATATGTGCAAGAATTAGATCAAATGATTTTATATCTTAATAAAATTCCAGTGAATCAACTTTCATGTAAAATATATCCTCCTAAAGAAGCACTTCCTATGGTATTTGGGAAACAATATCAAGGCTACATAGATGAAGCTCATCTTGTTATTCCACAACTACGATATACTTGGACATGGCCTGATAATATTGAAGTGCAAATTTCAAATAAAAACATTTACATAGATAATCATGGGAAAATTAACTTGCAGTACCATGGACAAGATATTCCTATTCAATTAACAGAAATAGAAGCAAAAAAAACACAAACTATTTTATTGACTACTTTAGGAAAAGTTATTATTCAAGAAGAAAAAAAAGTAGGAAAACTTGAAAAACCAAAGTAATACAAATACTTTTTAAAAAGGAAACAATGGAAGGCAACTTATGAAAGCCTCTGATGAAAGAAAAATACAATTTACTTGGCTACAATTTAAAGACAATCAACTCCAAAAACATCCCATTTCTTGTTATGTTTCTGCCAATACGACTTTATTAGATGTTCTTAGAAACCATCTACATTTTACAGGTGCTAAAGAATCTTGTGGAGTGGGCGAATGCGGTTCTTGCACTATTATATTGAATGGTGAAGCAGTTCGTTCTTGTCTCATACTTGCCTTTGAAGCTGATGGTGCTGAGATTATGACTGTGGAAAGCCTAGCAGACGGTGACAATCTCCATCCCCTACAAAAATCTTTTATCAAGCATGACGCTATCCAATGTGGATATTGCACTGCAGGATTTCTTATGGCAGCATATAGATTATATAAAGAGCATAAAAATCCTACAGTAGATCAAATTAAAGAAGCCATGAGTGGACATCTCTGTCGATGTACAGGATATCAGACGATTTATCATGCTATAGAAAACGCCAATCAAGAATTTATTGAAACAAATTTTCTTTAAAAAAAATTCTATTATAATGTATTCATTTCAAATATAGAAAATTTAGCAAAACATTTTAGTGAAAAATCCAAAATTTCCCCTAGGCATGAAATTTTTTTATCAAAAAGGAAATAATATATGCGAACGAAAGTTCTTATTTTAGGTTCAGGATGTGCTGGACATACTGCTGCAATTTATGCTGCTCGAGCTGATTTAGAACCGATTGTATTAAGTGGTAGTCAAGTAGGAGGTCAACTTGTATTCACCAGTATGGTAGAAAATTTTCCAGGTTTTCCTCAAGGTGTAGTTGGTTTTGATTTGATTGATAATATGCGTCAACAAGCAGAAAAATTTGGTGCTGTGTATTTTTCTGAACAAGCAGTGAAAGTAGATTTATCACAAAGACCTTTCCATGTTTTTACAGATGCTAATAAAGAATATATCACTGATTCTTTAATCATTGCAACAGGTGCGAAAGCAAAAACATTAGGTTTAGATAATGAAACAAAGTATTTTGGCTCTGGTATTTCTACATGTGCTACGTGTGATGCTGCTTTTTTTCGAAATAAAAAGGTAGCTGTGGTAGGTGGTGGCGATACAGCTTTAGAAGATGCATTATTTTTAACTCGTTTTGCAACAGAAATACATATTTTTCATCGAAGGGATCAATTTCGTGCTTCGAAAATTTTACAAACTCGAGCACTAGAACATCCTAAAATCAAGGTGCATTGGAATAGTGAAATTATAGAAATTATAGGAAAAGAACGATTAGAATCTATTCGTTGCATTTCTCATCCAAAAGGCAAACCAAGTCAAAGAATGGAAGATCCAGAAACAAAACAAGAAATTTTAGAGTATGATGGGCTTTTTTTAGCAATCGGTCACACTCCCAATACTGCGTTTTTAGAAAATCAATTACCTTTAGATGAAAATGGTTATTTAGTCCCAGAAAAAACTGATATTCCCACATGTGATGTAAATACAAAAATTCCAGGTGTTTTTATTGCGGGAGATGTAGTAGATCCTCATTTTCAACAAGCAATTACTGCCTCTGCAATGGGTTGCAAAGCAGCCATTCAAGCAGCAGAATTTTTAGCCAATGTTACGAATTGAAAATCTAACGTATTGTATTCAAAATAAAAAAATTCTTAATTCTATTAACTTACATGTACAACAAGGTTCTTTACATGCTTGTTTAGGGCCGAATGGTTCTGGAAAATCAACTTTATTGCGCAATATTTGCAATATTTGGAAAGCCAAACAAGGTAAGATTTATATACAAAACCAAAATATAAAAAACATCTCTAGAAAAAAAATAAGCCAACTCGTCACTCTTGTTCCTCAAGATACGCACATTGCTTTCCCCATTACTGTACAAGAACTTGTTTTATTAGGTCGAAGTCCACATCTTCATAGATTCCAAGCTCACACTGAGGATGATTTTCAAATTACCATGAAATCTATGCAAAAAGTAGGCATTGAGCATTTAGCCAAAAAATTAGCTACAGAAATATCAGGTGGAGAACGACAATTATCATGGCTAGCATGTGCATTGACTACGCAAGCACCTTTACTTTTATTAGATGAGCCTACAGCTTCTTTAGATATCCACCATACATTACAAATATTTCAAATATTGCAATACTTAAAACAACAAGGTCTTACTATTTTTGTAGTTTTGCATGAATTACAATACGCATATAATTATTTTGATACAGTTACTTTGTTGCACCATGGAAAGATCCATGCAACAGGGAAACCTGAAAATATTTTAACGCAAACAAATATACAAACTATTTTTCAAGTGCAAGCAGAATGTCAAACCACTGAAACAAATAAAAAATTGTTTCATTTTTTACTTCCAACAAGGGCTACCAACTGCTTTAAATAATCTATAAAATTCTATAAAATAATATAAATATTTTATAGAATTATGTGGAAATATCAAAGCTGATTTAACACTAAAAGATAGAGTGTATATTTGTAATGAATGTGGTTT